>CALVFE010000021.1 GCA_944326765.1 uncultured Elusimicrobiales bacterium | reverse complement strand
TGATAATGCCAGCGTAGGCCGCGCCAGTGGCAGCGGAGTGAGCACTTCTTGGGGAGCTCCGCGCGGGGATTTTTCTCCGTATAAGAGCCAAGAAAAAGGATCGGAAACCCCGCAGGTAACCCAGTTAAGAAATCAAGATGCTCGCCGGGCTTTGGCGCAGTTCGCGCAGACCAGCCGCGCCGCGGCCGGACTGAAAGATTCCAAAGGGGCAAATGCCAAAAGAGCCTTGATGGGCGGGAATGTGCAAGGCAGTGAGGCTTTTACGGAAAGAGGGGTGGATTTAAGTAAAAGCGGAGGGTTGGCATTGGATACGAATGCACCGGTTTCTTCGGCTGATTTAAGTAATTTGGACAAAGCTGTTTCTGATGCCGCCAATAAAGGACAAAAGGATAAAGATGATTTAGAAGACGATTTTTTGGAAACGATGTCTGACCGCTTATTGGAACAATTATGGAGCGGTATGATTAATATGGGACTGCAGGCTATGGGCAATTTGCTTAATCAGGGAATTGACGCCCTGCAGGGATCCATTAGCGGAAACAGCGCTGCGAATGGATTTGATAATCAAACTGCAGAACAAATTCTGTCCAAAAAATGGAGTGAATTGAGTCCGGAAGAGCAAGATCTATATATGAAAGTAACAGGCCGCACTGCGGAACAGATGGCGGATGTGAAGGGTAATCTGATGGAAGATTTTGCAAATTATAAAAAAGGATTGTCCGGAGGAAATGTAAAAGCGGTAGAAAAATATTCCCGTCCAAAAGAAGATTACCAGTCCACTTTTTCTCGACCTACAGAGGATCCTGAATTGTTAGCTTTGGGATTTACAGAAGAATCCGAAGTCGTGGTAGATCAAAAAAAATATGCTGCTTACAAGAAAGATACGCAAAAGTGGGAAAATGATATGCGCAAGGAGTTTGCTTCTGAATTGAAAAATAACAGAAGAGGTTCCTTATCCAATACTTTTTATGCGCAGGAACGTGCAAACATTTACAATACGGCTTATAATGCTCATCAGCGAAGTGGAAATAGCAAAATTACTACGCCGGAATATGGTTCTACAAATACAGGGTCTTCTTCCGATAACAAAGAGTGGTGGTCTAAGTATGGAAAAGACTTTGGGGATAGTTCTAAATACGATCAGCAGGCCGTAGCAAGATGTCAAGGGCATAAAGCTCCGTTGACTTGTTTACAAAGTGCTAAAAAATAGTTTTAGTAGTTTAGGAGGAATTTATGAATATCTTTAAATGGCTGGGTAAAAGCGGTAAACTTGCTTTGTCCACTGCACAGGCGGTGGGGCTTTCAGCCGTGGTCGGCGTAGCCGGTATTGCCGCTTGGCAGTATTTGGATACTCCTTCCGATAATACGGCTTTTAACCTAAGGGCCCAGTATAATCCCGGGGAGGTTGTATATGTCGCGGGAGCCAATGGCGGATCCTATGGTTCCAATGGCGAGGTGCAATCTTCCTTTCTGGCAACCCCTTCCAAAGCCATTGAGATGACGGAAAAAATCGCGCTTGCCCAAAAACGATCGGAAGAATATGATGATACAGTTCCCGTTCCGGAACCAGCTCCTTCTAATCCGCAGGCCTATCAAATGGGCGGAACGGAAGGATTGGGAATGGGGGCTAACCGGGCAAATGAGGAAGACCTGAAAAATAATCCTATGGCTCTTGCGCAGCAATCTCTGGCTGGAGTAACCAATGCCATTAATCAGGCACAGGCACAGGCGCAGCAACAGGCAGCAGCTGCCGGGGAGGCAAACGGAGGAACCGGACCTGCCGCTGCGTTGGCCAGCGCCAGCCGTGATTGGGGTTCTTCCGCTGCCACACAAGGATTGGGCGGCGGTGGCGGAAATGCTTTCAATTCTTCCTTCGTGGTACAGGACAGTTCACAAGGGGGTGGTAACTCCGGTAACACAGGCAAAATAGAAAATCCAGTTGAGGTAATGAAAAAATTCCAAGCGCAGGCAGCCTCCGCTCAAGAAGGTGTTCGCATTCGGGCGCATTCCAGTTTTGGAAGAAATGAAATGTTAGGCGACAGCCGAAATTTGAGTGCCGCTAATGCCCAAAATTCACAAGAAAGCAATGATTTGAAATTTATTCAAAAACGATCTTCTGATGCGGCCAAAAACCGCAACCGTGCGGCAAATGAAGGATCGCGCGCCTTGTTAGCCAGTACCAAAATTTCAGGCGGAATAACCAGTATTTCCGGCGATAATGTTACAACCGGGCAAGGGCAAGGGTCCAAAGATTTTTCCAATGCAACTGATACCCAATTGCGTTCTATTGGCGGGTATACGGCTGGTACATGGGAGACTGAAGCTTTAGAGCGCAAACAAGCCAGAGATAATATCCGTACTTGGATGTGGATTGCTATCCCCACGGCATTGGCTGCTTTGGTCGCTATTCCGATTGCGATCGCTTCTTCCGGTTGGTTCTTTGGAGTGGGATATGCCTTGGCTGCTGCCATTGCGGCAGTTGCCTTAATCCCGGTAATTACCTTATTAGTGGTTAGTGCAAAGTATGCAAATAACTATGGCGGATCTTCTCTTTCCACATGGGGAATTACAATTGGCGCTATTTTGACTGCTGCTATTGGAGCGGCTTTTATTCCAGGAGTCGGATTTGCTGTCAAGTGGGCAACTTGGGCAAAGTTGCTGGCCGGTGGTGCGGCGGCTGGGTTAGGTCTAGGGGCAGCTTGGTGGGCGACTGAAGCTACGGAGGACGCTACGCTGGACGCAGATGATCTTAATATTGAAGGGGAAAGTGGTAAAACTAACAAATAGGAGTGTGTATGACGGATAGAAAAAAGTTGACTATTTCTCCTATGAAACCTTCCCGCAAGATGGTACTGTTGGCGCGGGGTGTGGTATTGCTTGTATTTGCTATCTGGGTGGCTGGAATCTTTTATTTTCATTACCGTATGAAAGAAACCGAGCGGCAAATTTTAGAAATGAAACAAAAAGAGCAACAACAGGAAGAGTTTCTGCGCAGACAGGCTGTGTATCAGCAGGCATCTATGGAACGACAAACGGTGCAGTCCGGCGTGCAAAATGCGGTGGATGCATTTAAGCAGTAGGGAGATTACTTATGAACTTGTTTAAATTTTTAAAAAGTACATCTGGTAAAATTGTCATGGGGGTTCCCCAACTATTGGCAATTGGCGGTACAGGCGCAATGTTGGTGTACGGCGCTTATCAAGCCGATAACACTTTTGCCAGCACAGAACGGCCGCTGCGTTCTGTGTCGTCTATTATCAGTTCGTCCCCGCAAGAAGGAATGCGACACAGAAATGGTTTGCTGACTTCGATTAATATCAAGGATTCCTTAAATCAAGTGGCTACGGCTGAAGAAAGGGAGACGATGGAGGCCGGTTCCGGCGCGGCAAATAATTTTGGATTGGATAATGTAGATAGTATCCAAAACATTTCTTTTGGTCCGGCCGCTGCCACTTCCGCTACTGATGGTTTGGGTATGGGAGCTAATAAAGCAGTAGAAAATGCACCTGCTGCCGGTAATGCTCCGGCAGGTTCCGTTGCCGGCGTTAATTCCGGTGCGGTGGCTTCCGCCGCCGCTCGGCGGAGAGGGGCTGGCAGCCAAGATGAAGGAGACCGTCCTACCTTAGGCACTGCTTCGATGGCGCGTGCTTCAGGCAATGCGTTCAATGCTGCCGCCGGAACAATGAGTGGTTCTTCTGACGGAAGTGCTGCGCGGAGAACGGCTGTAGCGGGCGGCAGAGGGGGCGGTTCCACCAGCAGTGGAGCGAGCTCGGAGGGATATCAATTTTCTGGGGCAATGCCCAGCGGCAGCAATGCGGTTTCTGCTATGGGATTATCGCGCCCTTCTAATTCCACTTTTATGGCGGGTGGAAGAAATTCCACTTCCGCAGGTGTCCGACGATCTTTCAAAGAAAAAAATGATTTAAAAGATATTTCCAAACGTTCGGCGGAAGCGGCTGCAAACCGTGACCGCTCCGCTAACGAAGGTTCCCGCGCCTTGTTAGCCAGTTATAAAAATTCCGGCGGTATGACGGTGGAAGGAAATGCCTCGACAGAAGATAATTCTGCCGGATCTGCTGATTTTTCCGCGCCGGAGGCTTCTCAGTTGAAGGCGGTGGGAGATTGGGCGCAAGAAGAAGATGATTTTGCAGAAAAACAGGAAAAAGCCCGTAAGCGTTTGATGTGGATGACGCTGGCTTTGGTGGCTGTTACGGTGGTGGCAATCCCGGCGGGATATCATTTGATTTCTAAAGGCAAGATGTTAATGGCTACTCCAGTAACGGCCGCGGCGGGGGCTTCTATGGTCGCTTGGGGCTGGGTCATATTAGGGGTTGTGATGGCTTATGCTCTTACCGTGGCAGGTTTTGGTATCCATTATCAGAGGAACTACAATGGGCTCTTTATGCCGATTATGTCGTATGTTGTTGCGCTTGGCGCTATTGCAGCCATGATTATGACCGGCTTGTCTGCTATGAAAGTGGGCGTGAAGGGCGATACGGTTGCCAAGGAAGCCTTTATGAAAAAGGCAATTGGAGCTGTTAAAACAGTAGGCATAACATCGGCAACGGCGGGAGGAGAAACCCTGGTGCAGCAACTGCAGCAAAAAGATGCACAGGCCGCTCAGCAACAGGCTTCTAAGAAATAGTTTACTAAAGCGGAAGGAACGCGTTACCGTTCCTTCCGCCTTTTTGTATAAGATGAAAAAAGAACAGAATAAGCAAATTCGCTCCAACACAGAAGAACAAGAACCGAGTCCGTTGGTATTGCTGTGGTTGGAAATAAAACGCCTCTCCCGCTCCAAAAAAGCCTGGACGGTGGCCATTTTGTTCTTTTTATTGATTTTGTTTACCGGGGTAGTTCCGGTAGGGAAAATTCCGTTTCTTCGAAATATAGCATGGGCGATGGGTTATACGCCGGAAGAAACCCAAGATATATCTTTTTTAAAAGCGCTTCTTTCTTGGAATGAACATGCTAAAATCCAGCGTGCAGAGCTGGATAATCCGAATGAAATAGGAATTTTTGGAAAGGACGGAGGTCTTTCTTCTGCTTATGGACGTATGTCGGCGGAAAAAGATGCTAGTTTAATTAATTTGCGGGTTGTAAACGCTTCTCTGTCCAAACAAGGGAAAGCGGGGGATTTTATTTCTGGTTCCTATCATACATTGGGAGAGGGGGACAGTAACCCCGCGGTTGCCCATATTTCCGGTGAAACGGCCAATACCCAAGCAAATGCGGTACAACCAGATGAAGTTTATTTTGGCTCGGACGTTTCTGCCGTGGCGCGCAATCCAAAAGATGGGTTTAATACGACGAACTCTTTAAAAAAGATCGCCAATCCACATATTTCTGGGACGGGGGAATCTGACTGGTTGGGTAAGCTGGTGGATAAGGCGACTCGGTCTGATGCAGGGCTTTCTAATATCGCTAAAAGTTTGAAAACCGGCGGAACACTTTCCCAGCTTGATCCTATTACAGATATTGGCAATCATAAAGCCCAGCGGGATATGTATTATGCGTGGCTGACGGGAATGAGTGCGCGCCGTACGCCAAATGTAGTTCTTAAAAAAACGTTGGCTTCTGCCGGTTTTGACGGCGCCGATATGCCTAAAAAGGTGTTTGATTCTTCCGGTTTCTCCGGCATCGGGATCAATCCGGACGATGTGGTATCGGATTTAGATAATATCAAGCTTCGGTTGCAAAATGAAAAAGAATGTGAACGCGCATTAAGTTCGTCGGGAGAAGTTTTGACCAATCAGCTGCAGGCCGCAAAAGAAGGTATTAATGTGTTGGCCGGCTCTTTTCCAAAAACGTGTGATGAGGTAGATGGCGATTTTTCAAACCGGCTTTCTGTATTGCGTAATCAATGTGAGCAAGTAAAATTGGCTTATTCGGATCTGGGTACTTTTTGCGGAGTCGCTGTAAAAGTGGGCAGAGAGGGTACCTGTACTACCAATAATTTGCAGGGACGGTATGATCAGTATGCTTCTTATTGCGCGGCAGAAAAAGAAAAATGCGCGGCTTTGGAAACTCCAGAAGAACAAAAAGCTTGTATGGGAGAAATAAAAGCCGCCGCCGATTATGAAGAAGGCGATTGTCATGATAAAGGCTGTTCGGAAGAAGGCGTTTCTAAATTGGTAGAAGGAACGTTTAATGTCAATGTAAACGGAAATCCGGTGGATCCCAATGCAGGGGATTTCTTTCCGGAAGCGGATTGGGGATCTACACAATTTTATTAAAAACCCCCTTGAAAAAACCGCATTTAATTGTATAATAGAAGTAAGGAAGTATGTATAAAGAAAGTTGTTACGGAGTGGGGAACCATCTCTGAACAACGAATTTCTTTATTATAAAAATAGTAAAACGGAAAAGTTTTCTCCGACGGAGAAATTCTTTTCCCGGGCTTTGAGAAAGCCTAAACCCAGCAGTTTTATTTTAATAGGAGGCTTTTATGCCAGAGGAAAAAAAGAAGGATAGTTTTACCTTTAGCGATAAGATTAAGAACAGTAAACCTGTTGCTTCTAAATCTTTTGCTAATCGTATTTCCTCCAAAATTGGGAGCGATGGCAAACCGAAAAAGACTCTCTTTGAGAGGACTAAAAGAGATGCCCCGTTCTTTATCGCAGCCTTGGTGGCGCTGTTGCTGTTGCCGTTTTTGTATAAATACAGCGGCCAGGTAACGGAAGAACCTTTAATCACTCCCGGAAGCGAGGAGTCTATATTCGATCCCGAACGGTATGGTTTTGATACGGTTGTCGGGGATCCGGAAGGACAGATTGCTCAATTGGCCGGGCGGGATCCTTTAAGCTTGATTAAAGGTTTTGGATCTGATGAAGAAGCGGATGATGAGCATCTGTACGATATTGACAGCCGCAGCGGTTTAGATGATTCTTCCTTTACGGATAGCTCTGTGGAAGAAAACAATACTAATATTTATAAAACCAGCGCAGCTCCTGCTACGCGGGCGGCTTTCCGTCGGGCTGCTACCAAAATTAATCCGTTGTCCTCAGCCGGACTTACGAGCCGTGGCGGCGGGAAACTGGGCGTAGGTATGTGGGGCGGCGGTTTAAAAACGGCTGCTCAGAAAGTTTCTGCCGAAGGCCCGCGCAACAGCCCGAAACCTGTTTCGCTGCAGCCTTTACAGGCAGCTGGAAAACCCAGCCGCAGCTATTTTGGTCAGGGCGCGGCCGCAGAAGCCAGACGTTCGAAAGATGCTATGTCTAAATCCAACGCTATGCAGGCTTTGATGGACGCCCAGATGAAACCCGTTGAACCCGCTAAAATTGGCGGTTTGATGGGGGGCGAATTTGGCCCTGGCGGCGGTAATGGCAATTTGGAACGCCGCTTTGCATTTAATGGCAAAGAACCCTGGTGGTGGGATATGATGAAAAGACGCTCCCAGATGGAATGGGAAGCTGAATTCAACCGCAAATGGGACTGGATTAAGTGGAAAGATCAGTTGCTGCAAAACATCTTGGGCGGTATTCTCAATTGTGTCATCACGGGTACGGACGACGGTTCTATGGGTAAGATTTTCGGAGCCTCTGCCGGCGCGGGTGATGAAGATGAATGTGCCGGATTAAATAAAGAAGCTTGGGAAAAAGCATATCCTGATGTGCCTTTTGGAAAAGATGAGTGCCGTGCCTATTTCAAATATAAGATTGAGAAGGATATTGAAGACCCTTGGAAAGGCGGGAATGCCAATGAAGTAACATTAGGTCCTATTGCCCAGCGCTTGGATTGTTTAGGCAACGGCTTAGGCGTGTGGCTTTCTGGTTTGTGGAACAAGTGGTTTGGTAAAAACAAAGGAGCTTTTGCTGAAATAAGCGACTGTAATTCTTTTGCCCAAAACGGCATTTATCAAGCTAATTTTTCCAGCACGAAGGATAAAGGTTGGAGTGTCTTGCATTATGTGGTAGGTGTTCCGACCAACCAGCTGAACGCTTACTATAATTTGCCTCCAGATGAACAATCCAATGCGTTAGTGGTAGGTTATGTAGGCAAAGGAGCTCAGTTTAATGCTAACATCACGGCTATGGCTGATCGCAAGAACTTTGTACCGTTGTTCATTGAAAGTGTGGCTATTAAAGATAAAAAAATCGATAAGAAAGCCTCTAAAACTGCTTCCACTGTCTATAATTACAAAGGATATTGGGGCTTGAATAAAGAAGGTAAAGCGGGCGCTTTCAAAGCCAACAGCTATGATGAAGCGATGGCCAAATGTGCCAAATTGAAATGGCCTGTTAAACAGGATTGTAAACAGGAAATCAACGAACAGGCAAAAGACATTGATAGAGTGAAAAAAGCAGTAGCTCTGGTTGATGGCGGAGACTTGCCGAAATATAAAGACTTCTTAAATACGATTAGAGAAGGCGGTTTGATCCGTGATGCAGTAACGACAGGAACCAAAGAAAACTTAGCCTTATCTACGAAAGGAGCCAAAGAAGGAAAAGGCTGGGTAACGGGAGCGCGCTGCGCCTATCCGCTGGTGCGCGTCAGCTGCGATTACATGGCCAATATCTCCAAAGGAGAAAAAGAACAAGGTTTCCCGTATGCGCATTTAACCTTTACAAATGGTATGTCTGGAAATGCGGCTTACAATTCAATGAAGAACCGCTTCCTCATCTCATACACGTTGCAAGGGGAAAATAATGCCCAGCCGGCGACTATTACCACCTCTACGGATATTGCTAATGACGGTCAGTGGTTCTATGTTCCGCACCAAGATGTGAGACCGTTCAAAGGCGCGTGGAGTGAAAATATTACCAATGCTGGTTTCGTAACCCAAAGTTTGGGGAAGGAACGTGCCGACCTGCCCGGAAAAGGGGACGACTATCAGGTTGTAGCTACGTCTCAGGAAATACAGAAACTGAAGAAAGCCGGCAATCGCGTTGTTATTACATGGGAAGTCCGTCAGTGTAACTCGCTGCTTACAGATGGCAGTTCCATTACCAAAGGCGGTTGCAATAATGGTAATATCTCGGTAACAGATAAAAGTGGCAAGACCATCAGCTTAGGTCAGGATAAACCAGGGAGTGTGGTCAGCACCGCAACCTGTGTGTATAACGACGGTTCTGATCCTATTGGTATTACAACTGACTTGAGAAAGAAAGACCCGGAAGGAGAAGATGATAACCCCATTGATCTTTATAAAGGAGGTAATGACCCCGTTGATCCTCATAAGTTGTATTTGGCGCAGATCATGAGCGGTCAAAAAGGCATTTTGTATCTCTTTCTCCATGAACGCAAAGAATTCTTCCAATTTCCGCAGTTTGTGGTATATGGGAAGACTGGGAAAAAAGAGCTGAATCAAGCCATTGATGACTGCTTAGACGTTGGTTATAGTGCGCGTGTGAACACGAGGACAAATCCTGCAAAAGTGTTCGATCAGGAGAATGTGCAGCAATATGTCAATCAAGTAATTGCAAAAGCCAACCAAAGTCCGGCGCTGCAAGCAGCGGAAACTCAGTTTGAACATACGGGAAATGTTACCGTTTCCGAATTAGTTGACGCGATGACATTGGATTATGCAATGGATCCAAAAGCGCAGGTGCCGCTTAATGTGGTATGTGCCTTAGGGAAAACCATCGGACATAACGCCTTTGATACGGCGCCTCAATTAATGAAGGATTCCAGAGCCTGGAGAAATATGTTGGGTGCGTTTGCTGCGTATATCGGTCCGGATTCTTCGTACTATCCTGCCCTGTATGTAATGGACGGAAGCAACCAAATTATCGATAGGCGTTTCTTCGGATGTGCTTCTGCCTTCGAGGGAGGCAAAACGGTAAATACGCCCACGGTGTCGGCTCAATACCATTATGGTCGCTATAACTGGAGCAAATACAGCAACGGCGATTTGAGCCAGTCTTTTGAACAGGGCGGCGGCGGCGGTGCCACCGGACGGGATCCGTATTTAACGGGATTACAAGAAGGTGGTTGGACGGAAGATGCGTTGAATCCGCAGGCATATCCGCTCTATCCTATCGCCAAAGCGGTTGGGTTCCAACGTCAACATACGGCTGATGAAAAGCTGTTAGATGAAAAGTATAACGGAACCATCGATGATTATAACCGTCACCTCTTCACGCAAGCCTATCATTACGTGTTGAGTGATATGGAAGATTCTTGCCAGTTAAGTGGAAGTATGTCCGTAGCCGACGCTTTAAGATATGTAGGCGGCGTGTGTATCAACGGCAAAACGGCAAAACCGACCAACGGTTACGGTTCCAATGCTTGTACACGGCTGTATAGAAGTTCCAAAGAAAAAGGAACCAATACTGTACTCAGCAAATAAATTAGTTTCTTTTCCCCGGAAGGATTTCCCTTCCGGGGTTTTTTTTGTCTTTGGAATCCGACATGTACAAATCTGTTTGCTCTGCAAGAGCGTTTTTATTTATCATATAGATATGAAGATAAGGCGTATTTATCCGGCGATGGCGGCGCTGCTTTTGTGGGGAATTGCGATTTCTCCCGCAGAGGCGTTTTTCCCGTTTTCTTTTCGCAAGCAGGAATTGAAAACGGATTACTCTCAAACGGTATGGGATCGGATTATGTTGGAACAGTCCATTACCGATATCCGCCGGGGTATGAGTGAAATGGCGCAGGCCCGTTACAAAGAAGCTTCCAACAGTTTTGCCAAAGCGGTCGTAAAAAATTCCAAAGATCCTCTGCCCTATCTTCTATTAGGAGCTTCTCTGTATTGGACGGGACAGGTGGACGCCGCAGAAAGCGAATATCGAGAGGCGTTGCGGCTGGATCCAAATAATGCGATGGCTTATCAGCTTTTAGGAATTGCCAGCGGCTGGAAAGGCAATGTTCCTCAGGCGCAGGACTATTTTTTGAAAGCAAATGAGTTGGATCCCAATAAAGCCGATACCCATATGAATTTGGGTTCCACCTATGCTGTGCAATTGAAATTGGAAAAAGCTTTGGAACATTTTCGGCGATCTGTTGAGTTGGCTCCGCGGGAACCGTTGTATCATTATCAGCTGGGTACACTCTATGAAGCGCTGGGGCGTGATGAACAGGCGGAAGCTTCTTTCAAAAAAGCATTGCGGCTGTTTCCCCGCTATGAAGATGCTCAACTAAGTCTGGGGGCTTTGTATGAAAAGTTAAACCAACCGCAGGAAGCATTAAAATACTATAAAAAGGCGGTTCATACCAAGCCGGGGGATTATGTAGCCAGGTTGCGTTATGCTTTTTTATTAATCAGGCAGGGAGATCTTTCCGCGGCGCGTGAAGTATTGGAAGAAGCTTTTTCTATTACGCGTTTTAACTCAGACGGCCTTGCCCTCAATGCGGTGTACCGCGCCAGCGGACGCGGCGCAGAGGCTTTCAGAAAGGAAATCGAAGATTTTAAAGAAAGTCTGGAGAAAGTTTCTCCTTCCAAAACAGTTAATATAGAAGTTTCCTTGGAATATAATCCCGTTTCGGCGCCTGCTTCTTCCCATACGCGCCGCGGCAGTACTTTCGAAGAAGCCTACCAGCGTTTCCGTTCCGAGGGGAAGTTGTCTGACTCCTCCGCCTCCCGCACCTTTAAACGCATATTTGCTTTGCCGGAAGGAAGCGCCGAACAACGAAAAGAGCAAATCGAACAATTAATAGCTGGCTTGGAACAGGCCATTGCCCAGGCGGGAGAAGAGTATGATATCAATATGTCCTTGCAAGGACGTACTATGGATTACGCCGCTGCTTCCGCGTTGACGCAGGATAATACGGCTGCTCCCAAAGCCGTATATGATCCGCGCATTGTTGGCAATGACATGGGGCTTTGGGTAATGGGGCGTACATGGCTTTCGTTTGTGGAGGACGCCGAAGAAGAGCTGTCGGATTATGCAGCCCAATGCCCGGCGGACGGAACGTGTGCGCTTTTAACGGGGGTTGCGGCGTTGGCGCGCGGAAATGCGGCAGCCGCTGCCGCCAGTTTTGAAGAGGCATACCGGGCGGCGCCTCGGGATCCGTTGGCACTGCTGGGGTTGGGAACGGCGGCGGTCGTGGCGGGAAATGACGCGGCGGCGCAAACCTATTATCAGCAAGCCTTAGCAACAGATCCCAAAAATAAAGTAGCCAAACGAAATTTAAAGATATTAACCGATTAACTATGCAAAAATATGGGCAGCATTTTCTGATCAATGAAAAGATCATTACACAAATTATTGATGCGGTGATTTTGTCCAAATCCGAGCAATTGGTGGAAATCGGCCCCGGAAAAGGAGCGCTGACGCTGCCGCTTATCCAGCGGGGGGTAAAAAATTTTACCGTGGTGGAAATTGATCCGGACATGGTGGCTTATTTGCAAAAAGTTTTGCCTTCGCAGGCGGGTGTAAAAATACTACAAAGTGATTTTTTGAAAACAGATTTAGCTGTTTTGTTGCCTCAGCCAACTCTATTTCTGAGCAATCTTCCCTATATTGATGCTGCCGCTATTTTGGATAAAGTACTAGATTGGCCGTATTTTCAAACGGCTGTTTTTATGTTTCAAAAAGAACAGGCGCAGCGTATCCGCGCCCGTGCGGGGGAGACATTCTACGGGCCTTTGTCTATCTTTAGCCAGCTGCGCGCGCAGATTAGCCTGGTTTGTAAAGTGAGCCGGGGGTGTTTTAATCCGCCGCCAAAAGTGGAGAGTATGGTGCTTGTGTTTCGCAAATGCGCCGCTGGGGCGCTTTTCCCGACGGATTGGCCTCATTTTAAAGGATTAATTAACGCCGCTTTTTTGCACCGCCGGAAAACCTTGTTTAATTCGTTGGTTCTGGGCGGATATCAAAAAGAAAAAGTACAGTTTTCCTTAGCAAAATTGCACCTTGCTCCAGCCGTCAGGGCAGAGCAGATTTCACCGGAAACCTATGTGCAGTTAGCCAGGCTTTTGTAAAAGTTCTTGCAACCGATATTCTAAAATCCGCTCCTGGGCGTAAAATGGGCGGATTTTATTTAACCCCAAATGCTGGGCAGCCTGCTGTATGAGTTCTTGCGGCGCGGTAGTATGAGGCGCATAAAAACGACCGGCTTCCAAAAGAGCTTGTTCCGGTGCAAGTCCAATCAGTTCGCTGCCGGTAACGCATACGCCACGATGCTGGGCTTGCCGGAGGCAGGCTTCGTATACTTGGGCTAAGCCGGTAGTATGAAAATCGGTCAAATTGAAAGAGACTTGCGCCGCCCGATATTTTGGCATCAGCCAGCCGATTGCTTTTACGCCGGCAAGGCCGCCGTTTTTCTCCCGCAATACCGAAGCGATTTCTTTGGCTGTTTCCACATCCTGCGTGTTTAAAGAAACGTTAAAAGCAATTAAAAAAGAACGCGCCCCAATCACAGTAGCACCGGTTTTGGCTACACTTGGGGAAAATTCCCGCGGGCCTAAATCGGGGGGGAGTTCTTTTAGTTTTTGGGGCAAACTTTCATATTCGCCGCGGCGGATAAAAGCCAGATTCTTCCGCTCGGCAGAAACGGCGTTTGCTTCGTAAAGATAAATAGGGAGGCGGAGCCGCTGCGCCGCCTCTTGTGCCAGCCAGGTGGCTTGTTGCGCCGCTTCCAAAAGGGTCATGTCCCTTACCGGTATGAAAGGACATACGTCCGTGGCGCCCAAGCGCGGGTGTGCCCCGTGCTGCGTGCGCATATCAAGCAGGCGCGCGGTTGTTTCCAGCAAGGCAAATGAAGCCAGCCGCACCCCCTGAGGGGTGCCCGCCAACGTAAAAACGGTGCGGTTGGCATCGGGGTTGGAATCGGTATGCAACAGTTTTGCCTCCGGCGAGGCCGCTTGCGCCGCACGGCGGATCTCTTCGATGATATCTGCCCGACGCCCTTCGGAAACATTGGGTACGGCTTCCATTATTTTCATAAAATCATTATACTCTTTTCACTCAGCACGCTTTTCAATTATTTTTCTAAAACCTTGGTGCTATTTTTTCCGATTTATAGTATAATAATTGTAGGTACTTATTAAGTTTAAGTACCTGATAATTCATAAAAGGAAGTAAATAGTAAAATGCCTAAAGGAAAAGTTAAGTGGTTTAATGACCAGAAAGGTTACGGTTTCGTAACCCCCGAAGACGGTTCTAAAGATCTCTTTGTTCACTATCAGGAAATTCAGGGCGACGGTTTCAAAACCTTGGCCGAAGGTCAGGAAGTGGAATTCGAAGTCGTAGAATCCGAAAAAGGCCCCAAGGCCGTAAAAGTCGTCAAACTATAATTTTGAAAGACTTTTAAAAAGCCCTGAGCCTCGGTTCAGGGCTTTTTTATGCTTATTAGAAGGATTTGTACAATAGGAGCGCTTCGTAAAATGATGAAAAAAACATACCAACAGGCATCGCTGGGAGAACTGTGGCATTTATCTTATCCGTTAATCGTTACTATGGCCGCCCAAGTGGTAATGCAGTTTGTAGATCGTATGTTTTTGGCTTGGTATTCTCATGACGCGCTGGCGGCTTGCGTGCCGGCCGGAGTGCTGGCGATGACCTTTGGATCGATGTTTATGGGGTTGGCCAGTTATACGAGCGTTTTTATTTCTCAGTATTATGCAAAGAAAAAATATGCGTCTGTAACGGTATCTCTTTGGCAGGGAATTTTGCTGGCGGTGCTTTCTTCGTTGGTGTTGGCGGGGCTTACGCCTGCCGGAATAGCGGTTATCAATGCCTTTGGACACGAAGAAGCGGTGCGGCTGTTGGAAATTAAATACTTTGCCATTTTGAACATTTTTGGCGGGTTGGCGGTTATTAATAACGCTTTGGCCAGTTTTTTCAGCGGGCGCGGTTATACCAAAATCCCGATGTGGGCCACCGTGGTGGGCAATATCGTCAACGTGGTGTTGGATTATGTGATGATCTTCGGAAAATTGGGGTTCCCTGCCATGGGTATCGAAGGCGCGGCGTGGGCAACCATTATCGGAAGCGCTTCCATTACCCTGATTTTTGGCACGCTGATTTTTGCCGGTAAAGTGCGCAAAGAATTTAAAATCAGCCGTTTGGCGGGGTTTTATAAGCCTGTTTTTTCGCGGTTGCTCCGTTTCGGGCTTCCCAATGGATTTGGGTTTCTGATGGATATTCTGTCATTTACGTTGTTTACGTTTATGATTGGCAACATTGATACGCTTTCCCTGCAGGCCAGCAATGTGGTAATGTCTATGCAGCCGATGGTGTTTACGGTAATTTTGGGGTTGGGTATCGGCATACAGATTTTGGTCAGCAAGTATCAAGGGTTAAAGCGGTCGGATTTGAGTATTAAAGTGGTCAAAAATGCATGCAAAATCGGATATGCGTATGCGGGTACGGTAAGCGTTTGTTTCTTTTGTTTCGCTCCGCTTTTTATTGGACTTTTTATTCCGCCTTCTTCGCCCGATGCCGCCGCTATTACGGCGAAAACCTATCCGCTGATGAAATTGGTAAGTTGCTTTGTGTTGTTTGACGCCACCTACTTGATTTTCGGCGAGGCCATCCGCGGAGCGGGCGATACCAAGTTCTATATGTATGTGATGCTTTTCTGCGCGTGGGGACTTTTAATTCCCGGCACATGGCTGATCGTATATCGGTTGAAAATGAGTGTGTTTTGGGTGTGGAGTTGGCTGACGTTTTATGCCGCGCTGACCGCTGTATTTATGCTGTGGCGGTTTCTGTCCGGCCGGTGGAAGCGGTTTAACGTAACCGGCGCGTAATCCGAAAAAATCTGCAGAGGCGCAGCTTTTAAGGCTGCGCTTTTTGGGGTTCCGAAAAGTCCGGCGAGGGGAAAGTTCGTGCCAAAACTTTATCTGCTGGCTGGCTTAATGAAGAACTTTTATATTGACAAATTACGTCTATTTTGCTATAATAACTCTATTACAAAGCGCTTAAGCGGTTTGTAATTTTTTTATCTGGGGCGTTCGCCCGATCTTCCCTTTTTACTTTCCGGTTTTGGCCGTATCCCTTCTAAGGGGTCGGTTGTATTTTCATGCCTGCCTAAAGGAGTTTATATGTCCGCCAAAACCCGTTCCCGCGTTTCTAAGAAATCCGTTCAGTCATTGCGTTATCAGCCTGAATTTTGTGAGCGGCTGCTCGCTTTTTTTGATGTGCCGCCTTTTACGGTAACCGAAGTCGCCAAGCGCGACGGTTCGGTTACGCTGGTGGAAACCGCCGCGGAACTTCCCACTTTTGCCGCATTTGCAAAAATGATCGGCACCACCTGCCGAGTATTGGAGGAGTGGGAAAATAAGCATCCCGCTTTTCGGCAAGCGGCTCATAAAGCGCGTGATTTACAGGGAAATATCTTAATTCAAAACAGTCTGCGGGGCAATTATTCGGCCTCTTTTGCCGTTTTTACCGCTAAAAATCTGCTGGGGTGGAAAGATGGAAAAGAAGAAGCCGCCCAAGTCGCGCCGCTTATTGTGCGTTGGGAGAGTGAGAAATGAAGAAAGCCTTAGCAGATTTAATCGTTACCATTCCCTATTATCCGCGTGAGGCGCAGCGTCAAATCCACCCGAACCTGGAAACGCATCGGTTTTGCGTGTTGGTTACGCACCGGCAGCTCGGAAAGACCGTTTGCGCCGTCAATCATTTGCTCAAAAAAGCCTTGCAAAACACGCGGCCGCACCCGCGCTACTTCTATTTAGCCCCGTTTTTAAAACAAGCCAAAATGATTGCTTGGGATTATTTAAAGCGTTATTCCGCCCCACTTCCCGGCGTTGGCGTGAACGAAGCGGAACTGTGCCTGCGTCTGCCCAACGGCGCGCGTATTTGGGTGTGCGGCGCCGATAACCCCGACGCCCTGCGCGGCACCTATGCCGACGGTGTGGTACTGGACGAATATGCCCAAATTAAACCAGACGTGTTTACCGAAATCATTCGCCCTATGCTTTTATCCCGCGAAGGGTGGGCGGTATTTATGGGGACTCCCAAAGGGCAAAATGCCTTTTTTGAACTTTTTAACCGCGCCCAAAAAGCGGCGCAAATAGAACCCGGCGTTTGGTGGGTGGGGGTGTTCCGCGCCGATGAGTCCGGGGTAATCGCCCCGCACGAATTGGAACGTCTGCGAAAAGAGACGCCGCCGAATATCTTTCGCCAGGAATATCTGTGCGATTTTACGGCTTCGGCGGAGAATATATTAATTCCCATTGATGCAGTATTACAGGCCTGCGCGCGCAATTATTCATCGGCCGAACTGCGTTTTTCTCCCAAAATAATGGGAGTGGATCCCGCTCGTTTCGGCAATGACCGAAGCGTCATTTTTAGACGGCAAGGACTCAAAGCTTTTGAACCGCTCGTGTTCCGACAATTGGATAATATGGCGTTAGCCGACCGCGTGGCGCGGCAAATAGATTGGTTCCGGCCGGACGGCGTTTTTATTGACGCCGGCTGCGGCGGAGGGGTAATAGATCGTCTGCGCCAGTTGGGCTTTAGCGTAACCGAAATTCCGTTTGGAGGCACTTCTTCTCGCCCAAGCCAATATGCCAATAAGCGGGCTGAAATGTGGGCAGAAATGGCCGCGTGGATCAAGGAAGGAGGAGCCCTGCCTGACTCTGCGGAGCTAAAGGCGGATTTATGTCAGGTGTGCTATGATTTCGACATCGCGGGACGTATGCGTTTAGAGCCTAAAGAGAAAATAAAAGAACGCTGCGGAAAAAGCCCTGATACGGCCGACGCTTTGGCGCTTACCTTTGCGTCGCCCGTCCGTCCGCATGCCCGGGAGGGAAAGAGCGAATTTGCTTGTACGGAATATGAGGTTGTATGATAGGTTGGCGGCAACGGGAAGTCTTTTGAGAGAAAAGAAAACAAAAGGTTTGAAATCGGTTCTTCTAAAAAAAGAGTCAAAACGGGAATCGTGCCGGCAAAGACCTAAAAAAGTATAGGCCTTTTGGAACGGAAACAGTAGGTCAAACGGCTCTTTTCCCTGCTGGGAAAAAACAATATAGTAATACTATGAGAAAGGTTCTTGTGCTGGTCGGCTTGTTTTTTCCTTTTACGCTCTGGGCGCAGAAACAGTTGGTTTCGGTTCCGCACGCGCTGCAAGTTAGCGCTTCCAAACCCTTGGTGGCAATAGAGCGTGCGGCGTCGGTCAGTACCAAAATACCGTCTGGTATATTTCCTGCAGAACTTACTTCTTCGGCGGCACATGTATCAAACGTACAAACTGCTCAGATTCGGTCGGCGCTCGAAAGAATTTTCCAACAACAAAAACAGCAAAATAAAGAGTTAGCGCAACGCAATTACGCCGTAATGTGGAAAATTGATAAGCTGTGGTCTCAAAATGAAGATATAACAAATAGTTTGATTTTCGAAATACTGCATGAGCCGCTGACGGAGCCGTCTTTTTTTTCTTTGCAAAATAATAAAATTGTTCTTGTTTCCGGTAAAAATATTATTGAGAAAGCCAATTGGCTGCGTGCCTTGCCCAACCAGGGACGGGATAAATTGGGGATTGCTGTTTCTCCTTCCATAATAAGAGAATGGGCAGTTCCCCTGTCGAAGCAAGATATGATTTTCTTGGCGAAATTCATTTTATAAAAGAAGTTCAGCAAGCCGTAGGGCAGTTGATGTATGCTTTGCGGGAACAGAATCCTAATAGGAGAATTGTATTATTTACAGAATTTATTGATTTGCCTTATAGCGGAAATTACTCATCTAACCAGTCTCTCTTTTCTTACTACCGGAGGGTGGAGAATGCTGCGCTTCAGCCGCTCAGTTGGCAGGATTATTTGGAAAGCGGGGAAGATTATGCCAAAGATTTGTTTGAGGTATTGCTGAAAGATGCTTTCGAAATCTACCCCCTGGAAGACAGAGAAATGTATGATTTAATCCGGGAAGAAGAAGGCGTGTTATCCAAAGCTCAGGTTTCAGCTTTGGCGATTATGTATCGCAACAAGATGTGGGCGCGGGTGATCGAGTCCAAAATGAAAGAAATCCGGCAGCAAGATCCCCATGCTTTATTTGTAGTTTATGCCGGAATGGGGCATACTTCGTGGCTGATGCCTTATTCCTTGCCTAAATTTTTTGCCCGGGAAAAGAAGGTCGTGGCCGAAATAACAACGGATTTTCCTTCTGAATATAATTTGCCGTTTGTGTTGTGGGATCCCAACCATCCTTTTTTCCAAACAGTGCCTGAAAGAACACTTTTTTACTGGGAAGGAGAAGATGCCAGCCAGTTGGGGAAATACACGGGGTTTGACTATGCATTGGTATTGCCTGAATAAAATGAAACGACAAACTTTGTTTTCAATTCTTATCGTGTGGTTTATCCTGGGGGCGGCTAAGCCGTTGTACGCCCAGAAGAATTTGCTGCCGGCCGCTAAAGCGGCGGTAAGCAAAAGCGCAATTCAAGCAGCTGCGGAGAGAGCGGCTTTTCAGTCTTCGGCAAATTCGGCGGCTTCCGTTAGTGCGTCGGTGGCAAAGACGAATTTTCAACATTGGACAGCCGCCCAGATTCCTGCTGTCAAGAATCCAACGTCTCTTTCAGTGGATAAAGTTTGGTTTCCCGAAGAAAAAAAGAATTTGTTGGAAAAGTTAAAAGAACGCCTTAAGAAACGATTTTATGTCAAGCTAGACTTCGTTAGTTCATGGCGTCAACATAAGAAAGAATGGGAATCCGAAAAAATGGACGCAAATACACTGCCTGATTTTGAGGCTACCCTGCAGCAAATTGCCGCATTAAAAGAATCTGTTTCCCGGTGGAATCCTTTGTGGCAATATTCGGAAATTTTATGGCCCATACAAAACTATTCCCCTTTTGCGGCAAAAAATAATCAGATGCTGGCAATTTATATCAAAAATCTGATCAAGAAACTTGAATGGCTGGAGGCTTATCCTAATCAGGCGAAAGATGTTTTTGTCAAAGATGCTTCTCACAATGCCGTACATCAATTAGCGCATTTACTGCGGCATGAAAAATTGATTATGTTGGGGGAATTTCATTATCGGGTAGAAGTGCAGCAAACGGTGGCAGAGTTGGTATCCCAATTGAAAAAACAAAATCCAAACCGCCGCGTAGTGCTTTTTACGGAATTTCTGGATTTGCCGTTACCAGGCCGGCAGGTAGTCAACAGTACGATAGAAACTTATTATAGGAGAACGGAAGATTCTTCTTTTGAGCCACTCTCGCTTGAACGGAGCAAAAAAAAGATGTATGCCGCAAAGGCTTTTCAAAAACTGCTTCATGCAAATGTAGAAGTATATCCGCTGGAGGACAGAACCTATCTTCAGCTTGTAAAGGCTTCTGGCGGGATAGTTCCTTCCATGAGAGGATCGGATTACCGTAATAAATCTTGGGCGCGCATTATAACGAAAAAAATGGCCGAAATCCGGCAGACGGATCCTGATGCGTTGTTTGTAGTGTATGCGGGGAACGGACACACTTCGTGGCTTTCTTATTCTTCTTTGCCGAAGTTTTTTGCACCGGAAAAACCTGTTGTAGTACAAATTTTACCCGAAATGGCATTTTCCGTAAACCCGCTTTATTCTATCTGGGGAGCAGATGCCCCGCTGTTTGAAAAACCTAAAAAAGATGCTTTATTCTATTGGACGGGAAAAGATGCCGCGCTTCTGGCCAGAAACAGCGGATTTAATTATGTGTTAGTGCCAGCGGAAACTTGGTACGGAAAATTACACAGGAAGTATGTTTCATTTGTTTTGTCGGAATAGTTTGTGTTTGTTTTGTTGCTAATGCGGGTATGGCTCTAGGCGCAACAACCCGCTCTCAGCCGCTTGTAGGGCGGGATAAGCGCTGTCAAAGTGATTACAGGAAAGGCGAAAAGCACGGTTGTGTCATCTGGTTTGCCGTCAGTCGTTGGACAATAGGGGAAAACACATTTTCCTCCAGCAGGAAAATATTTCAAACAGAAAAGAAAATCCTTTCTTTTCCATTCCAATCTTTCAGGAACTCACTCGAAAAGATATCCGCCATCAACAAATTCTCTGGCAGAAATTTCCAATCGGTGGATTTGGAGCGTTCAGATCTTCTCTTGTTCTTGGAACAGATGCAGAATATCTCTTATAGAAAAGAAATAGATGGGGGAAAACGCCGTTTTGGACAACTTACTTCCGCTCCTCTTTTAAAGGCGGTCTGTATGCCTGTCCCGGCGCTTACTTTTACGTCTTTGCGGGAAAATAACAGATCTTTTTACAATTGCTTGGCGGATAAAATCGATTGTTGTGTATGCTTCCAGAACAAGGGCGTAAGCAAATCGTTTTGGTAGAAGGAGAGGCGGGAATATGCCGCAGGCCACTTTGCCGTTTTCTATATAGATGGATAAAAAACCAAAAATAAATAGGACTTTTGGTCTGTTTGCCATAGGACTAATGACTCTGTTCCTTTTGCTGGAGAAAGAATAAACTTAAAGTATGAGGATTTTTCTTCTTGTAGTTGTTTTATTTATTACATTCCCGCTGTGCGCACAAAAAAATATAGCGCCGCTGGCAAAAGCCGCATTGGGGAAAAACGCTATTTATTCGACGGCAGGAAAAAATACTTTTCGGCTTTTGGCAAAACGTGCCGCTCCCGTCGCATTGCCCTTGCCACAGTCTGACCTTTCTCCGCATGTGGAGAAGATATTGCAGAGAAATATAAATAGCATTTATTGTTTGGATAATAATAAAAAGCTTTTTAAGAAACTGTATAACCAAGGGTATTTTTTTGACAGAAATGAAGAAGTCGATGCCAAAAGATTGAACGATTTTATGGCCACTTTGACAGAAATTGAAATGTTGAAAAAGAAATATCAAGAATTTGATTATGATTTTTCTTTTGAAAAAAAGTTCTTCCACATTTCGAGTTTTTCGTCCTTTGCTATGAAAAATAATCAAATGGTGTTGGTGGCTCTTAAAAACTACATTAAAAAGATACAGTGGCTGCAGCAATATCCGAACAGAGGCCGCAACCTATTGGCAAAAAAAACCGGGAATGATGCCATTTCCCAATTGGCCAAACGCCTTAAAAATGAAAAAATAGTTATGTTGGGGGAGTATCATTATGTGCCAAGCTTCCAGAAGGCAGTAAAGGATTTGATTCTGGCATTAAAAGCCCAGAATCCGCGTCGTCGGGTGGTGGTGTTTACGGAATTTATTAATTTGCCGGAAACCCAAAACAATACGGGGGATACGCTGGAAACTTATTACCGCGTTATAAAACCGTCTTCTCTGCAGCCGTGGACGGGATTTAGTGATACGGATATTGTGTATGCTGAGGAAACCTTTTCTTCGCTTGTTGATAAACAGATAGAAATTTATCCATTGGAAGATTTGCGGCAAATGGATTTGTTGGAAAAAGAATTTTACATATCCACGCCTTTGGCAACGGTTTCTCGCAATAAAACATGGGCGCGGGTTATAGAAACCAAGATGGCGGAAATCCATAAAACAGATCCAGACGCTTTGTTTGTCGTATATGCGGGGCGCGGGCATCTTTCTTGGTTAAATCCATTGTCTTTGCCAAAATTTTTTGTGAAGGAAAAACCAAAGGTAATTCAATTAGCTCTTAATCAACGTCTATGGAAAACCTCCCTCCGCAATATCTGGCCGACGGACGATCCTTTCTTTACCCACTCAACGAATAAAGTCAGTTTCTTTTTCTGGACGGGGGCAGATGCCACGCGTTTTGCTCAAAATACGGGTTTTGACTATTTGCTAGCTCTTCCATAGTCATCTATTTGGTGTCTGCCTTGCTTATGAAAAAAATAATATTAATGCTGTTTTGCAGTATATTCCCGTTAACAAGCTGGCCGCAGAGCAATCCAATCATAAAACCAGCGTTATCCAGTTCTTTTCAACGTTTTCTTCAACATGGGGGCGCGGATTATGCTGCATTCGATTTGGGAAATGTCCGCTTGCAGATCCCGCGGGCTGTGATGGCTGCTCATGGGCAAGATTTAATGATCTCGCATATCGGGCTGCAATTAGACCCTGTGGTATATACCAATTTATCCAATAAAAATAATGCCCATATTCTTCATTCCCTGCAACGATTTATTAAAGATTATAATTTTTTTCAAACCCACAAAGACCAGATTGCTACTTGTTTTGAGAGCCGGGTTTTTGAGAAGAATATCCCTTATGCTTCCTATTTGCCGAAGGAAGTAAATACGCTTTACATAGGAGAAGTGCACCAAGTGCCGGGATTAGCCGGGGAAGTTGCCAAACTGATACGTTCTTTGCCGAAAATTTATCCAAACCGACGGATTTATCTGGCTACGGAATTTTTGCCTGCAGCGGAGCGTGTCCCTTTCGCCGAAGGATCTTTAGTGCTGGATAAGCAGACGATTAATCAGATTTTAATGAATGAGTATTTCCCTACTACAGAGGTGTTATATGCCGCGGTAGCGGCCGGAATTGCAGTATTGGGATTGGAACCGGAACAAGCTATATGGCAGAAACTGCATCAAAAAACGCATCAACAACCTACGGAGAAAATGTATGAAGATTTCGCGGTTTCCTTTGAAGGTATGCGTTGGCGAAACCATCGTTGGGCGCAGTATTTGCGTGCTCTTCGCGCCGCCGACCCGGAAGCCTTGATCGTCGTATATGCCGGATTTGGGCATGTCGGATACCATCGTGATTTCAATTTGCCTTCGATTATACTGGATAAATCATTTGTGATCTTGTTTACGACTCCAATATATTTGCCGCTTAATAATCCATTTTTCCGTTATATGCGTGAAGAGGGCGTCATTGGCGCTGCCTTTCGAAATACTAAACAAGCGAAACTGGTAAAATCCTGGCGGGGATCTACTCCTTACAATAAAATCATCGGGGCGGATATGGCGGTTATTTTGCATTCGCAAGACTAAATAGCCTGCGCTTCAACACCTATCATACTTAGCCGGCATGCCCGTTTGTTACGACGGTTCACTTTTTTCTGATTATGGATTCTTTTTCCGACGGATTTTTTCTTCTTCCATTGAAAAAAATAATAAGAACTTTCTAAAATTACTTGACAAATAACCTATTTTTATGATATAATTCCAAAATAACAGTTATAATCCTTCCTTAAAAATCCTTTTCCATTTCTGTTGTTTCAGATTCTGTTCACTTATTTTATATAAGCTTCCTGGTGTGTTTTTTGACATAAAAAAACCACCCGGGTTCGGGTGGTTTTTCATACTTTCTTTATCATACCGATGTTGTTGCTGTTACAAGCACCAAAATTCCCACCAATAACACTGTAAGCAAAATAGAAATCCACATCGCCGATTTTTTGCTTCTTTTGGGAAATATTTTGCGCGTGATAATATAGAATCCCGGTATTGCCAACAGAACCACAAAAATTAAAATTGTAATAATTCCCATCATCGTTCTGCCCTCCTTCTTTCTTCTATATTAGTAAATTTCTCTTTTCTTCGCATAATTCTTCTCTCAAAAGGAATCTTCTCCCTTCTCGTTATGAAACATAATACATCACAAACAACCGATTATTTGCGCCTGTATGACGAGCTAAAAAACGAGCGCGCCTCGTGGACGGCCGTCTGGAAGGAACTCAGTTCTTACTTGGCGCCTACCCGCGGCTTTTTCGACGGACAAACCCCGAATCAAGGCCGCCGTATAGATCATAAAACCCTGTTGGATTCCGACCCGTGCCTGGCGGTGGAAGTGTTGTGCGCCGGCATGATGAGCGGACTGACCAGCCCTTCGCGCAGTTGGTTTGATTTGACCTTGGCGCCGGAAGAGCTGATGAAGCTGCCCGGTGCGCGGGAGTGGGTGTTGGAAGTGAAAAAACGGCTGGAGGACGTGTTTGCCAAGAGCAATGTGTACAGCGTGCTGCATGGGTTTTATCAGGAAATTTCCGTCTTTGGAACGGCGGCGTTTTTGGTGGAAGAAGATCCTCAAAAAGGGATTCGCTGCCGTCCGTTTACAATTGGAGAATATGCTTTGGGAACGGATGCCGCAGGCCGGGTCAACCGGTTCGGACGGGAATTTTTTATGACGGCAGAGCAGATGCAGACCACCTTTGGAAAAAACGCTCTGCCTCCCGCCGTGCGGCGCGAATGTGAGGAAAACCGAACGTTCCGTTGGCATAAAATCATTCATCTGATTTTATCCAATCCGACACATGACCCGTCTAAACAAGACAACGCCAATATGCCCTATTCTTCGGTTTATCTGACCGATAACGGGCATCTCTTGCGCCAAAGTGGTTACCGTGAATTTCCGGTAATTGCGGCGCGGTGGGAAGTTAGAAACGCCGCCGATGTATATGGACGCGGCCCGGGGTGGAAGTGTTTGGGCGACGTGAAAATGCTGCAAAAAATGCAAAAGACCAAACTCGTCGCCTTAGATAAAAGCACCAACCCGCCGATGATGGTTTCCGCCAACGTGCAGGGGGAAGTAAATCTGCTTCCCGGCGGAATTACCCGTTATAACGGAACGACCGACGCCGCCGTAAAACCCGCTTATCAGGTGCAGCCGGATTTGAAATCCTTGGAGGCGTCTATCCAAAGCGTGCGCGACACCATTCGTGCCCAATTTTTCGCCGATGTGTTCTTAATGCTTTCTACTCAAAACTATTCCAATATGACGGCCGCCGAAGTAGCCGAACGCCACCAGGAAAAATTGCTGGTATTAGGCCCGGTGTTGGAGCGATTAAAAAATGAATTGTTGGATCCTTTGATTGATCGGGCTTTTCATATTTTGTTTCGTCAGGGTTTATTGCCCGCCCCGCCGCAAAGCATTGAGGGAATGGAAATGAAAGTGGAATATGTGTCTATGATTGCGCAGGCGCAAAAAGCGGCGGGATTGGCCGCTTTGGTACAAGGATTAAATTATGCAGCTTCCCTGGCTTCCGCCCGACCGGAAGTATTAGACCGCGTGGATTATGACCGCGCCTTGGAAGAAGGACTCAATACCTTGGGGGTCGCGCCAGCGCTGCTGCGCAGCGAGCAGGAAACCCGTCAAATACGCCTGCAGCGCCGTCAGGCAGTAGAAACCTGGACGGCACAATCCCCACAAGCCGGCGCAAAGGAAGCGGTTCAAAATCCGGATAAGTAAAAGAGGAAACTGTGCGGCGGGCGCGTCTTCATAAGCGGTACGGCCCGGCACAGAGCGGGAAAGCGCCGTTCGGCACGGCGCTCTCCCGAGAAAATTTAAAAGGTTCCGCCGCAGGCGCCTACATAAGCGAGCGCTGCGCGAACGGGGAAGAAAGAATCCGCCGAAAGACCTTTCTTCCCAACCCTTTCTATGAACGAAAAACAACTCAAAAAACGCAACGCCTGCGGCTTGCAGGCCGTCTTAAAAACTGTACAAGGCCGCCGTTTGCTGTGGCGAATTTTGCAGGCGGCTCAGATCCGTCAGCACGGCTTTGTACCCGGCGATCCATGCGCCACCGCCTTTCATTGCGGACAGCAAAGCATCGGTCTGTTTCTGTTGGCCGAAATAGAAGAGGCTGTTCCTTCCGCTTATGCACAGATGCGGGGGGAATATCTGTCGCAGGTGCAGTCCGAACAAAATGAAATCAACCGTTTAAGTGAGGAGATAAACCCATGAATCCAGATAAAACCGCGGCTTTACAGGCCGCACCCCAAGAGGATACCGATTTGAACGCCCCGTCCGCGCGGCCGCAGACCGCTTTGGTTCCGCAGCAGGAGGAAAATGTCCCTGCCGTGACCCCAAACCGGACGGACTCCGCCCCAGACTCGGCGGCTTATCCAGAATTAAAAATGCCTGAAGATGTTTCTTTCCCCGAAGGTGCATTGGAAGAATTCAAAACGCTTTCACAGGAAATGGGGCTCTCGGCCGAGCAGGTACAAAAACTGTTGGACTTGGAAGCCCGTTACGCCCGTTCGGGGGAACAACACCGCGCCGCTGAAAAATCTCAAACGCTGGAACGTTGGATTGAACAAACCAAGGCGCTTTACGGCGCCCGTTTAGAGGAAACGGTTTCGCTCGCCGTGCGGGCGGCCGATGCCTTTGGCGGCCACGAACTCAGAGAATTGCTGGAAGCCACGGGGCTGGGCAACCATCCCGTTATCGTCCGTACCTTTTACGAGATTGGAAAAAGTATCAGCGAAGATGTCCTTCCCGGTGGAAAACCCGCCGCCCCGCAGGATAAAACCTTCGCCGAGGCGTTGTACGGAAAAAACAATTAAAGGAGAATTAAATGGCAATTATTGCTGATAAACATTACAGTTTGGT
>CALVFE010000020.1 GCA_944326765.1 uncultured Elusimicrobiales bacterium | reverse complement strand
GCTGTGGGCCCGGAAGGAATTGAACCTTCGACCTCACGCTTATCAAGCGTGCGCTCTAACCAGCTGAGCTACGAGCCCAAGCTATTTTAAAACCTTTCAAAAGAGCCTAAGCTCTATAACCATCTATGTGCGAGTGGCCGACCTGAAACGGATAGCACTTACGTGCACCAATTTAAAGCTACCGACCTATTCTACTTTCAAAAGAAAATAGAATAAAGGAGGTGATCCAGCCGCACCTTCCGGTACGGCTACCTTGTTACGACTTCACCCCAATCACCAATCACAACTTAGGACCCAGACGACCTGGATACTTCTGTTGCAATTGACTTTCGTGGTGTGACGGGCGGTGTGTACAAGACCCGGGAACGTATTCACCGCAGCGTGCTGATCTGCGATTACTAGAGATTCCGGCTTCATGTGGGCGAATTGCAGCCCACAATCTGAACTGGGGCATAGTTTAGGGATTGGCTCCACCTTACGGTATTGCTGCCCTCTGTCTATACCATTGTAGTACGTGTGTAGCCCTGGACATAAAGGCCATGATGATTTGACGTCATCCCCACCTTCCTCCACGTTATCCGCGGCGGTCTCCTGAGAGATCCTATTGCTAGGCAACACAGGATAGGGGTTGCGCTCGTTGCGGGACTTAACCCAACATCTCACGACACGAGCTGACGACAACCATGCAGCACCTCGGCTGGCTCCCTTGCGGGTCGCCTCTACTTTCATAAAGGCTACCACCAGTCGTTCGAGCCCAGGTAAGGTTTTTCGCGTAGCGTCGAATTAAACCACATACTCCACCTCTTGTGCGGGTCCCCGTCAATTCCTTTGAGTTTTAACCTTGCGGCCGTACTCCCCAGGCGGATAACTTAATGCGTTAGCGGCGGCACGGAAGGGGTCGATACCTCCCACACCTAGTTATCATCGTTTACGGCTAGGACTACCGGGGTATCTAATCCCGTTTGCTCCCCTAGCTTTCGCACTTTAGCGTCAGTAAAGGCCCAGAAATCCGCCTTCGCCACCGGTGTTCCTCCTAATATCTACGCATTTCACTGCTACACTAGGAATTCCGATTTCCTCTGCCTCACTCAAGAACGCCAGTTTCCGTTGCAGTTTCTGGGTTGAGCCCAGAGATTACACAACAGACTTAACATTCCGCCTACGCGCGCTTTACGCCTAGTAATTCCGAGTAACGCTTGCCACCTACGTCTTACCGCGGCTGCTGGCACGTAGTTAGCCGTGGCTTATTCAAGAGGTACCGTCATTTTTTTCTTCCCTCTCAAAAGGAGTTTACAATCCGAGAACCTTCATCCTCCACGCATCGTTGCTGGATCAGGCTTTCGCCCATTGTCCAAAATTCCCCACTGCTGCCTCCCGTAGGAGTAGGGCCCGTGTCTCAGTGCCCTTGTGGCCGGTCGCCCTTTCAGGCCGGCTATCCGTCGTCGCCTTGGTAGGCCGTTACCCCACCAACAAGCTGATAGAATATAAGACCGTCTCCAAGCGATAAATCTTTGATCTCTAAATGATGCCACTTAAAGATGTTATGGGGTATTAGCAATCCTTTCGGACTGTTATTCCCCACTCAGAGGTAGGTTTCTTATACATTACTCACCCGTCTGCCACTAAACTTTACTCTGTATTGCTACAAAATAAAGTCCCGTTCGACTTGCATGTGTTATGCACGATGCCAGCGTTAACTCTGAGCCAGGATCAAACTCTCCATTAGAATTAATTACCTTTAAACCGCAAGCGGTTCAAAGGCGATCAATCGCTAACAGCGAGCTGTTGACTTTTGACTCTACTTGTTTGAATTAACTTGGTGTCATAATATAGTATATGACTTACTTAATGAGCTCTGAACTGTCAAATCCGAAGATTTGTCCCTTTCAGATCGCCCATTCGCACATTGCTGTCAAATTTTCAGAGAACGAAACTCCCTCGTTGCTTTTTTCCTGCTTGAAAAAAGCAATAGGAAATTTATTTTAACTTCTTTCCAGCTTCTCTCGCTGTAAAGATAGTATAACAAAATTTATTTCTGTTTGTCAAGCATTTTGTGAAATCTTTTCACCGCCTGACTTTTCTTACTACTCTTTTATTAAAGCATATTTTTTAAAGTTTGTCAAGCGTTTTTTTAAAACATACAAACAAGCAGCCTGCTTAAGGCTCTTTTAAGGTACTGAACTAAGTCTTTTATGCACTTCTTGATTATTCAAGGAAGTCATGGCCGCTTGGGACCGAAGGGATAAGACTTATTTTAAGTGTTTCCGCAAACCCGATAAAACTAACTTGATCAGCTCGGCTCAGTCCATCTGCTACCTTTTCTAATATAAGGTGATGTTTCGCTGCCGAAAAGTTTTCTGTTTATCCAAACGGTTTACAAAAACGAGTAAGAAGTTTTGTTATTACGTTTACAAAGATCAATTTCGACTACTGATATAGTCTAGCAAAAAAAGACAGAAATGTCAAGACCCATTTTTCTATTTTTCAAAAACTGAAAAAGGGTTCTTGAAAACTTCCGTGGAAACAAACCTTTTTGTTTCCTTATAGATTTAGTATAGCTAATTTTGTTTTGCTTGTCAACTCTTTTTTCTCCGACGAGAAAATAGAATTTTTTCAAATGAGCGGTTCTTCTTGTTTCAAGTTTACCGCCTACAAAGGCTATACTTTTGACTTATTTATAGAATAGCATTTTTGCTTTTGCAACGCAAGCTAAAATCCGATTGCCGCTTTTCTCCGTACGTACGCGCGCGAGCGCGCGCCCATAATATTACGCCATATTATGCCCGTCTTATATTCTGCTTGCCTTTTTGCAAGTTCTTCTAGCAATTCAAACTCCCGGCCAACGCAACAAAAAAGAAGGATGCGCCGAAGCGCAACCCTTCTTCATTTTTTGTTGTACCCGTTTTGTTTTTTCATTTCCGGAATATCCAGAATATGAAATCGTTTCTGATTTATCTAAAAGAAAACCCCGCTTTCTAATAAGGAGCGGGGTTTTAAAAAATATCCAAAAGTTTCAATTCAGCTCAACGCCCGCGCCCAACAAAAAATTCCTTCTTGCCATTAGACGGTTTAAAGGAATAATTGATTACGTGGTTAATTACGTTTAGCTGTTGCATAATGTTATTATGCTTTATTTGTACAGAACTGTCAATTCTTTTTTAGAAATTTGCTATTCTTAATATATATGGATATAGAAACGCTTCTAAAAAAAACCTCCCGCAGTCTATATTTAAGCGTGCAAGTGCTGCCCGGCAGTATGCGGCCGGCATTTGGCATAGCTTATTTGCTTTGCCGATACGCTGATACCATCGCGGACACTTCCATTTTGCCGGCTGCCCGGCGTATGTATTGGATTGAACGGTTTCCCTCTTTATTGCAAACGCAAAATTCCAACGATATTTGCCAACTTGCCCAAGAAATTTCCGGCGGCTCCGAAAACCCCTATGAAAAAGAATTGATTAAACACTTGTCTCCTTGTTTGGATTTGCTGAACGCCATCGACTCCGCCCAACATAAATATATTATGGACGTCGTACACGCAGTATGCGAAGGAATGAAAATGGATTTGAGTTGTTTCCCGTCGGAGCATACGGCGGCGCCCCAAGCATTCGATACTCCGTCCCAATTAGAACGCTACTGCCGGCTGATGGGCGGAGAGCCCGGACTCTTTTGGAGCCGATTAATTTACCAAACCGTCGCCATTCAACTGCCGAAAGACGAATTTTTTTCCTTAGGCCAGCACATTGGCGATGCGTTGCAGATCGTCAATATTTTACGGGATCTGCCGAAAGATTTGCGGATAGGGCGTTGTTATTTTCCGCAGACGGATTTGGAACAAGCCGGCTTAACGCTGCCGGATTTATTAAATCCCGCCCATTCCGACCGGTTTGAACCAGTGAAGCGCAAGTGGATTAACTGGGGAATTGATAATTTAAAAAGTGCGAAGCCGTATTTTGCGCAGCTACCCAAAACGCAGCCTGGTCAGCGCGCCGCCGTAGCGTGGCCGATTTTATGGACGGCGGATACTTTGTTAAAAGTATATCAATCCGCCGATTTGCTTAATCCGTCCCAACGCATCAAAATTTCTCGCGGCGTCATTTACCGCACGATGTTCGTTACTCCGCTGCTGTTAATCAGCAACACTTTATTCTGCCGCTGGCTAGATAAAAAACTTCGCGCGTTTTCTTAATCCATTTCCTCTTAAAAAAAGCTATACTATAAGGTGTGTTTCAAAACACGTCCCCGTTTTGTTATTGTACCCGCAATACCAATACTTAAGGAGTTGTAATGACAGACATCTTGACACAGGCCATAACCCTGCTCAACGATCGTTTCTTGGGTTATGTGCTGATGGCCGCGCTTTTATTTGCGGGGCTATACTTCACAATTGCGACACGATTTGTCCAATTTGTCCGCCCCAAAGAAATGCTGTGGCTGATGCTGGGACGCACCAATTCCCCCAAAGAAAAAGGGCACATTTCTTCCTTTCAGGCCTTTTCCATCAGCACCGCTTCCCGCGTGGGAACGGGTAACATCGCCGGCGTGGCCATTGCGATAACGGTGGGCGGCCCGGGCGCTGTTTTTTGGATGTGGCTGATCGCCGTCATCGGAGCGGCCTCCGCTTTTGCGGAAAGTACGCTGGCGCAGGTATATAAGGTAAAAAGCGGAACGCACTTCCGCGGCGGGCCGGCTTATTATATGCAAACCGCTTTGGGAAACCGCAAATTGGGATTGGCTTTTTCCGTCATCATCACGCTAACTTTTGCGTTTGTCTTTAACTCGGTGCAATCCAACACCATCGCCCAATCGCTTGGCACCACATTTCAAATAGACACTTCTCTAACCGGTATTGTACTAGCGGCATTAACTGCGGTAATTATTTTTGGCGGGCTCAAACGCATTGCAAAATTTTCCGCGGTCATTGTGCCGATTTTTGCGTTGGGATATATTGCCATTACCGCCTTGGTGGTTATGATGAATTTGGAAAAATTGCCGGGCGTATTGGGATTGATTGTTTCAGACGCATTCAGTCTGCGTAACGTCGCCGGCGGGGCGCTGGGCGCTACGATCATGACCGGGGCGCGCCGCGGGCTTTTCTCCAACGAAGCCGGCATGGGAAGCGCTCCCAATGCCGCCGCTACCGCGAATATCTCTCACCCGGTTAAACAAGGCTATGTACAAGCCTTCAGCGTATTTATTGACACCTTGGTTATTTGCAGCTGTACGGCTTTCATTGTGATGCTGGGAGATTATCAATCTTTTCAAGGCCTGGAAGGCATTGCCCTTACTCAAAAAGCGCTTACCCAGCAGCTGGGCGGCTTCGGCAACTATTTTATTTCCGCCAGCGTGCTGCTGTTTGCGTTTACCTCCATTATTGGAAACTATTATTACGGACAGGCCAATGTGGAATTTCTAACTCGCAGCCGCTGGGTAATGGCTTTTTTCCGGACGGGCGTCAGCGTGATGGTGTTATTAGGCGCCATTTTGCAATTAAAATTAGTATGGAATATGGCCGATTTATTTATGACCGTAATGGCCTTAATGAACATCTATGCTATTTTGCGTTTACGCCGCCAAGTGCTGGACGTATTGGCCGACTACCGCCGGCAAGCACAAGCCGGAGATGACCCCCAGTTTGATCCTGCCCGCGTCCCTTCTGTACAGCATGCAGACGCTTGGATAAAATAAAAATTCCAAAACCCCGGCTATAATAAATACGCCGGGGTTTTTAAAAGACCCATAAAAAATAGGTCTTGAAAAAATACCCGAAACCGGCTATAGTAATAGTACAAAGTACTAGGGAACAGCCTGATTGTCCTTGGTTGCAGTTGTGAAAGCACGGCGTGTTTTCCTATTGCGCAAAGACCCGGATACAGAGCCTTCCTAGGAAAGAGGAACATAAGTCATGATAATGACAGTAATGAGCTAAACCCCCGAAATAATACGCGGGGGTTTATTTTGGTATATAAAAATATTTTAGGAATGTTTTTTTCCAAGAACATATATTATTCGTTTGGCACTTTTTCACCCTGCAGCCAAACTGCCGCCGTTAATATATACAAAATAAAACAAAAAATTCCCCGGGTGTTCACACCCGGGGAATCGGCTCAAGTTCATAAAACTAAAAAGAAATAGGATACAAAGGGTATTTAGTAGAACCGGGGATAGGGGCCCCTACCGCCAAGCTGCGGCAAATATCGTTGGCTATTTCCGTCGAACCTGCACAGCGAAATGCTCCTTCTACTGAGGCCTCATATCCAGGAAACCTTTTGGCATTGTAAAAATATTTGTTTTGGCAAGCCACACCAGTGCCTGCTACCGCGCAGTACTCTTTATCATCCCAAAAAACACCAATGTGATCCCTAGTGGTTATTCCTGTTTTGGCAAATTTCGTCGCTCCGGCAGTTATATCTATATCCAGCAGCCGAACATCGTTTGGATAGGAGCCATTTGCTAAATAGTACATTAAAGAGGCCTTGTATAAAGCATCCAGCCGAACCAATTGCTCGGTTAAATGGCTTTTGGCAACAGCCCGTTCGTATTTGGGCAACGCTATTGCCGCCAATATCCCAATAATCAAAACTACGACCAATAACTCTATCAATGTAAAACCTTTTTTCATAGAAAATTCCTCAGCGCGTTGATTTAAAGACTTATTTACAGTTTAATAATTTACTGCCAACAAATCAACGTTAGAGGAAGTTTATCAAAAAAAAAAACGAGTCAAGGTGGGTTAAAAAAGAAAAACGACTTTCCCTCTAAAAACCCCGGCTCAATGGCCGGGGTTTTTTGGTAAAACCAGGCTTACTTGGTTACAAAATCAAAGGTTTTACAAATTTCCGCACATTTGGGGTGGGTGCCTTCGCACTCGATTATGCCAGGTTTCGTCGAATAATCCAGCCAAACCTTTATCAAACACCCATTGGTCGCGCCGCTGTTACAGTCCTTTCCAATGCCGCCGGCCACCACCCATTTGTCCTGCGCCGTACCATACAAATTGTCTAAACAAGTTCCGTTTTTATAATCTTCCTGTCCAACTGCAGAATTAGAACGCAAATCTCCTTTAGGAACCGTAATATCCAAAAGACTTAAATCGTCCGTATAAGTTCCATTCGCCATAAAATACGTTTCCTGTGCTGTTTTAATTCCCCTCAGCAAAGGCCATATGCTGTTTATCCGGCTTTTCAATACGGCTTTTTCATATTGCGGCAATGCCACCGCCGCCAATATCCCGATAATCAAAACCACCACCAATAACTCTATCAACGTAAAACCTTTCTTTTGCCGCATATGCTGTACTCCGCATAAATTTTAAAAATTATACTAAAAAGAAGCCCCTTCTGTTTACTGCCGCACTCGCTACAGGAAAATCCGTTAATTTGCTAAAATAATAAATATGATTCTAGAAGGACGTACGCTAGCCGCCCAAATCCGCGAGTCCCTGCCCGGCAGGGCCGTTCGCGTTTGTGCAAAATTAGGCCGTCCGATTCAGCTTTGCGCGATTGGATCTACCGAAGATTACGGCGCTTACGTATATTTAAAAAAAGAAGTAGAAGCCGCCCAAAAACTGGGCGTACAAACCCGCCTATTTGAAATAAATAACCAAACGCCGGCGGCGGAATTTTTGGGATTGGTGGAAAAACTGTCCGCAGATCCGCAAACCGACGCCATTTTGATTCCGCGCCCCCTGCCGGAACATCTGGCGGCAACGGATTTTGCCAACCGCTTGGCGCCGCAAAAAGATATTGACGGAATGTCTAACGTCAATATGGGAAATTTGTTTTTATGCAAGACCTGGCCGGAAATAGAGGCGCTGCCCGGTTTCGTGCCGTGCACCGCCCTAGCGGTAATCCGATTGCTGCAATTTCACGCAATTGCACTGGCCGGGAAAGAAATAGCCGTTATCGGCCGTTCCAATACGGTAGGCCGCCCGCTGGCGCACTTGCTGACGTGCCAAAACGCCACGGTAAAAATCTGCCATACGAAAACCGATTTGCCGCGGGCCGTCAAAGAAGCAGACTTGATTTGTTCCGCCGCCGGCGTACCCGGTCTGCTTAACGCATCGTGGCTGCGCCCCGGCGCAACGGTGGTGGATATTTCCACCAACTGGCATCAGCAACGGCTCTGCGGGGACGCAGACCCAGTCGCCCTGGAAAAACGCGGCGTTTCTTACTCGCCGGTCCCCGGAGGAGTCGGACCGGTAACGCTTGCATGCTTGCTGGAAAACATTATACTATCTGGTGAAAGGAAACTTTAAGGAGATTACATGAAAACATTTTCCATGTTCTTGGTTTTTGTGGTGGGGGTAGGTTTTTTAACCGCTTGTACTACAAACGAACAAAGAAAAGAAAAATACAACCGCAAAATTTATCTGACGGAAGAAGATTATTTGGAAGATCTCTCCAAAGATGCGGTAAAAGAACGGCGCGAGACGCCGCCGAATGTGGAGTCCGAATATATTTTTAACGTCGGGCCGGAAGAACAAAGAAACATCTACTTCTTTGATGACCGTCAACAGCCCAAAGTACCCGGCCAACCCAGCGATGCCGATTACAAGAAAGAAAAAAGACTGTGGCAGAAACCCAAACGCTATACTCCGGAACAATACTACGGCATGCAGGGCGATGTACAAACCGGCGCCGCTGAAGAAACCGTTTCCAGCGAAATGGATTACTCGGGTTACGATTATTAATCTTCCTCTGCAAAAACAAAAAACCCCGCGCAAGCGGGGTTTTTTGTTTTCATTACCCGTTTAAACAAACAAATCAATACAATCGGTAAAAATGCCGTCCGCGCCTTGCTGTTGCAACCGCGCCGCCTGCACGGGATCATTGACCGTATAGAGATAGACCTTCAAACCGTTTTGATGACAAATCGCCGCCATTTCGGACGTAAAACGAGTCTGATTCAAATGCACACTCTCCGCCGCCAAGCCAACGGCTTGGGAAACGTCAAAAGAACGCGTTAACAGCCCGATACGCGCGTTTGAATTTAATTTTCGCAACCGAACCAGGGTGTCATAATCAAAACTGGAAAAAAGGATTTTGGCGAAAATTTGCGGGTTATAACGGGATAGCTCGTCCCATAATTTCCGCTCTATTCCCGGATAGCGGTTTTCGTCGTTTTTCAGTTCTATGTTAAGCAGTTGCAATCCCGGCTCTACCAGGGGAAGCACCTCTTTTAACTGCGGCACAAAAACTTTATTTCCGTTAAACCGGTTGATCAGCGGGTATGACTGTAAATCGGCCGCCGTAAGATCTTTTATGGCAAGATCCACGCCAGCCGTATCCAACAGCGATTCGTCGTGATGAACCGCCAGCTGCCCATCTCGAGTCAGATGAACGTCCAATTCATAACAAGTCGCTCCCAACTGCCGTGCCAGCCGGAAAGATTCCAAAGTGTTCTGAACGCACCGGGCGGACGCCCCGCGATGGGCAAAATAAATCATACTTCTAGTGTAAAAAAATAGCTTCTGCTGTGCAAGCTTTATATGGAAAAAAAACATAGCCGTTTGCCAACAAAACAGAAAACAGCCCGCATTCCGCTTTAACAGGAACGGTTTTTTCGACCGTTCCCGTCGTGTTTTCTATACGACTATTTTAAATCCGACGTGCAATTCGGGCACCGCACCGCCGCCAGCGGTATTTCGCTGCAGCAATACGGACAAGCTTTGGTGGCCGGCGCGTCTTCCGTTTTGCGTTTGTTGATTTTATTAATCGCTTTGACCAGCACAAAAATACACGCCGCCACAATCAAAAAACTGATGACCGAATTCAAAAAATTACCGATATTAATGGTGGTCGCTCCGGCCGCTTGCGCGGCGGTAAGCGATTCATAAGGCCCAGGGGTCGTGCCGCCCTGTTTAAGCACTATAAACCAGTTGGAAAAATTTACTTTCCCCATTAATAACCCCAAAGGCGGCATCATTACGTCCGCCACCATCGAATTAACGATTTTGGTAAACGCGCCGCCGATAATAATACCCACCGCCATATCCAGCACGCTGCCGCGCATAATAAACTTTTTAAACTCATTCAAAACAGCTTTCAACATGGTTCTCTCCCCCTACTTGATTAATTTTACGGCTTTCAACAACGGAGTATAAAGATCGTTTTGCGGCGGATATTTAATTTCATCCGGATCGGTTTTATCTACAAACGATACCGGCGCGTCCCGCACCACGCACAGGGGACGTTGCTCCGCGGCTTCCCCCATCGTCAGCGCACAGGCCGCCGCCAAGGCATCGGCCGCGTTGAGCAGCGTAACGGCCAACGGCTTGCCAAAAATATCCGGTTTGCCGCGTAAATCTTTCACGCCCGCAAACCCGCTGTACGCCACCGCCGCGCCGATGACCCCCGCACGCAAGGGCAAAATCATACTGTCCGTGATAATCACGCCCAATTCTTTTACGCCCCATTTTGGCTGCAGTTCGGCGCGCAGCTGCGCCGCACACGCATAACAATCCTTCGGCAGCAAAACCAATCTGCCGTCAGCATTTGACTCGTCTATCCCGGCATTGGTCATAATCATACCGCCTTTAAGGCTCAGCCACGCCAACGGCGTTTTCAGGGCGGCCTCGCTTTCCTGACGAATCAGTTTCTCTTTTTGCGCCGGGCTTTCATACGGAACCGTCAGTCCTTTCCACAATGCTACCAGTTTGGAAGAAACCGTCAAAACTGTCCTTTCCGGCAGGCTCGGGATATGCTGGAAAATAAAGGTTGGAAGATCTTCCTTCTCTTTAAAAATACGCGTATGAACCGGTGTTACTTTCATATTTCCTCAAAGGGAGCCACAAAACTGCAAAAAACTTCGTTGGCCAAAAACATTCCTTCAAAAGATAATTTTACCTTTTTCCCCGTCCGCTCCAACAGTCCGCTTCGAAGGTGCTTTTGTATTTCCTTCCCAAAAAATTTTTCCTGCTGCGGGGTAATTTCCACTCCATCTAATTTACGAAACGCCAGCATCAGCGTTTCTCCCTCGCGGGCTTTACCCGTTAATTTTTCGGAAAAGACCACCGGGCTTTGCCCCTTCTGCATTTTGCGGATATAGTCTAACAAATCCGGCGTATTTTGCCGCCGCACGCCGGCCGCATAAGAGGCCGCGGCGCAGCCCAAACCAATATATTCCCCATTTTCCCAATAATGCATATTGTGTTTGGCTTCATAACCCGGCCGGGCAAAATTGGAAATTTCGTAATGATGATATCCAACCGCCTGCAACCGCGTATGCGCTTCTTCAAGCATTCGGCGCATCAAAAGCTGATCGCATACCCAGCCGCGCGCAAAAAACGGGGTGCCTGCTTCTATCTGTAGCCCGTAAACCGACAGATGTTCCGGGCACAAAGCAACCAAACGGGCAAGCCCCTCTAAAAAACTTTCCAGCGTTTGCCCGGGAATCCCCGCAATCAAATCTACACTGATATTTTCAAACCCGGCCGCCCGCGCCGCTTTATAAACGTCCAAGAACGTTTGCACGTCGTGCACACGCCCCAGGGTTTGTAATTCGGCATCATTAAAACTTTGCAATCCCAAACTCAAACGATTAAAGCCGGCCTGTTTTAAGACTGCGATTTTTTCCGGCGTTAAACTTTCGGGATTGGCTTCAAAAGTACTTTCTTCAAACGCAGAAATAGGCGCAAACTGCCGCGCCAGCATAGCACAAAACCGCTGCAGCTGGGCAGGCTCCAGCAGGCTGGGCGTTCCGCCGCCCACATATAGGGTTTCAAACGATTTTACCGAAGTGAGAGACGCCTCTTTTTCAAGTGCGTTCAAATACGCGGGGATAAACTTCTCCCGCCCTGGAAATGACGCGAAATCGCAATAATTGCATTTCTGTTTGCAAAATGGAAAATGAAGGTACAAACCGGTTTTCATTATTTTTTATGTTCGGCTTCGTAATTTAAAAACGCGAAGATAAACGGATCCAAATCGCCATCCATCACGGCGTTAATCTGGGAAGTTTCGTATCCGCTTCGCAAATCTTTTACCAGCTGGTACGGCATAAAAACATAGGAGCGGATTTGATGCCCCCACGCAATTTCCCCTTTTTGCCCATAGCGTTTTTCGGCTTCACTGCGTTTTTTATCCATTTCCAATTCATAGAGCCGGGCTTTAAGCATTTTCATAGCCGTCTGCCGGTTTTGCAGCTGACTGCGCTCAATGCGGCAGGAAACGACTATCCCCGTAGGAATATGCAGCAAACGCACCGCCGATTCCACTTTATTGACGTTCTGCCCGCCGTGACCACCGGCGCGCGACGTTTCCAGTTGAATGTCTTTTTCGGGAATTTCAATGTTGATATCCTCATCAATATCCGGAAGCACATCGCAGGAGGCAAAAGAAGTATGCCGGCGGGCGTTGGCATCAAAAGGAGAAACGCGCACCAACCGGTGTACGCCGTTTTCGCCCTTTAAATAACCATAGGCAAACGGGCCTTCTACCATAGCGCTTAAGGTTTTGATGCCGGCTTCGTCGCCGGGTTGTGCGTCCAACACGGAAAACTTAAACCCGTGTTGTTCCGCCCAGCGCGTGTACATGCGCACGAGCATCTGCGCCCAGTCGCACGATTCCGTTCCGCCCGCGCCTGCGTGAATGGTTAAAATGGCATTTAATTTGTCGTTCGGTTCGGATAAGCGGATTTCGCCTTCTTTTTGGGCAATCTGCTTCTCCGTTTCCTGTAAAGAAGCATTTAACGCGGCCAGTTCATTTTGATCTTGCATTTCTTTACATAAATCGAATAAGGCACGGTCGTCTTCCATTTTCTTGCGAAGAACATGAAACGTTTCAATGGAGTTTTTTAAAAAATCAATTTGCCGGCTGACGTCTTTGGCTTTTTGGGTATCGTTCCAAAACTCCGGATTAGCGGCCTGTTCCTGCAGGGCAGCCAACTCCTTCTGCTTGCCTGGGATATCGTCAATGGATTCAATCTTGGCGACGCGCGCGGCCAATTCTTCCAGTTTTTGTTCTACGTCTTTAAATTCAATATTATTCATAACTAAACACCATCGTGGAAATCAGCAGGGTAAAATAGAACGCCGCACACAACCAAGCAAACCAATCGCCCCACTGGGTATAAAAATTCTTTCGCCCATCAATGGGCAATGGAACCGCCGCCTGCAAAATTTCCCGCGTAAAAAGACCCGATTGTTTCTCTATGCGGCCAAAAGGATCTATAACCGCCGAAATCCCCGTGTTGGCCGCCCGTAGAACGGGTCGGCCGGTTTCTACGGCGCGCAACACGTTTACCGCTAAATGCTGATAAGGAGCCGCCGTATTAAAAAACCAAGCATCATTGGTAATGTTTACAAAGAATTTGGCTCCTTGCCGATTTTGTGAAAGCCATAATTGTGGATAAATAGATTCATAACAAATGGTTACCCCCATCAGCACGCCGGACAAATCCAGCGGTTTCTGCCCGCGCAGACCCGGCGTAAAGGAACCCAGTTCGCCCAATACCGCTACGTCCTTAAAAACAGCACGCACGGCCTTCTCCCACGGAATATACTCCCCAAAAGGAACCAGTTTTATCTTGAGATAATGCTGCAACGCATCTAAATCAGGCGGCATTAAATAAGCCCCTACATATTGCCGACCGGATTGCTCCACATTGGATCCAATCAATTGGTAAGAATCCGTATGGGAGGCGATATCCTCAAAAAGCGTTAAATAACTCTCTTCCAGCAGAGATCCAGGTACGGCGCTTTCCGGCCAAACCGTCAACATGACGTCTTTTCCCGCCAAGGAATATCCCATTTCCGATAAAGTCTGTATGATTTCGGCTTCGTACTGCGGACTCCATTTTTTATACTGATCGATATTCGGTTGAATTACGGCGGCATTTAAACTCAACAACGGCTGATGCCGCTTGCCGGAGTCAAGCGGTTGGGAAGGCAACGTATAATGGCCATATATATATACGCCCAAAAACACGACGGCCGCAAACAACATATACCATACCCCGTCTTTGACTCCGCGCACCGCAAACGCCCACCCCAGCGAAGCACCTACAAAGGCCACCAAAAAACTGATTCCATATACCCCCGTAAATGACGCCAGCTGCAGCATCTCCGGCGCATTCCATTGGGAATATCCCAACATTACCCACGGGAACCCCAACCCATAAAAAGCGATCGTTTGATGCAGCCATTCCAGCGCTACCCAGCCACACGCCGCCAATAACGGGAAGAAGCCGCCCGTTTTCCGCAAGAAATAGCAACTCCCTCCAAATAAGGCAAACTGCAAAGCCAGCAGTCCCGCCAAGCCCAGCCAAGCCGCCACAGAAAGCCCCTGTGACAACCCTCCGCCATGCACACATGTATAATAAATCCAATAAAAAATTCCTGCCAACGCAAAAAAGCCGGTCAGCCAACCATACAAAAAAGAAGACCAAAACCCTTTTGTTTTGGTCATTGCCCAAATAAACGGTGCTAATGCAAACCAAGCCAGTTCATGGCGGGAAACGCCCGGATAACTAGCATACACTAACCAAGCCGATCCCAAGGTGCATAGCCATAAAAAACAATGCCGGCCGAAGATCTTACCCCCGGTTTTAATCCAATCCGTAAAAGATTTTTTCTCTTGCAGGGCATCTTGTTCTGTAATGGTCTGTCGAAATAAGCGCATATTTTTTAATAAACAATTTTACATACATTTTCCGCACAAACCGCTTGTGCAAAAGGACTGCATTCCTGTTCGGTGGACGGTTCTCCTTCCGGACAGGCTTTCGTTACCAAATTCGATTGAAACTTATTAAAATCCAACGTGTAGGCCGCATTAATGGCGGTCACTCCTTGCGGCCCTACCAAACAACCGCATGGATCTTTATCTACGATAATACAGTCCTCATCTGCCTGGCAGCTGATCATACGCTGCGCTTTTGCCTGCGCCGCGGATTTTTCAGCCGCTTTTTGCTGTTTCTCTTCTTTCGCCGCCAGCTTGGCCACATCTACCTCCGGCACAAAAACTTCAATCGGGTTGTCTTGCTTTAAAAAAACCGGAATTACCGCCAGTGCTCCCACGGCGCACAACAAAAGGAATATCTCTTTTATTTTGAATTTCATAAATTGGCTCCACAACATTTTTTATATTTTTTGCCGCTTCCGCACGGACAGGGATCATTGCGCCCGATATGTTTTGTAATCGGCGCAGCGTTTTTGTCCGGGTTTTTGGCGGCGGCTTCCTGTGCCCGCTCCGCCGCCGTACGGCGAGGCGGCAGCTGCAGGCGGAAAATATAGCTTACCATTAAATCCCGTACGCGGTTGAGCATAGAAGAATATAACTTATACGATTCTTTTTGATATTCAATCAGCGGATCTTTCTGGGCGTAACCGCGCAGACTGACGCTGTTCTGCAGCTGATCCAGTTCATATAAGTTCTGTTTCCACGCGTTATCAATAATCTGCAAGAGAAGCATTCGCTCAATTTCGGCAAAATTGATTCCTTGCTCGGCAAAATACAACACGCGGGCGTGGTACAAATCTTTTACCTGCGCCATAATTTCATCTACCAGCTGATCGTGGGTTTTGCGGCCGATGTTTTCCGCCGTAAAATGAAATTCGCCCGGAAAGAAATTGCGCAGATTGACATTAAGCGCTTCGAAATCGCTTCGCTGCAAATGCGCCGGCTGATAATACTGCTCCACCAGTTCGTCCACAATTTCTTCCATCATCTGCATAGACTTTTCGGTCATGTCTTCGCCGTCTAAAATGGCATTGCGTAATCCATAAATGGCGGTGCGCTGCTGGTTCATCACTTTATCATAATCCAGCAGTTGTTTGCGGATATCAAAATTGCGCCCTTCCACCATACGCTGAGCGCCTTCAATTTGGCGGGTCATCAGGCGCGATTCTATGGCTTCGCCTTCTTTCATACCCATCGTGCTTAGCACGGAAGCGATCTTGGTGGTATTGGCAAACAAACGCATCAGCTCGTCATCTAACGAGATATAAAAACGAGAACACCCGGGATCCCCTTGGCGCGCACAACGCCCGCGCAGCTGGTTGTCTATACGGCGCGATTCGTGCCGTTCGCTACCAATCACATGTAATCCGCCCAGGGCAACCACTTGTTTCTGCTCTTCCAAATCCGCGGGGTTCCCACCCAACACAATATCCGTACCGCGCCCGGCCATGTTGGTTGCAATCGTAACCGCACCTTTGCGGCCGGCCTGACTGATAATTTGCGCTTCCATCTCGTGATATTTGGCGTTAAGCACTTTGTGCGGAATCCCTTTGGCGCGCAGCATATGGCTGAGTTTTTCCGATTTCTCAATGGAGCGAGTACCCACCAACACCGGGGCGCCTTGTTTCCACAATCCTTCCACTTCTTCGACGATGGCATTAAACTTTTCACGTTCGGTCAGATACACCAAATCCGGAAAATCTTGCCGTTTGGAAGGCCGATTGGGGCGAATTTCTACTACGTCTAATTTATAAATTTGCCAAAATTCATTGGCTTCCGTCATGGCGGTACCCGTCATACCGGAAAGTTTCTTATACAGTTTAAAGAAATTCTGGAACGTAATGGTGGCCAGCGTCTGATTTTCTTCTTTAATCTGCAAACCTTCTTTGGCTTCCACCGCTTGGTGCAGGCCGTCGCTCCAGCGGCGCCCCGGCATCAAGCGGCCGGTAAACTCATCTACAATAATCACTTCGCCGTCTTTAATGACATAATCCACATCGCGTTCGTACAAATGGTGGGCGCGCAAGGCCTGGTTGATGTGGTGTACCCATTCCGATTCCACATCATTGTAGAGATTGGGCACGTTTAAAAATTTTTCGGATTTGGCAATACCGGTTTCCGTAAGCGTGGCGGTGTGCGCTTTTTCATCAATAATAGCGTCCACGCCTTCATCTAATTTAATACCTTCGTACTTGGCTTTTACTTCATCTTTTTCCGTAATCAAACGAACTTTTAAAGAGGGTATCAGCCGATTGACGATATAATACTTGTCGGTACTTTGCTCGGACGGGCCTGAAATAATAAGCGGGGTGCGCGCTTCGTCGATTAAGATGGAGTCCACCTCGTCAACAATACAATAGTTAAGCGGCCGCAGCACCCGGTCGGCGCGGTTGATTACCATATTATCGCGCAAGTAATCAAACCCCAATTCGTTGTTGGTTACATAAGTAATATCCTGGGCATACATTTCGCGCCGTTCGGTATTATCCATATCGTGGTTGATGTATCCCACAGTAAGTCCTAAAAATTCATGGATAGGCCCCATCCACTGGCGGTCGCGGCGGGCCAGATAATCGTTGACGGTCACAACATGCACGCCTTTGCCCGTAAGCGCATTTAAATAAGAGGGAAGCACTGCCACCAGGGTTTTTCCTTCCCCGGTACCCATCTCGGCGATTTTGCCTTGGTGCAGCACAATGCCGCCCAGCAGCTGCACGTCATACGGGCGCAGCCCGATTACCCGCTGCGCCGCAATACGCACAACGGCAAACGCTTCCGGCAGAATTTGATCCAGCGTCTCTCCTTTTGCCAAACGGTCTTTAAATTCCTGCGTTTTCGCTTTTAATTGTTCATCGGAAAGCTTTTCAAATTCAACAGTAAAACGGTTTGCATCATCTACATAATGTTGAATTTTTTTAAGGTCGCGTTCACTTTTGGTTCCAAAAATTTTATCCAGTATCGTTCGAATCATATTTGTTCCTTTTATTTCATTTTAAAATTTATCATACTGCAGCTGGCGCACCCGCAGGCGCGCGAAAGGAACTTATTATTTGGCAACTGGTTTTTTATTTTTGGTTTTGATTTGGAGATTGGGGGACTGGAGGGCTTCTTCCGAGTCGGTTTGCGCTTGCGCGGCATACATGCTTTCCAATTGCGCTGCTAAGTTTTGGTCGCTCTGCGCTACATACATATCCACCGCAGCAAGAATTTGTTCCCCGATATTTTTTTGAAGCTTTTTCAGTTCTTGTTTTAAAACAGAAATCTTTTCTTTTAATTCCGCCTTGCGGTCTTCTTTCTGCGGTGCGGAGAGAGCCGTATCTTTGCGCAGCGATTTCAACTGTTCTTCCAGTTCCGTTATCTCATATTCGCGCAGATGCACCGTAACCGCCCAAATGTTTTGAAAAACGGATAATAAATCCGTATGGAACCGCACCCGGGCAGCAGCTATATCACCGCCGCTCATCTGCGAAAAAATAACCGCATTTTCATACGCCAGCGTAACTCCTTTGAGGCGAATGGAATTATCGAAATTGCGGGCTATTGCAATTAATTCATAACGGTTTGGAGCGTTTTCAATTTTTTGATAAGAAGACAAAAAACTTTCCAACACCGCATTATAATCTGAATTTTGCCGGGCATTTTCCAAAACGGCAGGATTGTATTGGGCGAAGAGATCCAATACTTTCTCACGTGTATAATAGCCGCTTTCCGTTTGCCCATAAAGGGCCGATGACATGGCCAGCGTGGCTAATATAAAAAGACTTTTTTTCATACACATTCCTTCGTCAAAACCTCTCCTTCCATTTTGCTATTTCTATAGAAGATAGTCAAGCCCTGCTTCGGTCAAGAAAAACAGTCTTGCCCCGACAACAAAAAACCCGGAACGAACGTTGTTCCGGGTTTATAAAAACGATTGTTCCTAACGGGCTGCTGTACGGAAAAAATTACCTTTCACATTGCGTGCCAGCTGCACACGCCCCAAAGTTTTGTCTGCCTGAACCACAATGTGTTTGTCATTCGGTTTAATTAATCCTTCCGCCGCCCCAAAAATATCGCCTTTTTTTACCACACCCAGCTGACCGTGATTATTAATTTGCACTTCTAATTTTAAAGAACCAGTAACACTGGCCGTCAGCAAATCAGCTTCCCCCATGGAAAATTCCAGCGGGAATTTGGGATTAACTACCCGTTTGATGGCAACCGGAACATCTGCTTCGTTTTTCACGATAATGGCGCAGGAATTATTATCGGCTTCCGCCATGCGCGCCAACCGCTCCGGCACCGTTACTGTTCCGGAGATATTAAAACGGCCTTCGCTTACGGTGCGCGCCAAACAAAACACACACGCCACCACGCTAAGAGCCGCTGCTGTAATTAAAATCTTTTTCATATTTATATTTTACCCTTTTCCGCCCTCTTTTGGCAAGCCGGGCGAAACCCTTACATACAGTATATCCTTCCCCCTCTGTTTTTCAACCCCTGTTTCCGGGCAAAAAAAGGGAACCCGGAAAGGGGTTCCCTGGCAGGTTATAGAGAAAACTTATTGTTTAAAAAAGCCCCACAGATTGACATTATAAACCCACCCTTTGCATTTGCCGTCTTTGGCGTTGACGGGTTCATCTTCCACTTCAATCCAGCTTCCTTTTTTAGAAATATATTTAAACGGATAGCCTTTTTCTACCGTGCAAACAATTTCCGCATTGGAAGACGGGCTCTTGCGAACGTTCAAATCCACTTTGGCAGACATTCCGCCGTTCGGGCTAAGCAAACTGGCTGAAATCCAGCCGCTGTATCCTTCGAAATCTTTTACCAATACCCAGCTTTTGTCTTCATTGGTTTTTACCATGATGACCGGAGTGTATCTCCAAGCGTACCATTTGATGGCGCATTTCGTTCCGGCACAGGTGCGGATATTGGCTCTTTTGGCATTTACGCTGGCATATTTCTGGGCAAAAACGGGCGCGCTGACAAGCAACATAAGCGTGCATAAAGCGATGATTTTTTTCATATTCCTTCTTCTCCTGTTCAATAATCCTTAAAACTCTACCTCAAAAGTATAGCAATACTGCCCCAAACTTTGCAAGTTTTTTATCAATCTCAAAAACTTCCCGATTTTAAAAAGATATAATAATAAAGAAGTCTATCCCTTTTTGGAGCTGTTATGAAAGAACAAGTACAAGACGTAATTAATCAAATCCGCCCGATTCTTCAGTCTGACGGCGGAGATATTGAACTCATCGGCGTAGATGAAAAAACCGGTATTGTTACCGTAGGGCTGCGCGGCCGCTGCGGCGGCTGCCCGCACGCCCAAATGACGCTGCAAGCCGTAGTAGAAAAGAAAATTAAAGAACTAGTTCCCGGCGTAACCGCAGTAGAACGCGTTTAATATGCCCAAGGTGGACTTGCATACCCATTCCGATTTTTCGGACGGCACCAGCACGCCGGAAGAAGTGGTTGTAAGCGCTTTAAAAACAGGCATTACCGTTTATGCGCTGACCGATCACGATACTACCGACGGCGTGCGCCGTGCCGCGGCGGTTTGTCAAGACCACCGTGTCCTTTTTACCCCCGGTGTAGAAATCAGCACACGCGAGCACGATCACCTGCATTTTACCGGCTATAATCTGGATTTGGACAACCCCCAGTTCCAAGCTTTTCTCGCCCAAAACCGCCAAAACCGAAAAAACCGCATTCGCAAAATTATTTATCAGCTGCAGCAGGCCGGCGTTGATTTGACGGAAGAAGATGTGTTCTCCCGTGCGCCCAACACGGTATCCCGCGCCCATGTGGCCGATGCTTTAAAAGCCAAAAAGATCGTACGCGACCGACAAGAAGGATTCCGCAAATACCTAATTCCCGGGCAGCCCGGCTATGTGCCTTCCGCCGGGGTAAGCGCCATAGAAGCCATTCAGCACATTAAACGGGCAGGCGGCCTTGCGGTAATTGCACACCCCGGCATTGTGGCCGAACACTGGAATTTCCCCGCCTGGACGGAAGCCGGATTAGACGCAATAGAGGTATTCTACCCCTCCCATACCTTTGCCATGCGCCAAGACTTACTAGCCATTGCCCGCAAATACGGCTTATTTGCAACGGGAGGTTCGGATTACCACGGCCCGCAGGGCGGCCGCAACAGCACCCCCGGAATGCAAATACCTCAGCCCCACTACGACCGATTGCTTCGCAAACTATTTAACCGTTAACCCCGTATTTTACAACCGAACTTCAGTATTTCTCCAAAAGTCCCTTTCCCGGCAAAAAGAATCCTTCCTGTTTTCATAAACGCCCGCAACCGCGCCCAGCACAACGCGCCAAACAAAAAGGCCTCGGTTTTTTCCGAGGCCTTTAAAACAAAACCTATGCTTATTGAACAGGAGCGGCATCATCTAATTTACCCGATTTATTAGAATTGCGTTTAAAAAGACCCTTGACGCCTTGCCATAACCGTTTAGTTTCATACTTCATACCCTTGACTAAGGTCGAATTCGCCATCATACCGGGCGTCAGCACCAAACTGGCCAGCAAAGCGGTACCGGCGTAGAGCAAGGGGGCGACGTCTAATCCCGTCATAGACATCAAATACCCCGCGGGAATGGCTCCCAAACCGCCTAATGCCATTGTTAACGCCAGAATGGAGGAGAGTTCGCGGTTTTGCTTCGGATACTTGTTCATAATGTAATCATACATTTGCGTAAAGAAATTCCCTACCCCAAAGCTGGCTACCGCCGCACCCGTGATCATTTGTGCGACACTGTTCCCTGCCGTGATCATAATCCCCGTTCCCAACGCGGACAAGGCAGAGCAGAAAATATACATGCTGTCTGCGCTAATACGGCGGCTGATAAAGTTCCCTCCCAAACGACCGGCAATCAGCGGCACATACAGTGAACAAGCAATCAGGAAGTTGGCAAATTCTCCCTGGTCTATCAACTGTTTCATGGTGCTAGCAAACGAACTGGAAATGACAAACTCGTGAATCGTCGCCAACGTCATCGCCGTGGCTAAAGCAAACACGCCAGGCGCTTTCATCATCTTGAGCATATTGCCAATCGTGTTTTCCTGAACGGATATAGACGCCTCAATCTGCGCGCGGATTTGCTTTGCAGAAGCGACAGGCATACCATGCTCCTGTACCAGTTTGTTTTCTAATTTCTGCAGGAATAAGTCTTTTTCTTGAGCATACAAAACGGACTTCTTCTTGCTGGGATCCAATTTGATATCCGCAAATACAAACGCGTCTAACCCGTCTTTAAACGCCCGGGCGACATCATCAATTTGATTGGCCGTTATCTTCCCTTCCCGCCCCGCTAACATTTCGGCGCCATTGACCAACATATTCTCCAAATTCTTCTGACTCTGTTCCAGATTCTTGACGGAATAAGCGTCTCTTAATTTGGCGCGCCACACTTTCCAAGCCACGGCGCCGCTGTAAACGGCATACAGAGGGAAACTGATAGAATAATCAATACCCAGATCGGTTCCAGTCAAAAGCTTTATACCATGGTTGATTAAATAAGGCGAAGCCAAAAAGGCCAATGTCCCAATATTTTTGTAAACGAAACTTAAGTTATACAGTACAATATCTTTTAAGCTAACGCTGGACTTGTTGGTAAAAACCTCTTTCAAGCGAAGGCCCATCTGCGCAAAACCCTTTTTTTCTTGTTCCGTAAACTCTGTTTCCGATTTTTCTACCGCTTTTTTGGCATCACTTAAAATAACTTCTCCGCGGTTAGCACGGATCAACATATTGGAAACCAACTGCTTCAAAATGCTGGAGCCGCTCATCAAAAATAACGCGGTAATGAACAACCCTTTAGAAACAGGTCCCAGAGAAAGCCCTTCTACAAAGCCGTAGAATCCGCCCGCACTGGCCAATATCCCTGCCGCAGAAGACATCGCCAACGACAGAACCATCAACTTCTTTTCCCCATATTTTTTCAGGATCGGCGTCAACAAAGAGGCCATTCCCGGCAAAATATAATTGATGGTAAACATCATACTGTTTGCCGCGCTGACCGACATATTCAAAGCCCCATTCACAACGGGTCCCATCGTCTTGCCTAAGCTGACGTTAGTCAACGAAGCATCCCGCACAATCAACTCCGCTCTGTTCTGTGTGGGGTGCACAGACACGTTAAACACGGTAGGACTATGCTGCAGCACTTTTACAAAATTGGCAATCTGATTTTTGGGAAGGCGTACATACAAATCATTCAAAACCGTCGGAGTCGCGCCTCCTTCCTTGAGCAATCCCAAGGCGCCATTTTCCAGCAGCACCATTTTGGCATTGGCGGCATAATTCTTTACAGGCATTTCCACTTCTAACGGAAGCTCTTTCTGCGTCAATAAATCATAAACGGGCAGTTTAACAGTCGGATATACGACGTTTGGGGCAGCCTCCAATTTTAGACTGAACTTTTCTATTCCAGCCGATTGAATCAAATCAACCAGCGCCCCTACCTGATTGGACTGCAGCCGCATATAGAAATGTGCCATCGGCAACGGAGGCTGTTCCTGATTGCGCAGTTCTGCCACATATCCGTTGTGAAAATTGGAATGTGCCGCAAACGCTATACGGTTATATCCTTTTACCCGGAAACGGTTGCTGATTTCCAAATTAACCGGCAAAATGCGTTCGACGCCCGACTCATCTACCCGCGTCAATTTGAAACCTTTTTCAGAAACAGGAACCAATCCCGTTTCATTGGCGCCCATTACTTCATCTGCGGAGGCGGGCGATTCCGGAGAACGCAAATTGCTAAATACTTCCTGTATTTCTGAATTATCATGCAAGCCGGGTTCTTCTTCTTTTACAGCAGTTTCCCGCTTCAGCAAGGCTCGTTTTCCCGGCCATTTACTGCGCAGCCAAGCCCCGGCTTTTTTAAACAAAGCCCCGGTTTCAAATACAGGGAACCCGCTGTAAAGCGTACCTGCCCGGGAAGAAGCCGGAGAGCTTTTGGCAAAAAATTGTACGGTTTTTTCCTGCAGTTTGGTGTGGGGAACTTCAATAACCGGTTCTGATACAGTCGTTGCGGCGGCTGCAGGAAGCGTTATGGGAGCGATACTCAAATCGGTGTTAACGGTGGATAATTCGGGAAAAGGAACTTCCAGCGAAGAAAGAATTCCTTCCGGGTGTTCAACCGGCGAAACTGCCGCTTGGGCGGGAACCGCGGCTTTTTCCGTACCTAACAAAAGCCATTTTTCAGTAGCCTTGCGGGAAAGATCGGCATTGAGGGCGTTGGGCGCACAACCCGCACGCAGAAACGCCGCCAATTCCTCTGCTTTTTCCACGCCGGCAGACGATGCCGCCGGATCGACAGCAAAAGAAACCCCTTTTTCTTGGGCAACAGCGGCCAAATCCCGCCAAAATGCACCGCCGGCTTGGGTGAAACGGGCTAGTTCTTCCAATTGCTGATAAGCCCCTTGACGCAATAAACCGCGCGCGGCAATAACCGCGGCCGTTTCTTTAAAAGCGCTCTGAGAAGCTTGTTTGTAAAATTCCAACAAAACCGGTGCATCGGCTTTGGAACCCAACAACCCCAAAGCAGCCGCAGAAGACATCGCCTTCTGCGCCTCTAATAACAGGGGATAAGCCGTATGTTCCTTCTTCCGTGCAATTTGGAGCAAATCGGCTAAATCCGTTTGAGGAAGCTGGGCAAAAACCTCGCTCTTTTTTGTTAAATCTGCCCGATAGAAATCAACCGCCTGCGCAATCTGTTCGGCACTGGCGCCCCCTTTAAGCGCGACAGTTACAAATTCGTTGCGCAAAAGCCCTTCCCGAAACGCCGGTTTGGGATAATTTAAAATGCGGCGGGCAATGCCTTCCACCTGCCCTTCTTTTACCAAACTGCGCAGTTGATTTCCGCTTATAACTAATTGCTGCTGCAAAGAACGTTCTAACGTGGTATTAAGCTGGGAAACGGAAACGGAAGATGCTGGAGAAGAAACCGCCGGCAGCATACGAGCCGCGGAGGAGGAGAAACGGTGCGCCGCGGAAGAAGCCGCCATACCTTCTTTTGTTATTGCCCCAAGAGCCTGTTTGCCCGCAACGGATTTTGCCCCGCTGGAAACGGCGCCTTTTACCACTTGGCGTCCGGCGGGGACAAGCTGCGCCAGCGACGGGCTAACGCTGCTGACCAGCAAGCTAATGCTCAGAATGGCTGCCAATAACCTATTCATAAAAGTTCTCCTCTCTCTCTATTATTCCTTAAATAAGGATAAAAAAATAGGGCCAAAAGACCTAAAAAAATTCGGTTTTTAGCCCTATATAAAATTGGGTCTGACGGACTCTGTAAATAGATACTATAGGAAACGGCTTGGATATTTCGGAAAATCTGGAAGAAAAGAATGGGGAAAAAAGGGAAAACGGCAACGCACGCCGCCGTCTGCGGTTTTAACCGCTGGGGCAAGCACTGGCACGCAAATTGTTTGCAGATCGCGCAGTACATTCAAAAACTCCTTTTATCCTTCTCCATAAATATTATAGTACAATTCCGCCACCTATCACAACCGGATAAAAGGCCTATTTTTGCACTAGGCCTTTTATATTATTCCCCGTCGGACATAAAAAAGCCCCGGTTAAAACCGGGGCTGAAAAGGAGTTATGCTTTTTTCTTTTTTTTAAGAGCCGTTTTAACGCAGGGGGGAACCATTTCCCCTATATCGGCGCCATATGAAAAAGCTTCTCTCACCGCCGAGGAGCTTAAGAACGCATATTCCGGGCGGCACGGCAAAAACACGGTTTCCACCCGCGGATAAAACATTTTATTATAATGAGCGTTTACAAATTCGGCCTCTATATCGGCTGACCCGCGCAGTCCGCGCACCAATACCCGCAGGTCGTTTTTCTTTAAATAATCCGCCAGTAACCCGTGGGCTTTTTCTATCCGAACGCCTTCTTCCGCCCGTAACGCTTCCCGCAGCAACGCCACCCGCTCTGTTTCGCGAAACATCGGCTGTTTGTTTGCATTGGGCATCACCAACACAATCACTTCCCCAAAAATCGCTCTCGCCCGACGGATAATATCCAGATGTCCGTTGGTTACGGGATCAAAACTTCCGGCATAAACGGCGGGGCGGTTCATATTTTCTCCTTTTCCGGCTTTTATATTATGGTATCATAATTTTATGATAAAAAATCCGTTTCCCAATGAAGTGTATCTTGCTCGCACCCATGCGCACACCCCTGACTTGCGCGATGAGTATTTCCGCGATCAAACCAAAATCATTCATTCCTTGCCGTTTCGACGGCTCAAACACAAAACGCAAGTGTTTTTCGCGCCGAATAACGATCATATTTGCACGCGCATAGAACATGTCCTGCACGTGGCCACGATTGCGGCCACCATCTGCCGCGGCCTCAATAAAAGCGGTCATTGGGAGCTGAGCGAAGATATGGCTTACGCGATCGGATTGGGTCACGATATCGGACACGCCCCTTTCGGACACGAAGGCGAACGCGCCTTGGACGACTGCCTGCGGCCAAAACGGTTTTTGCACGAACTCAACAGTTACCGGGTAGTGGAACATCTGGCCAACTACGGGGATGGCCTTAATTTAACGTTTGCCGTAAAAGACGGCATCATCTGCCATTGCGGCGAGGATTTTGCCAATAATAAACTTCGCCCGGCAGCAAAACCCAATGACTTGGAAAAAATTACCGGGCGCAATCAAATGCCTTCCACCTACGAAGGATGTATTGTGCGCCTGTCGGATAAAATCGCTTATCTGGGGCGTGATATTGAAGACGCCATTAAAGCTAACCTCATTACCACCGAGGACATTCCTCAAAAAGTGCGGCAGGAAATCGGCACTTCCAACGGGGAAATTATCAACACGCTCACGCTGGACTTAATTAATCACTCCAAAGACAATGACTTCATCGGATTTTCCGACGACAAAATTGCCTTGATTTCCCAATTGCGCACTTTTAACTACGAGCGTATTTATCACAACGAGCAAATGCGTCAGCGCAAGGAAACCATAGATAAATGTATCCGCGATCTGTTTGATTATTTCCGCAATATCTTCCGCCGGTACGGGTTTGACTATGAGGCTTATTCCAAGGAAGGAAAACAAACCGCGCGCAGTTTTGCCAATTATATGAAATCTATGACCAAGGTCTATCACGAGGATCCCGCCCAGATTGACACCGCCATCGCCGACTATATCGCCGGAATGACCGACTCGTTTGCGTTAGACGTGATGGAAGACGTCATTTTACCCAACTCCATCAAATTCTTCAGCTAAAGCGAACCCGGAAATTCGTAATAAACCATATTTTCCGCGTGAGTTCCGTCCGGAGAGAACATGCCCCACAAACTGTCGCCAGTTTGACGGGAAAATGCAGAAATACAAAATCTTATTGGGAAAAGCAAGCCTCAGAAAACAGCCCCGCTTTTGAAGCGGGGCTTTCTATTCCCTTTTCCATTAAGGTAAGTCAAAAATCTTTCCGTTGTAGGGACCAACTCCCGCATAAACGCCCCCCAGACTGCGGCATATTTTTTCGCCCCGTTCGGCATTTTCTCGGTGGGAACGACATTGGCGTTTTCCAGGAGTACTGGAATGATCCAGATAGATAAGATATAACACCTGCGCATCCATATACTTCCCATATACATATTGGCTTGTAGTGTGCGAAAAATCACAACTTATATAATAATTTTTACCCACAACATAATCTGTAGAAGAACCTTCTACTCGTCGTTCAAGCGGCAGGGAGATATCCAATTCAGAAAAATCGTCTGTATATTGGCCATTTGCCATAAAATAAATTTCTTCTGCTTTGGCCAAAGTGGATACCAAACTCATCAGTTCTGCATACCGGGCTTTATCCACGGCCTGCTGATACTGCGGCAAGGCTACCGCCGCCAATATACCAATAATCAAAACTACCACCAACAACTCTATCAACGTAAAACCTTTTTTCATAAAAAACCCCTCAGCGCGTTGATT
>CALVFE010000019.1 GCA_944326765.1 uncultured Elusimicrobiales bacterium | reverse complement strand
GTGTAGCCTGGTTAACACGCTGCCCTGTCAAGGCAGAGACCGCGAGTTCGAATCTCGTCGGCTCCGCCATTTGAAAAAATACCCGCCGCAAGGCGGGATTTTTTATGTTTTGCGCAAAACTTTACAATCAAAAACCCCGCCCAAAGGCGGAGTTTTCAACATACATTTTGAGTTAATATCCGCGCGTACCCTGCAGAGATTCGTCGTTATCAATCCAATCCTGCACCTCAATTTCGCGGTATTCGTCATGCGTATCGCGCACGACCACCTTCTTGATGCCGGCATTGATAATCATTCGCTTGCACATAGAACAGCTGTTTGATTTTTGGATATATTCGCCGCTGTCCATCTCCCGGCCGGAAAGATACAAAGTCGCTCCCAGCATTTTATCCCGCGGCGCACTGATAATAGCGTTGGCTTCGGCATGTACGCTGCGGCACAATTCATATCGTTCGCCCCGCGGAATATTTAACTGCTGGCGGATACAATACCCCAAGTCGCTGCAATTTTTCCGGCCGCGCGGCGCACCGACATATCCCGTGGAAATCACTTCGTCGTTTTTCACGATGACCGCCCCATAGCGGCGGCGCAAACATGTACCCCGCTGGGATACTACGTCTGCCAAGTCCAAATAATAGTTAGTCTTATCCCGTCTGGCCATAACTCCTCCCGGCGTTTTGTTCCGTTTACCCGATTTCCGGCCGCCGGAAAACATGTTATAAGCGGTTTCAAAACAGTAAAGATTTTCTATATTATAAACAAAACCGCCCCCACGCGCAATGCTGCGCCGACACTAATCAAAAAGCCGCGGCGGGATTCTTTTCTTAAAAAGATATAATAACTTGTTATGAAAAAACACCTGTTGTGGCTGCTGTTGTGCGGGCTGGGGCTTTCCGGCAATGCACAGCCGCCCGTTATGACCGTAGGAGAAGTACGCGCCTGCGCTACCCGCATGAGCGACAAAACGCTGCAGCGGCTTTTCCTGCTTAAACCGGGCGATCCCTTTACTCCCGCACTGTACGAAAAAGCACAAGACGATTTACACAACCTGCGCGTATTTAAAAAGTTGGAATTTTCCGCCCAAGACCGAGAAGGGAAAAAAGACATTTCCATTCACGCCCAAGACGGGTATTACATCTTCCCGCTGGCTTTTGTATCGGGCGGCAAAAAAAGTGCGGCCGCCCTTTCGCTGGCGGCGGGAAACTTGTTTAAACAAGGAGAAAGCACCTTTTTCTTTGTGGGCGGCAGTTCGGACGGGTTTTCCGCCATGGCGGGGGCAAATATCGGCAAGGATTTTTTCTCGCTGGGATTTACGAAACTGAACTTTAACCAGCGTTTCTACCAAAACGGCTGGAGCAATACTTTCGGCGTGTTTTCCACGACCGACGATCAGAACGAATATAACAGTTCTCTTTTAGAACAAATCCACACGCGCAAAGAGCAGCTTTCTTTTACTTATATGCACCGCTTTTCACGCATTCTGCGCGCATTTGTACGGCCGGAATATGTGCGCTATACCTATTCCCCCCACGCTCAAGACAACGGATCCCACAACCAGATTACCCTGGGCATTCGTTTAACCGATGATATCCGCAAAGGGGCGAATATGGGAGCCCTGTCCGGTTATGGATTAACAGACAAAAAGCAAAGTTTGCAAAATCTGCCCCGTGCGCGGCAAGGATACGCCGCCAGTTTATTCTATACCGCCGGCGGGGACTGGACAGCCAGCGACTATGATATTTCCAAACTGGGGCTGGAAATGGCGTGGGTATTGGAACTTAAGAACCGCAATATGTGGGTGATTGAGGCCCGCGCGCAAGACGCTTTTAAAGCGTCTTTTAGCGATGAAATCTTTTCCACCGAATTACTCGGCGGTATGGGGCGTTATGACCGGCAGCTGCGCGGTACGCGCGGGGCGGGGGCAGCCACCTCTTTCGTCTATTATCTGCTGCGCAATGAAACCGGCTTATTATCCTTGGCTCCGTTTTACGAAATAGCTTATGTCCGCACCGACAGCAGATACCGCCCCCACAGCGGCGCGGGTGCGGCGCTTACTTATAAACTGTGGCGTTTTCCTTTTCCGTTCGGCATAAACTACACGCATAATCTGCAGGACGGCAGCCATCAGGTGGGGTTTGTGTTCGGCGGAAAATTCTAACGCCCAGCCAGCCGCCATTATAGACAAAAACAAATTGAAAGAAAGGTCAGTTTACGGGATAAGGATCATAAAAACGCCCGTTTTTGACGATACGGCCATTTTCTGTTTGATCCGGACGGACTAAGCGTTCTTCCGTATCGCTCCAACGTTTAAACGGATAAGCATACAACAGCGTTTCTTGTTGATTAAATTTGGTTAACCACTCGCTAAAAGCAATGGGTTCTGCTGACAGAAATTTATCCAACACGACTGGTATGTAGCGGCCATGATGATTTAAAATAACCAAAACGGCTTCGTGATACCGCCATTCGGGATAAATTCTCCCGCCCGGAGCGCTAAAATATGCTCCGTTTTCCGATTTCAAAACACCGCCCGCTTTTGGATACATTTGCAGCTGGTACAGCTGCATATTTCCCCAGTCTTTTAGGGAAGTGCGCTGCAGCTGTTTGCATACTTGGGTACACGTCAAATAGGAACAGGCGGCACACTCTTGATATGCCGGACGATACAGATATTTTTTTACTCTTCTAGAAAAATGCCCCGATGCTTTATCCAGCATTCCGGATTGCAGAAAAACTTCTTCGTAAAGCACCACTTTTTCCCGGGCATTTTCTTTCACTTGCTGCTGAATGCGCAGCAACCAAATTTTATCCTGCTCCGACAGCGTGGCTTGCCAGCGAGGGGAATCCAACACATATCCTACCCGCCCGGCAATCATGACACTGTTTTGTAAGGTTTTCAAAAAAGCCCGTTCCCACACATCATTCTGGGGATTTTCCGGTTGATACGCGGGCAGCTGGGCTTCTTTAAAAAAACGAGCCAGCCATTGTTTTATCTCTTTCTTATTTTTTTCATAAAAAGAAAGTGATTTACGCAAATCAAAAGAAACATCTAACCGTTCCAAAGAATTTAAAACCCCTAAATAATTAACCGTCAGCTGAGAAGGGATTTCTCCTCCATATGCCGCAGAAGAAATGTACATTTGATACAAATAAACGGCAAGCGCGCGCTGCCGGTCCGCCTGGGAAAGGGACTTATACACCTGTTCCCAAAAGCCGTTTCGTTCCGAGACGCTCATTGTGGGAAAATAGAAACGCATCCAGCGCAGACGGTTCATGCCGGGATTCTCACGAAGAACGGACGACCCGGAGATTTGCGCCGATAACTTTTTAAAAAAAGAAACAGGCCTCGCCTGTGCACTTGCACTCAGCGCACAGCTCACTGACAGAAAAGCGATCCAGAGGAAACGTTTCAAATATTCCATAATAAAAATATAAGAAACTTCTTTCTCCCCCTACAAGGGTCAAAAGGCCCTTTTTTCTAAGTCCAAAGGACCTAGCCCCGTATGTTAAACCTACCTGGATTTTATTATAATATAGAGGAAGTTTTACCCAAGTTTTAAAGGAGATTGCCATGTGGTATGGAATTGCTGCCCTAAGGCCCTTTGAACAATACGCATTATTTGGCGTACTGCTCATCGCGGTGTTAGGGCTTTTGTATGCACTGTTTCTGCGCAAGCAGGTTATCAGTGAGAACGCAGGCACCCCGGAAATGCAAAAAGTATGGGGCGCTATTCGGGAAGGCGCAAACGCTTATCTGAAAAGACAGCTCAAAACGATTCTGCCTTTGATTGGATTACTGACTGTCTGTCTGTTCTTATCGGTTTACATTGTGCCGGTATCCCAGGATTCTATGGAACGCTTTGCCGGATTGTCGGCAAGCACCGTAAAACTCATCGCCGCTTTTGGCCGCGCGGGCGCATTCATATTAGGAGCGGTATTTTCCTTGTTGGTAGGCCAGCTGGGAATGCGTATTGCGGTAGACGCCAACGTGCGTGTGGCGGCGGCTTCCAAGCGCAGCTTCGGCGACGCGCTTAGAATTGCATACCGCGCCGGAACGGTAACCGGTATGCTGACAGACGGTTTGGGACTTTTGGGCGGAACGGTTATTTTTATCATTTTTGGGATTGCCGCGCCGGACGCGCTGCTGGGTTTCGGCTTTGGCGGAACGCTGTTGGCGCTTTTTATGCGCGTTGGCGGCGGAATCTATACCAAAGCCGCCGACGTGGGAGCTGACCTCGTAGGCAAAGTAGAAGCCGGTATCCCCGAAGACGATCCGCGCAACCCGGCCGTAGTAGCAGACCTGGTGGGCGACAACGTAGGCGACTGCGCCGGTATGGCGGCCGATATTTTTGAATCCTACGAAGTTACCATCGTATCCGGTTTAATCTTAGGTATCGGTTTGTGGCGCATTACCGGTCATCACGAGTGGATCGTTTATCCGCTGCTGGTGCGCGGTATTGGGGTGCTTTGCTCCATTATCGGCACGTACGCGGTAAAAGATTCCAAACGCACCGCCGGGAACGCGATGAAAGCGATCTTTAAAGGATACAGCATTTCCGCCACCATTTCCGTGGTGATTTTCGGCGTACTGGCTTACTATTATATGAGTGCCGTCCCCGGCGGCTGGTGGAGACCGTTTGCCGCCACCACCATCGGTATTTTGCTGGCGATCGTCATTGACCGCTTGACCGAATACTTTACGGGAACGGAAAACAAACCCGTACAGGAAATCAAAAAATCCACGGCCACCGGCTCGGCTACGACCATTCTGTCCGGCATCGCGGTGGGTTTTGAATCGGCCGTATGGACGACCTTAGTAATTGCGGCGTCTATTTTCTGTTCGGTAGTGATTTTCGCTACGATTGACGGGCTTACACCGTCTGAAAAGTTCAACTTTATCCTCTACGGCGTAGCGATGACCGGTATTGGTATGCTGACGCTGACGGGCAACAACGTGGCGATGGACTCCTTCGGCCCGATCGCCGACAACGCCAACGGAATCGGCGAAATGGCCTGGCACGGTCAAACCGACGAAGAAACCAAAAAAGCACGCCAAATTATGGCGGACTTAGACGGCGTAGGCAACACCACCAAAGCCATTACCAAAGGGGTGGCGATCGGATCTGCCGTAATTGCGGCGGTATCGCTGTTTGCTTCGTATATGGTGGACGTAAGCAACGTACAGCGCCTGCTTAACGACGCTTGGGCGGCCGCCGGCGAAGCCAAAGTACTTACGCTGCTTTCCCAGGTAGGCATTGTGGTATCTAACCCGGTGGTGTTTGTGGGAATGCTCATCGGCGCGGCCTTGCCGTGGCTGTTCTCCTCGTTTGCGATTAACGCCGTCAGCCGTGCGGCTGCGTTTATCGTGCAGGAAGTACGCCGCCAGTTTAAAGGCGGAGTCTTGGAAGGAAAAGCCAAACCCGACTATACGCGCGCGGTAAACATCTCTACGATTGCGGCGCAGAAAGAACTCGTTATCTTGGCGCTGTTGGGCATTGTGTCCCCCGTGGTGGTGGGGCTGGCGTTTGGCGTGGAAGCTTTGGGCGGTTTCTTGGCCGGTATTATCGTATCCGGCCAGCTCTTGGCGGTGTTTATGTCCAACGCCGGCGGCGCGTGGGATAACGCCAAAAAAGTGGTGGAAGATGAACCTTCCGACATTGCCGCCAACACCGGCAAAGGTTCCGAACGCCACAAAGCCAGCGTGGTGGGCGATACCGTGGGCGACCCGTTGAAAGACACAGCCGGCCCGGCGGTCAACCCGCTGATTAAAGTGGTCAATATGGTGGCCGTCATCGTGGCACCGATTATCGTCAATTACCACAACGATTTTACCCCCTTGGGCAAAATCGGCTGGGTGGTTGTCATCTTCCTGCTGGCGGTATTGGGCTGGGCAATTTTAACCAGCAAGAAACCCGCGCAGGACTTAAACAAATAAGTTTAAACGAAAACCCAAACCCCCGCTCTTCAGAGCGGGGGTTTTTTGTGAAATTTACCTAAGGCATTAGATAAACGCGGCCATAACTCAGATCATGGGAAAATTTAGCTCCCATGATTTTTACACAATAGGAACCGGCTTCTCCTTCGTATAAAATTCCTGCCCCTGTTCGTTCCACACAATAAATGGCATTGGCCTGCGGAAGCGCGCCGCTACGCTGATAGGCAGCCATAAAACCGATTCCCTTATACTGGCCGGATATACGCCCTATATACACGGCCTGATAATCGGGATTCGTTTGCAAACTCCACTCACCATTTGATTTTGCAGGCCTACCGCTATACCACTGTTCCGTTCCCGTCCACGGGATAGAAATATCCAAATCTTCCAACGTATTAGAATAGGTACCATTGGCCATATAATACAAATTCTGTGCACTCAAAAAACTTCTAATGATAGCTAAAGGCTGAGCGGAACGGGATTTTTCCACCGCTTTCTGATATTGCGGCAAAGCCACCGCCGCCAATATACCGATAATTAACACCACCACCAGCAGTTCAATCAGCGTAAAACCGCTATTTTGCCCTGCTAAGGCGTTTTGCGCGCCTTTTCCTTTTAAATACATTTTGTTCATAGGCAAAATGTATCAAAAAAAAAACGAGTCAAGCCCTTCTAATTTCTTCAAACAAAAAACCCACTCGTAAACAGAGTGGGTTTTATCTCTATCCAATTTTCTTCAATTAGGGCATTGATACACCAGCGCTCCGTAACGAACGTTATTTACATAGAACGGTTGGAAATAATCTGTATCTACGTCCGGGTTTTGCCAGCTCTTGGTGCGCACCCAAACGGTATTGCCGCCCATTTGTTTGGCGCTGGACACCAATCCTTGGCGAATCGTTTCATTTAAATCCACCAGGGAAGCGGGAATCCTATTTACGTCGGGATTAGTATCTCCCATCACGGCGCCTTTAAATTGGCAAGCCGCCGCCGGCTGTTGTTCCACAAGGCTAATTCCTTCCATACTCATTCCGTTTTCCGGCACTACCGGCGCCTGCGCTTCCTGCCAAACGGCACAGTCGGTTAAACCAAAAACGCTAAAGCTTAACATCAAAACAAACCATTTTGGATTCATGTTTCCCCCTTAAACTGAATAAATTATAGCAAACTCTTTTTTGGTTTTTGCTATGATATGGTATATGAATATCTTTCTTATTATACTAATACTGACAAGTGCCGCCGGTCTGGTAGCCACAACGCGTACCCGTGCGGCGCAGATTGCACGCATGGCCAAAACGAACGGCTGCCGGTTTGAACGGGAAAAAAATTCCATCACTACCGAACAAACCGCCGGACGTCTGGAATTTTTTACACTTTATTTTCACCAATACCAAAATGTATGCACCTGCTCGGACGATTTCGCTTTTATCCGTGTAGCCGATGATAATATCTACCAAGACGATAATCCCAAAACCAAACCCATCAAATTTACTATTTTCACGGCTGAACTTAAAAAACGTCAATTTCCGGCGCTGAAAATCGCCCCCATCGACTCGCCCTTCGCCCCTTCTCAATATGCGCTGATGAAAACCAACATTCCGCAAATTGACAGCCGTTACCGCATTCATGCACCCACCCCGGCGGCCGCGTTGGTTTTGACGCCCTTTATTATCGGGCTGTTAAAAACACGATCGAATATTTATATGGAACTCAACGACAACGCCCTTGTCTATCACGAAAACGCGCAAATGCCGCTTTCGGAATTTCAACAATTCCGGTTCCGGGCGATTCAAATTTTGCATGAATTTGAAAACGTCATTATCCGCTTAGATGAAGCCAACCCCACTACCACCGCTACGCTGACTCCCAAAACACAAGACGACGCTGAGGCACAGGCAGAAGCCATGGTAAAAGCTTTATGCACCGTTCAAGGTCACGCTTCGCCGAAAAACGGAGGCTGGAGAGGATTATGGATTATTGTGCTGCTGGCGGTATTGCTGGGGATTTCCCTGCTGTCTTGGGTTATATTAAACAACTGGATTCCCCGCTAGACTAAACAAACCTTAAAAAACCGCGTTCCGAAAGGAACGCGGTTTTTATTTATTTGTTTCCTTCCTTCAAATGTTGCAGAAAAGCGCCGTCATTATAAGGCCTTCCCAAAAACATTTCCACCATTTCATTTTCATCATAGACGGTTCCGGGCGTATAAATATACTGCCGCAGCCGCGCACCCAGCTCGGCATTAAAAATACCCTGTTTTTGAAATTCACTGAAAATATCCTGGGCAATCACGAGCGACCACGCATATACGTAATACCCCACATCATACGGATCGGTCAGCGACATAATATGCCCAAAACTCGCCTGCGGATAAGTGCCTTTCGTCATCGGCATTCCGGTAATATCCTGCATCATCTGAGCATACAATTTGGTAGTGTCTACGCGTTTATTGGCGGCGTGAGCGGCCAAGTCAAATTGTCCCAAAAAGTTCTGCCGCAAAAAAGCCGTCGCTTCGCCGGCGTGTTTGGATTTAATCAGCGAATCAATCATTTCCTGCGGCATAGGTTCGCCCGTTTGATAGTGGGCGGAAATCTGCGCCAACACTTCCGGCTGCCATGCCCAATTTTCCAGCAGTTGGGAGTGCGTTTCAATATAATCCCACGCCACATTATCGCCCGTCAGCGTGGCATATTTGGAAGTGGCCATAGACATTTGCAGCACATGTCCGAACTCGTGAAATAACGTCTCCACTTCGCTGTGTTCCAACAACGCCGGCACGCCGTTTCCGGCGGGCGTAAAGTTGGCGGCAATAACCACCGAAGGCGTCTGGTAAGACCCGTCGGGCAGTTGGAATCTGTCCACAAAACTCCACGTGGCGGCGTGGGTATATTTGCCTTCGCGGGGATATAAGTCCATATAAAAATTGGAAATCAGTTCCCCGGTTTTGGCGTCTTTAATCTGATAAACCAGCACGTCTTGATGCCACACCGGCAGATCCGCTTTTTCAAACGTAACGCCAAAAAGTTTTCCAAAAATACCAAACATTTCCGAAATCACTTTATCGGCCGGCAGATATTCTTTTATTTTTTCATTATCCACCTGGTAGTATTTTTTCTTATACTCGTTGCTCCAATAAGGCAATTCCCAAGCGGTCATTTCCTTGGCTTTTTTGCCAGTCGTTTCTTCTTTTAATTTCAGATATTCCCGCAATTCCTGCTGCGCCAGCGGCGTAACCTCTTTCTGTAAATTTTTCAGAAACTTTTCCAACGTTTCGTAATTTTTGGCCATACGAACGGGCAGGACATAGTCGGGATATTGCGCATACCCCAGCAACGCGGCCTGCTGACGGCGCAGCTCCAGGGTGTCTTCCAAGAGTTTCACGTTTTCTTCCCCGCCGCGGCGTGCAAATTTTTCCTGCAGCGCTTTGCGCGCTTTTTCGTTTTTGGCAGACGCCATAAACGGATTATAATCGGGGTATTTAAGCGTTACGATATACTTCCCGTCCGGCGTGCGTTCCAAGCGGTTGATAAACGTTTCTCCCAAACCGTCTAATTCTTCGCGGGACACAACCAGCTCATCTTGGTAATTATTCAGATTGACGTTGTACTGCGTAATTTTTTGAAGCCGCTCGGTATTAAGCCGCGCATATTCGGCGGCGTCTTGGTCGGACAGCGCCATTCCCGCGCGCTCGTAGCGTTCCAGCCACTTGGAAAGCAAGCGTGCGTCTTCGTGGGAAAGGGCAGGCTGTTTGTCGGCATATTCCTTAAGCGCGCGGTACACGTCTTTTCGGGCAAATACGGCGGCTTTGGTTTGGCTGCCTTTGGCCTCCAGCTGCGACGCGGCGGCGCGAACGGCGGCGTTTTTATGGAAATACGCCAACAGCAATAAATTTTTCGGCACGAACCAATACGACGTATACGCGTTTTCCAACGCCAAAACGGTGTTGTTAAAATCACGGTCTTTAGCGGGGATATTTACCAAAAAATTCAAATTCACGTCCAACTCTTTGGCGGCCTGCGCCTCCAGAGAGGAAATTTCCTGCGGCGTATAGTCAAAACGCAAATGCCCGTTTTGAAACATATCGCCGTATGCGCCGGCAAACGCGGCACACGGCAGCGCAAGAGCTGCCACGCTCATCATCATTTTATTCATAGTTTCATTATAGAAAAAAGCCCACCCGGCGGACACGGCCGTTTGGTTTTTCTTGATTTTCACGCGCGCGAACGAATTTCCTATAATATAAATATGGAAAAAGAACAGGACGTTACCGTAGCCAAAAGCGCCGGTTTTTGCCCCGGCGTCAAGCGCGCCATAGACAAAGTGCTGGAACTGGAAGCCGCCGGTAAAAAACCGGTTTACACCATCGGGCCGTTGATTCACAACAAACAGGTTACCGATATGCTGGCCGCCAAACAAATTACGTCTATTAATCTGCCGCAGGAAGCGGCCGATAAATCGGGCGTACTGGTTATCCGCGCGCACGGCATTACGCCGCAGTTTCAACAAGAGGTAGAGTCCTGCGGAATGGAAGTGGTGGACGCCACCTGCCCGCTGGTGAAACACGCCCAAAATATCATTTCCAAATTTGCCCAACAGGGCTATCACACCGTGATTGTAGGCGACGGCGGACACGCCGAAGTCATCGGACTGTTGGGATACGCCCAAGGCAAAGGAGTGGTCGTTTCCGGGCAGGAAGAAGCCGCCCGGCTGCCGCATTTTGACAAGGTAAACGTCGTCTCTCAAACCACCCAAAAAGAAAGCGTTTTTTATGAAACGGCGGAAGAAGTCAAAAAACACGCCGATGAATGCCAGATTTCCAATACCATTTGCCAACCCACCAAAGACCGCCAAAAAGAAACCATTGAACTGGCCAAAAGCGCGGATTTAGTGATTGTCGTGGGCGGACGGCACAGCGCCAACACGGCGCGGCTGGCGTTCTTGTGCAAAGAGCTGGCGCCGGCCGTGCTTCACGTAGAGACGGAAGATGAACTGGATGCGCTGCCCGTACAGCGTGCGAAAAAAATTTTTATTACCGCCGGAGCTTCCACCCCCAACTGGGTCATTGACCGTGTGGCCGCACGCGTGCGCGAACTGCGTAAACCCGACGCCAAATCCATTTTATCGGGACTTATTGAAAAAACGTGGCGTTTTTTGGTGCGCAACTGTTTCTATACCGCTTTCGCCGCCGCCGCGCTGACGTATGTGTGTATGCGGTTGGAAGGCGTTCCGACCGACGGACGCCTGCTGGCTTTTGCCGGACTATTTGTTTTTTCCCTGACGGCCTTTAACCGCGGTGCAGAAGCCGAGCCGGGGCAAAACAAACGTTTTTTGACGGTCTCCAGCCTGTTGGCGGCGGCCGGCGCACTAGTTTGTGCGGCTTGGATTGGAAAAGGAGCACTGGGATTAGGAATTTTATTTCTGCTGGCGGGATTTGCCTATCCGTATCGTCATTTGCTTAAGTTTCAACTGGTTTCTCTGCCCGGCACCAAAGATATCGTAACCGCCTTGGGCTGGGCGTATGCGTGTGCGTTTTTGCCAGCCTACGTCCATGGAATGCTTTTACGCAAAGCCTCGTATCTGGCAGTTTTTTACACGGTGCTGTTGGTTTTTATGCGCTCGGTTACGTTGGGATTTACGTCCGCCAATAAAGATTTAATCATCGGACGCGAAAGCTTTTACAAAGCTTTTGGAATGAAAAAAACCAAATGGGCGATTACCTTAGTGCTGCTTGCTCTGACAGCCGCACTGGCCACGCTATTATCTTTAACATGGAAGCCGGGATTGGTGGGAATGCTCCTCATCGGGCATTTGTACACCGTTTTTATTGTAATATATTATTATAGCAAGAGCAGTACCCGCAGCGTAAAAGACGAAACGCTGATTGACGGACAATTTTTTGTACTGTGGGCGGTAAGCGCCTTAGCAGCTTTTCTATAAATCGGAGGGGATATGAATATCAAAAGAATCGGTATTTTAACCGCCGGGGGCGACTGCCCCGGTCTAAACGCCGTCGTGCGCGCCGTAAGCAAAAACGCCTTAAAAAACGGCATTGAAGTATTGGGCTTTAAGAACGGATTTGACGGACTGGTACGCAATGAATTTTTTAACGTTACCAACGATATCGTATCCGGCATTTTAACAATGGGCGGCACGATTTTGGGAACCAGCAATATCGCCAATCCGTTTAATTACACGCTGCCGCCGTTCGGATCGCCGGAAACCCCGCGTAATTTATCCTCCGTCGCCTTGCACAATTTCAAAGAAAATCAGTTAGACGCCCTGATTACCATCGGCGGAGACGGAACCTTGCACATGTCCCAGCAGTTTGTAGAGCTGGGAATGCCGGTCGTGGCCGTTCCCAAAACCATTGACAATGACCTTTCCGCCACCGACCAAACTTTTGGGTTTGACTCGGCGCTGTCCGTAGCCACCGAAGCCATTGACCGCCTGCACACCACCGCCCAAAGCCACCACCGCGTGATGATCGTGGAAACCATGGGACGCTATGCGGGGTGGATCGCCTTGCGCTCGGCCATTGCCGGCGGCGGCGATATTGTGCTCATTCCCGAAATTCCGTACAACGATGACGTCATCGTCAATTATATTTTAGACCGTAAAGCCAAGGGCAAGACGTTTAGTATCGTAGTGGCAGCCGAAGGCGCTAAAAACGAACTGGGCGAACAAACCGTCGCCCGTACGTTACCCGGCAGCACCGATCCGATCCGCCTAGGCGGGATTGCCTATAAGCTGAGCAATATGATTGAAGACCGCACCAAAATAGAATCCCGCGCTTGCGTACTGGGGCATACCCAGCGCGGCGGAACGCCCACGGCGTTTGACCGCTGGCTTTCCACTCTTTATGGCGCAAAGGCCTTAGATATGGTGTTGGAGGGGCAGTTTGGCTACATGGCGGCTTTCCGCGATTTTAAGATTACCGAAGTTAAAATTGCCGACGCCATCTCCAAGTTAAAATTGGTGGATCCGCATGGGGAAGAAGTAAAAGCCGCGCTGGAAGTGGGTATGAGTTTTGGATCGTCCGAAATTGGGTAAGGAGCAAGCATGCACGACAATTTAGATATGATCTACGGGATTCACCCCGTTATGGAAGCGCTCAAAAGCAAAAAGCGCAACGTAACCCAGTTATATGTGTCCGACAGCAAAGCCGGTCACCGCGCCGTAGAAGAAATTATCCGCTTGGCCAAGCGCAACAACGCCAAAATAGACCGCATTGACAACAGAACCTTGGATCGGCTGACCCGCAACGCCAACCACCAAGGCGTAATGGCTAAAGTACAGCCGATTAAGCTGATGAAACTGTCCAACGCCCTCTATGAATCGGACGGCAACAAAAAAGATTTGTGGCTCGCCGTAGATGAAATGACCGACCCGCAAAACTTGGGCGCCATTATCCGCAGTGCGGCGTGTTTGGGCTTCTCTACCATTATCCTGCCCCAGCGGCGCACGGTGGGGATTACGCCGGCCGTGTATAAAGTGGCGTGCGGCGCGATTGAAAACATCAACATTGTGGAAGTGGCCAACCTCTCCGCCGCGCTCAATGACCTCAAGGAAGAAGGGTTTTGGGTCTATGGCGCGGATATGGAAGGGCAGTCCATTGCCGAAACGGATTATGCTTCTCCCGCCGTACTGGTCATTGGCAGCGAGGGTTTTGGCATCCGCGAGAAAACCGCCGAAAACTGCGATCAGATTGTTTCCATTCCGCAGCGCGGCGGCGTGGAAAGTTTAAACGCTTCCGCCGCGGCCAGTATTATTATGTACGATATGATGGCCAAAGTACAGCTGAAAAAATAAATGGTTTGAAATAACTAAGGGGCGGAAATTTCTTCCGCCCCTTTTTTAATTCATCAGTAATGCTGATTTCCAACTATTTTACGGTTCTAAAAATACATTGATCCTGCCCGATGATTTTGTAAATCCGATCTCTCGGCAAATCTGGGTTGCATCAGCCCCCCCTGGGCTGCGGCAATAAAACTTATTCTTAATTGGCTGATAATAGGGCTCGGTGTGATTGGTGTAAAAATACCCGATTTCTGGGTACTTGTTAAATTTTCCACTTCCATACCACCAAGAAATATATACACAATAATCCTCTAAAATCACGGCATAATCCGCCTAACTCCACCGTTCATACGAATAGACTTCTTTCTTGTCAGGAACAGGCATTTGAATATCCAAATCATCAAATTTATAAGTATATTCCCCATTGTCCAAGTAATACATTTCCTGGGCATCACGGATACTCTTTAATAACGGCATCATGGACCGTATGCGTGTTTTATTGACCGCTTTTTCATATTGCGGCACCGCTATTGCAGCCAAAATGCCAATAATCAGCACTACCACTAATAATTCTATCAAGGTAAAACCCGAACAAACATAAAAGCTATTTGGATTATGTTTCATGAGGATAGTATATATGATACTCCAGAAAAAAATCAACATCCACAAAACGCCAATAGAACTATCCCAAATAAAAAAACATGCCGCCTTGCATGGAAAATTACTTGGGAAAAATCCAGCTGAAATAAGTTTTAGAAAAACAAAAAAGGGACGGGGCAACCGCCCCGTCCCTTTTTATACCTTTGCGTATTACAGATAAATTTCCACCGTGTCCAACTCTTTGCCCAAATCGCTGTACACTTTTAGGGTCAGCTTGCGATCTACGATCTTCCCCGCCGCATAATGTCTAGACGCCACAAACCGGGCGGTGGAAGAATCGGAATGAACTCTTTTGCTGGGCGCGGGTGCCGCCGTACCCAACGTTACATAGGTTACCCCGCGTGGGTTCGGCTCGCCGCGGTACATGGGGAAAGTACGCTCATAATTGGCATCTCCTCCCTGAATTACCAGTTTTACCCGGTAATCTTCAAAAATTTTAATCAGGTTAAGCGCCACTTCATTGTTCGTCCCGCGCGCCCCGGTGGAATAAGCCGGCGCATTCATGACTACAATCTTCCATTTCTCACCGGCGCTTGCCAAAGTGCTTTTGAGCCACTTCACTTGCGCAGAATCCTCTCCTATTTCCGGCGCCCATACCGCGCCTTCTGCTATGTTCGTATCCAAAAAGATAAACCGGGCATTGGCCGTATCAAAGGAATAATACTTGGGGGTTGCGTTGCTCCAGGACATATCGTGATACCGTGAATAATTGGTGCGCAGGAAAGATTTGCTTTCACGATTTTCCCGATCCGGTCCGTACTCGTTGGGGCCTAATGCTACAAACAACGGATTTTTAGCCAACACGTTTTTAAACGGTTCAAAAAATTCGCGGTCGGCATCTGCATTAAGGCCGCTGTGCGTGATATTGCCGGTGTGGATTAAAAAGTCGCTTTCCTCTTGTTCCATCAAGGCGGCCAGCTGACTGCGGGATTGTGCGGCCTCGTCTGTCACCAAAGTACCGTCCGGCAAAGGCGTAGGAATATCTTCCCCCGTAGCTCCCAGCGCTAAAAAGTTAACCACCTTGCGCTCCGCCGAGTATAAGGTGCGAAAGGTTCCGCTTACCGGTTCCTGCACCCCGTCGCCGGCGGCGTTATTTACATAAACGCGGTAACAAAAATCTTGGTTTGGAACCAAACCGTATAAAATGGCTTTGTGCTGGGTCCCTTCGGGCGTAACCGTCATAATCTGGTTACAGCGCGGCGCAGGCCCATATTCCAGCCAGGCGGGAGTCCTTTCATCGGTCTGCCATTTGATAATCGCCGTAGTTTGGGTCGGATCCTCTATATAAGGGCCGCGGATAATCTGGGCAGCTTCTGCTTCGGCCGCCACAGAGAAAAGCAACAAAAATAAGAAAAAATTCTTCATCTTTTTTATTCTACAAAATATACCCCTTCTAAAAACAGGAAACTATATATAGTTAAAAACATACCACAAAGTCTTTAAATTTTGTTAAATGAAAGATATGAAAAAATTTATCTCATTCATGATGCTTTTTATTTTGTCCGCCGCCTGTTTACACGCTCGTACGGTAGATATTTCGGCGGCGTATATCGGCGCTTCGCATTTTGATCAAGTCCGCGTAGGCGCGTTAATGGCGCCCACACTCAATGTGCTGACCGGAATAGAAGCGAAAACCATTCACGAGCGGACGTTTAAAGATCCTGTCTATGCGATTAACGTACCCGTTCGGTTGGATTTTGATTTTCTCAAATTGGATCTCACTCCTTTCTATTATTTTAAAAATAAAAGTGACACCCCTCTCTTTCAAGACGCCTCCGCCTATGGCATTTCAGCGCGGCTGATTATGGCGCTGGAAGACGATCAGGTCAATGACCTCTATACCCATGCTGTAATCGGCATCTCTTATGCCAACCAAAGAGGCACCGTCTTTTATGACGAAGGAAACTTCTCCAACAAAGACTACTCTCAAATGGCTTATACCTTGGAACTGCACAAAAATTTCTTCCGCGCGTTTGGTTTTGAAGCCGCCGCAAGCGTGTTTCAATATCCCGACGGAATTACCGGGGTGGCAGGTCTGCGCAGCATCATGAACCAGCAAGACCTGGCCTTCACCCAAACGTTTGACGTAACACACGATTTAGCCAAATATATGCTGGGCGCACGCGTAACGCGTATGTGGCCGGATAATAACGCCACCTTGTATTTAGGATACCGCTACGGCGAGTATTATACCGCCGATCCGGAGCATTCCATTATTATAGGGAACTCTTTTGCCGCCACTCGTTCGATCAGCGCGGATATCGCTTACAACCATGTACGAACCATTCACGATGAAAATAAACGCGATATTCTATACGCCCGATTACTTGTTTCTTTCTAGGAGCCGCCTATGAATGAATTAAAAGATGTGGTAATTACTTCCCGTGCGCTCTCGCTGATTTCGCACAAACTCAAAACGCCGCTTTCCATCATCAATGGTTATTCGGAGGCGATTCTTTCGCAAGCTAAAAAAGAGAAGTTTTCTCCCTTTACCTCCAAAGCGCTGGAGGAAATTAACAAACAAGGCGGAAGAATGTCGCTTTTGGTGGATAAATTGATGTCATTTAACAAGGTAACCACCGCCCAAAATGAAGGAGTAGAAAAACAGCCGGTTTATTTAAAATCGCTTATCAAAGACTGCGCCGCCAAAGCAATCGCCCAAGAAGAAGAAACCGCCGCACCGGCGCCTTCCCAAGACGACACATCGGTCAAACGCGGCACCTTTGTGGAGATAGACTGTCCGGAACATTTAAGCGTTACCGCCAATGAAGAAATGCTCCGCCTGTGCATTTGCGAATTGTTGGCTAACGCAATTAAATTTAACAATAAAATGGAAAAGATTATCAAAGTGCAATGTGCCAATCACGGCGACAGTATTTCCATTTCCGTGCGCGATTACGGCGCTGGGATCCGCCCGCAAGACGTAAACCGCATTTTTGAACCGTTTTACCAAGTAGATGATTACTTTACCGGCCAGATCAGCGGCTGGGGGTTGGGGCTGCCGATGGTAAAACGTATTTTGGATTTACATAATGGCTCTATCAGCGTCGTATCCGACAGAGGCTTGGGCTCTATCTTTACCATCAACTTTCCTATTCTATGAATTGTGAACTTTTACTCGAACAAATTTCCGCTCGGTGTGATAAATTCCGGGCTGATTTAGCTGCCGCTGCACAAAATCTGAGGGACTTCAACCGCCGGCTCGCCCAAATTATTCAGCAATTGCATAAAGATATTGCCGTACGGGACGAATCCTTTGCCGCCCAATTTAACCAATACTGCCAGGATTTATGGCAGGAATTGGATAAAGATGAACCTTTCTGGACACAAGCCCGCGCCCAAATCCGCGCTTGTAAAGATTCAGACTGGGCAGGCGGCCTGACACTGGCAGCAAAAGGACTGAACAGCCGGGCAAAAACACTTTCCCGCGCCTGCGACGAGTTTACTACTGCCTATGACGCTTTCTATAAAAATTATAATGGTTTCACCGCGGCAAAACTCAATGTATGGCTGCTGACCGCCTGCCAAAACGATGCGGCGAATTTAACGGGAAAAATTCTTTTTCTTGCCCGGGAAATAGCGAAAAAAACCGAACGAAACAGGGGGCCGAATGTTTGCTGATAAACCGACGTATTATTACCTCAAAACCAGCGCGATCTGTTTAACTATTATCGCCGCCGGAATCGTCACTGCATTTTTGGTATATACCAAATCCTTGATGATTCCGTTTGTCATCTCGGTTTTGCTCTACACCATTCTTGCACAGATGACGCTGTACATGAAAAACAAGTTTTCTTTTCCGTCTTGGCTGGCACTGACGATTTCCATCTTGTTTTGCGTGGCGCTATTTGTGGGCGTTATTTTATTCACCATAAATTCAGTAGGCACATTTTTAAAAGGGGCAGAAATGTATCGGCAAAATCTCATCGATACCATTACCGATATTGCCACCCGCCTGCAGCAACACGGCATTACCCTAGACCAAAAATTCATCGAAACCTATTTGCGGGAATTGCCCCTCTTTAACTGGCTGAAAAATTTAGGAGGCAGGGTATTTAATATTGTATCCGACGCCACGTTAGTGATCTTATTTATGACGTTTTTTCTCTTTGGGAGCAAAAAAACCCCGCCAATTACGAACCCGGCCATTAAAGAAATGCTGGCCAATGTATCGGTATATTTGTCCGTGAAACTCGTCGCTTCGCTGGCAACCGGTTTGGTAGCGGCCGCCATTTTATTCGGGTTCCAAGTCAAGCTGGCGGCTTTGTTCGCGATGTTTATGTTTCTGCTTAACTTTATTCCCAGCGTGGGTTCCATCATTGCCGTATTATTACCGGCGCCGGTACTCTTTCTGCAATATGGAATGGGCACGCAGTTTTTCTTAGTCATCGGGCTGTTAGCCGCTACGGAATTTACGATTGGAAACCTCATAGAACCGCGTTTCTTGGGGGAAGGGATGGACTTGCACCCCGCTACCGTAGTAGCATGCTTGATTTTCTGGACATTGGTATGGGGTGTTCCAGGTGCGTTTTTATCGGTGCCGATTACCGCTTCCATTAAAATTGTATTAAGTAAAATCAAACATACCCGGCCGGTTGCAGAGTTTTTAGCCGGACGGCTGCCACACTAATTTAAACGCACTTGATATTAACCAATCCCCGCTCCGGCGGGGATTTCGGCTTATGAAAGGACTTCTGTCTTCCGATATGTTTCCTCCCGTTTCCTTTAAAGAATTGCCTGTTGAGCGTCCGCAAAGTTCTTTATAAAATTAGAGAACGACACACAAAAAACATGAAAATAAGAAACTCCCCAGACGTAAGCCTCCGGGGAGTTAAAACAAAAAACCGCCCCGGCGGGGCGGTTTCTGAAAATTTAATTATTGTGCCGACGGAAGCAGCGGCTGCTCGCTGCGGATTTTATTAAAGAGATTATTTTCCGTAGCGCGCTGCAAGAAAGATTCCCACTCCTGCTGAGTCAGTTCAAAATCGTCCATTACGATGTAGGAAATTTCTTTTGCCGTATCCTTTCCCAAAGCATTTTGTTTGGCATATTCGTTTTCCAATTCTACATAACGGCTGGCCACGGCGTAGTCAATATCTTCCTGGGTATAAGCGGGAATTTCCGGTTCGGACAGGGTATTGGTATCAAAAACGCCTTCCTGGGCGCCCGGAGCGGACAAAGGCTGATCCCCAGCCGGGGTAAACATTTCTCGATGACCGGCCGGCTGGTCATCGATAATCGGCGCCACTTCCATCGAATTCGTAACCCGGCCCAACATCAAATTAGAACAAGCCGAGGGGTGTACAATAAAATAAATGCTAAAGATAATAAAAACCAAAATAGCAGCTTTAATTAAAATTTTAAGCACGGGAAAACCTCCTGATATTTTATAGCATACTATATTTTCTACTCTTGTTGAGCTTTTTTTACCTGTGAATCAACTGGCGGCGGCAGGGTGCCTCCCTGTAATTGTTTAATACTCTCTATAAATTGCGGATTGGTAAAAATTTGCTGTATGGTTTTGGCAAATTCAGGATTTTGCATATTCTGCTGCACAACCTGGCCCACCTGGGGATTTTCCTTTAAAATGTTGATCAGCTCCACGCCGCTTAAAGCGCCTAAATCTTCTACATCTCCCCGTGTAGCCGCCGCCAAATCTTCATTAAATTTCTTTAGGTTGGGATCTTCTTGATAATCCGCCAAAATAGACTCAATGGTATCCTTTGCCTGCTGCGTTTTTAATTCGTTGGAAAGCGGTGTTGATTCCAAAAAAATAGCCGTTTGGGCAGGATCAAAAGCAACTGGATGTGATACGGGTTGCGGCATTGGCGCCGCCAGCGAAACCGGCACATTCTGAAACGTAAATGCATTTCCGTTGGAAGCTTCTTGTGCCGCCTTCTCGGCGGCTTTCCGCTCGTACCACTGAAAGCCACGCGCCGCCCCCATATACACGAGGGCGGCCAACATAACCGCGATCAGAAAGCAGCTGGTTTTAGACATTATTTTCTTTCCGGAAGCATTTCGATATCAAATACTAATACGGAATTGGCCGGGATTTGCCCCACCGGACGATTTCCATAAGCCGTATTGGCCGGGCAAACCACTTTGGCGCGCGCGCCAGGCTTCATCTGCTGCAAGGCTTTTGTCCAACACGGAATCACATCGGTCAACTTCGTTTCGAAGGCTTCCTCGCGGTCGCGGGAACTGTCGAACTTAGTGCCGTCAATCAAAGTACCGGTATAATGCACCTTTACCGTTGCATCGGCTTTCGGCGTTTTGCCTTTTCCCGCGCGGCTGAGTTTAATAAGCGTGCCGTTATCCAATTCTTTCACGCCTTTCTCTTTTTTGAAATTCGCCAGATATTCCTGCTGGGCGGCCTCGCGTTTGGCGGATATGATTTGCGCATCATTCTGATATTTTTGAATAATAGCCGGTTTATATTTATCTAAATCAGTCTGAGATTTTTTGTTTAGCAAATTGTCGCGCATGCCCTGGGAAAGAGCTTTATAATCATCTTCATTATCCAAAATCAGCTGCCGTTTCAAATTGTCTCCCAACAAAAATCCGAGCGAGTAAAGCATTTTATTGCGCTCTGCGACATCTTGCACAGCAGGCTCCGTCTGCTCGGTTGCAGCCGGAGTTGGCGCAACGTCTTGTGCAACGGCAAAAGCGGGTAACAGCAGTAAAGCTAAAAAGATTGTCTTTTTCATATTTTTCTCCTATCTTGTTTTTAGATACGCTTCCAAACGGCCGGAGATCTGGCTGGAGGCCTGTTCTCCCACGCTCTGCATACTCTTGCGCAACGAATCTTCCGCCCGGGAAGTCCCCGCGCGTTCATGTACGTTAAAGCGGGAAAAGGTCACATCGCGCGTGGCGTCAATCAAGCTGACCGACGCCCCGCTGGAACACCAGATTAACCCCTGTACTTTTTTAGAATCATATTCATCTACATCGGTAACAATTTGCACCAACAATACTTTTTCCGGATCGGACGAGTCCACTACCCCCAATCCCATTCGGTTTAAAGCATCTATCACATAAGTAACCATGACTTCGCTTTGTACGCCTTGTACGTCCACCCCCACCAAAACGGCGGCCATTTTTTCTTGCAGCACCGTCTTATAAGGATTAAATACTTCCGGACGATAGGAAGCGCGCGACGCATCTAAAAATTGATATATTTCATCTAATGCCGTACGGCGCGCCGCTATCGGCTGCATGGCAAAAGCTATTTTCAAATCGGCCAGCGGATTGGCCGGATCCGCAAATTGTTTGGCAAGCCCTGCTAATTTGGCATCTTCTTGGTCCAGCAGCGGTTCCAGCACATGGCGCGCTTTGGCGCGGGAAAGCACCGCCAACGCATAAAAATGTTTGCCGGAAAAATCGGCATCGCGCCAGACTTTTTCTACTTCCGCATTGGCCATTAAATCGGTTACCACTCCCTGATTGGCGGCGGCGGGCGCATTTTGCACCATTTCGCGGCGCATATTCTCCAAGGCGTTTTCGGAAGCGGCCTCTTTACTCATTCCCTCTCCGGCCACGACATAATACTTCTCGGTATTATACGTTCCCATCTGATAGTTTACCGTATTCTTATTCATTGTCGTGCACGCGCCCAACAAAAAGGCAGCCGCACATAAAACGATTTTTTTCATAATTCCTCTCAATATGCCGTACGGTGGTGCAAAAATACGCGTCCGCCGCGTTTCAGCCGTACTTTTTCAAAAACATATTCTCCTATTATATTACCATATCCGTCGCGAAATAAGAGCTTTATATCTTGCTCTCCGGGCGGCAAAAAAACACGCGTCATACGCACTTCGGCCGGCAGGGTAAACCACTGGCGCGTATCGGCGGTTTCGGTAGCCGCCCCCAGCGCACTGACCAGCATTTCCGCCCACATTCCCCACGTTTCGTCATTGGAAGCCGAATTGGCTGCATGACGTGCCTGCACGGCCGCTACCCGTTTGGTAACTGCCCGCGTGGCGGTGCGAAATAAAATACCCGGCATTTTTTCTTCCAGATCCAGTTTCGCCGCGGCCGCGAAATCGGCCACTTTCTGTGTGGGATACTGCACCGTCCCCACTTGTACGGTGGAAAAGGCCACCCGATAAGGCTGTTCCACCCATTCCGGATAGGACAAGGTAACCGCCGAACCTAATAGTCCAGCCGTTAGCGCATTTTGTACTTCGGGAGAAACTTGCTGTTGGGTTTCATGCGGATCGGAAGCCAACAACAAAGCATCGCTCCAAGCGACCTGCCACGTCTTTGTCCTTTTTAACGGCATCAGCCCGTTATAATGAAACACGATCACTTCGCACAATTCATCGGCATCAGCCGGAACAGAAAACAGGGGGGATTCCAGGTTCAATTTATCGCCCAAGCGTTTGTAGGCGTTTAATGCATTTATGCGGGCGATACGGGCGTCGGAACGCTGCCCGACCGATTCAAAAATCAAACTGGCAAAGTACTGCACAAACGGGTCATCGTTGTAGCCCTGTTTCTTATCGGCGCGCAAATGATCCAGAAAAAATACCGCTTTGCGCGCTTCTACGGCGGCGGCCGACAAATTATCTTGCTGTAAAAAATTTTGAGCGCGGTAATAATAGGTAAGCGCCTGTTCGTAAGAAGGCGGGTAATACGGAGCGGTTAAATCATTAATCAGCAAAGACCCCAACGCACCGGAAACGCTGGTGGCATAACGGGAATCCATTTCCTGCTGGGCTTGCGCGAAGAGGGTATCGCTGGCGGCCGGATCTTGCGCATCGTGCCAAAGAACGCCGCTATCCAGATAAAACAGTACGGGGTCTTTTCGGCTGTAAAGCTTGTTTTTCTTTGTTTCCAGCTTTTGCGCGGCCGCCTGGAATTGGCCGGCAGACATCAGCTGGCTGACCTCCGTCTTATAACGCAAAGAAGGCGCCGCACACGCGGAGCAAACCAACGCCAGCCCCAACAAGCCTATGCGCGCCTTCATAAAAAATCCTACCAGGCAACTTTACTGCGCTTGACGTACTTCTTAATTTGTTTTTGCCCGTTCCAGACAATTTGGTTCGTTTCAATATCAATGAGCTTCAAATTTGCTTGATAGAACACCACCGCCTTGCTGCCGGATTGATCCACCACCGAATTAAGCACGCCGCTTAACATATAATCGGCGCCGATTTCCTGTCCAAAGGCCTTGCGGGTGGCTTCGGAGGCAAATTCGTCCTGTTCCAAGCGTTCGGTGCGGACTTCGCCGCGTTCGTCCGCGGAAGCCACAAAATCCACCTTGGCCGAATTGATAAGCGCCTGCTGCATGGCTTCAATAAATACGCCGGTATTGATGTGTTCCATCGTGTTGTTGGTAACCGTCCCTACGATAACGGTCGGTTCTTTGCCGTTTCGGGTCAAGAAGCGGTTATACCAGCCGCCTTGCAGACAGTCGGTAATCATTTCCTGCGCCACCATCTGCGCGTCTGTATCGTTCCAACCGCCGGAAACGTCTTTGACCAAATTCGTTTCCACCCGTTTTACGCTGGGTGCGCAAGCGAAAACAAACGGAACAACCAGCAACACTGCGATATATTTTTTCATAAAAACTCCTTGCAGTTAAAATGCGTCGGCTAAGTCCACCCGATTGCAAATATGACTTCCGGCAATCGATCCGTCTTCATGCGAACAATCCACCGATCCTTCCGCTAAATTTAAATCAAACCATTTCGGCAATCCTTTGTGCCGCACGCGTAAAACGCCATTCTCTTCCAGCCGATATACATACGCCGAGCAGACCATTTCAATCTTATCCCCAGCGCGCTCCAGCGGACAGGGAAGCGCAAAATCCAATTTTGCAAAATCCGGCGTATAGGAACCGTGTTGCGTCTTATACGTCGATTCCGCATAAGCCAGCGCCTTGCCCAAATCCAGTGCGCGCTGAGCGACGCGAAGCGTTTGGTGTTTTTTATATTGCGGCCAGCCCAAGGCTATTGCAAATCCTACTATTACTACCAATACCAAGACAATCGTGTGAATAGAACCGCGTTGTCCAAAATACATATCCTCTCCTTTATAATAATTTTTTTATATTGTAGCAAAAACCAGTTAATGATATGGCAATATATTGGGGTGTATGCCTTTGACTTTCGTAATATACAAAAATTTACCGGTGCGGTACCCTTTTTCCAGCGCGGGAGCCAACACCACCAGCGTAACCGCCAGAATAATCAACGCCACACCCCACGCCGTAGAGCGGGTAAACGGTTCGCCAAACACCCACACGCCTACCGTCATAGCCGTTAGGGGTTCCATCGCCCCCAAAACCGAGGAAAAAGTGGAGCCGATTTCCTTAATCGCCCATACCAGCGTTAAGTTGGATAATACCGTTGGAATGAGCGCCAACAGCGTCAAATTGATATCGCATTTCCAGTCCGGCACCGTTTGCAGCGCCCCTAAAAAATAAGCACCCGCCAATAAAAATAAAGCGGTAAACAAAAAAACATAAAAAGTCAGTTTGCCCGACGGCATTTCCCGCACGGAAGATTTATTTACCGCAATAATATAAATCCCGTAGGAAAGCCCGGACAGCACCGCCAGCACAATTCCCCGCACGCTCACGCCGCCGGCTTCTCCGTTCCAGGATAGCAGCGCCACCCCTGCCACCGCCAGCCCGATGGCCAGCATCGTCCAGAAGGAATTTTTTTCTTTAAACACATAAATCATAATCAAGGCCACAAATACGGGATAGAGAAACATTAACGTAGTGGCAATCCCGCTGGCCAGATATTGATAAGACCAAAACAAAAAGACCGCCGACCCGATATACAATACGCTCAGCCCGGCTAATACCGCCAGTTCCGCCCGAGTAACGCACAAAGAGCGCCGGGCTAAAAAGCCGCCGGCGCCCATGATCAACACGGCTATAAAAAACCGATAAAATAAAATGGAAGGCGTGTTCATTCCCGCCCGCAGCAGCGGCAGGGTAAATAACGGTATCAGCCCGAAAGTGGCCGAAGTAATAAGGGCATATATAAAACCTTTCCAATTCAGCATATATTCTATTGTAGCTAAATTAGAAACCAAACGCTGTGCGTTGTCATTATGGATTTAATACACTTATCACCTCTTTGCACTGCCAACTCCCATTGGTACATCTTGTCGTTCCCGCTTGAGCAGCCGCGTCCGCACTGCTTTGATGCAAAAACATCATATCATACCGCATAGTTTCCTTTCGGTTGCCTGTTTCAGGATCCGTACAGCCAATATCCCCTAAACCAGGGCACCACCGCACAGAAACCGCATAACCGCCATAACGACCTGTTACCGTAAAATTATTTTTACACCACCAACCACTTTTGGCGCTATTCATAGTACAATCCGGGAAGGAAAGGTCTAAATCCTCCATATTGATGGCATATCGTCCATTTGCCAGCCAAAATAATTCCTGGGCGGAACGAACCTTGGTAGCCATTTGGATAGAAATCATCAGCTGGCTTTTTTCCACCGCCCGTTGATATTTGGGAACCGCAACCGCCGCCAGTATGCCAATAATTAAAACAACCACCAACAGCTCTATTAGCGTAAATCCGGCGTTTTTTTCGCCGGGGAATGTTTTTTGATAGATTTTGTTCATATGCAAAATTTATCAAAAAAAAAAACGAGTCAAGCCCAGGGGCTGGGCTCCCCACCCAATACTCGTTAGCACGACTCGGTTAAGCCACACTGTTAGCGAAATGTTGGACTCTTACAAAACAACCAGCGAGCCGCCCCTCCCCCACGCTAGCCCCGTTAGCGCAATTCGGTTGGGCTGCCCTGTTTTAGAAATGCCGTACTCCGCCACAACGGCCCCTTGCCGCAGTGACTGCGTTCTTTTCCCCTCGGGAGAAGTATCCCCCCCGGTCGAAACTCTTATTTGTGCTCATAATTGCCACACGAAACAATATCCCCTTTAACGCAATATTTGAATATAACGAAAAGCCCTGCCTTACGGCAGGGCTTTTCTACTTTAATAATCAGAGATTATTTTGCGCCTTCCATAATCGTACACGGCCCCGTTTTAGAAGCGCCGCAAACGCTGGCACACAGCTTAGGTCCTAACTTGAAACCTCCCCCATAGGTACAATAGAAACCGCCGCCTTTATACGGAGAAGAATTAGGATAGCGCTCCAATACCCAGTCTCCCAACCCTGATCCTTTTTTAGGGCGGGCTTTCACAGCAAAACCTCCCCTAATTCCGGGATAGTACCAATAATAATCGATTTTGGCCTTTGGATCGGATGCGGGAAGTCCGGCCAATTCCCGTACTGAAAAAGATTGCATTCCCTCTCTTCCATTTGCCATAAAAACCACATCCGCCTCTTGGGCCGCGCGGTTCAAAATAATCATGGCTTCGGTCATGCGGGCTTTTTGAACCGCCAACTCATATTGTGGCAACGCCACTGCTGCCAAAATACCAATAATTAAAACGACCACTAACAGCTCTATTAGTGTAAATCCGGCATTTTTATCACCGGGGAATGATTTTTGATAGATTTTGTTCATACGCAAAATTTATCAAAAAAAAAAAACACAAGTCAAGGGCATTCCAGCCAGCGGGATTCCGGCTCGGACAGGGTTTGGCAAATTACGGTGCTGACGCATTAGGAAAACAACAAGTTGGGGATATTCCTGTAAAAGAGAGCAGGTACTCCCCACTCTTTGCCCGTTAATACGATTATTTAAGCCACACTATTCCCGCAAGATTGCTCTCTTTTTATGCTTTTTCCCGTCGGAAAAAGTATACCCCTAGCTGGGGCTTCCAGCCGGGGAGCTTCGGAATAAAAAACAGGGCGGAGATTGCTCCGCCCTGTTATCTAAAGTTCAGCCCAATTACTTTTGCTGTCCGGTACGGTCCTTGCGGTCGTAATAATGCGTATGCAGCAGTTTGTGCGCCAACGGACCGCCCACTTTATCCAAAATGCGGCCGTACAACGCCAATACACCGCTGTTATCCTGCGACTTATACGCCAATTCCGTATCTTCCTGATACAGTCCTTCGGCGCGTTTCTGGCGCGGCGCCCAGCCGTCAAATTGGGGCTGCCCGGCGCCCGCCACACAACCGCCTTGGCAGGACATCACTTCAATAAAGTCATAATGATCTTTGCCGGCTTTGATGTCGTCCAATAATTTGCGCGCGTTTTTAAGACCGCTTACTACCGCGGTGCGGATTTTGATATCGCCCACTTCCACGGTTTTTTCTTTAAACACCGTTCCTTCGCGCAGGCTGGAAAATTTGACGCTGCGCGCATTGGCCGGGTCTAATTCGGCCAGTGCATAGCGCAAAGCCGCTTCCATCACGCCGCCGGACGCGCCGAAAATAACGCCGGCACCCGTTTTCGTACCAAAGGGCATATCAAACCATTCGTTTTCCAAATTCACAAAATCGATCCCGGCCTCTTTAATCATACGCGCCAACCCCACCGTCGTTACCACATAGTCGGTATCGGGGTTATCGTTGACATAAAATTCATCGCGCTTGGCTTCGGACTTTTTGGCCGAACACGGCATCACAGCAACCACTACCAAATCTTCGCGTTTGCCGCCTTTATCTTCGTAATCGGCTTTCAAGATGGGCCCCATCATCTGCATCGGCGAACGCGCCGTAGAAAGATTGGGAATAAACTCCGGCGCAAATTTTTCCACATAATTAACCCACGCCGGGCAGCAGCTGGTAAACTGCGGCAAATTGGTGCCTTTTTTGAAGCGTTCCAAAAACTCGGTGGCTTCTTCCACAATCGTCAAATCCGCGGCAAACGCCGTATCATAGACGTAATCAAACCCCAGCATACGCAAGGCCGTGGCAATTTTCCCATCTACATTTTGGCCTTGCGGCAAGCCGAACATTTCGCCCAATCCCACACGCACCGCCGGAGCAATGTGTACGGCGACTTTCTTTTTGGGATCGTTGATGGCTTTAAATACTTCTTCAATTTCCGAAGAATTGGGCATTAAAGCCCCCGTCGGGCATACGCGCGCACACTGCCCGCAGGACACGCACTCGTGGCTTTGACCCAGTTCTTTGTTAAACGCCGTGGCGATTTTGGAGCGGAAACCGCGGAACGCAAAATCAATCGCTCCAATGCCCTGCACTTCGTTGCAAATGCGTACGCAGTTGCCGCACAAAATACATTTGCTGTGATCGCGCACCAAAGCCGGCGAAGTAGCGTCTTTATGACTGTCTAACTTTTTGGATTTAAAGCGGATTTCCGTTACATCCATATCTTTGGCCAATTTCTGCAGTTTGCAATTGTTGGATTTGCTGCAGAGCGTGCAGTCGTGATTGCCCGAAGAAAGCAACAATTCCAAATTGATGCGGCGCAAATGACGGATTTCGTCGCTGTTGACGCGCACTTTCATTCCGTCTTTAGGCGCTACGGTACATGAAGCCACAATCCCCATTCCTTCCACTTCCACCAGGCACAGCCGGCACGCGCCATAGGCGGCCAGTTCCGGGTGGTAGCAGAATGTCATAATGTTGAAATTGGCCTTGCGGATTAATTCCAACAGATTTTTTTCACCTTCAATCGGTACTCTTTTCCCTTCAATGGTTACAAATTGTTCTTTTTCCATAATTACGCTCCCGTTACCACGGCGCCAAATTTGCAGGTGCTCTTGCAGCCGCCGCATTTGATACATTTCTTCGGATCAATGTGATGCGGTTTGCCCACTTCGCCGCTGATGGCGGAAACGGGGCAGGCGCGTTTGCACATACC
>CALVFE010000018.1 GCA_944326765.1 uncultured Elusimicrobiales bacterium | reverse complement strand
GAACAAATTAAGGACAGGTTGGACATTGTAGAATTTATCCGGCAATACGTACCGGATCTTAAACGCGCGGGTAAAACCTACAAAGCCTGCTGTCCTTTTCATAAGGAAAAAACCCCTTCTTTCACATGCAGCAGCGAAAAGGGGTTGTTCTATTGTTTCGGCTGCCAGGAAGGGGGCGATATTTTTGCATTTCTCATGAAAATGGAAAACCTTTCCTTCAATGAAGCCTTGGAAAAATTGGCAGGATTAGCTGGCGTGGAATATAAACCGCTCAAGCCGCTGACGGGCGAAGAAATCCGCCGTGCCAATGCGCGCAAACTCTTGGATTTTGCCAAAACGTTCTATCATAAAAATTTACTGTCTGCCGGTGGAGAATTCGCGCGCGCGTATGTGAAAGAACGGAATTTAACGAAAGAAACCTGCCAGAAGTTTGAACTGGGATTAGCCAAAAACGAACCCACTGCACTGGCGCGGGAAGCGAAAACGGCAGGTTATACGGAAAACGATTTAAAAACCGCCGGGTTATGCGTCATTACTCCCTATGGGGCGCGGGATTATTACCGCAATCGCCTGATGTTTCCGATCATCAACCAACGGGGCGACACGGTAGGATTCGGCGGACGGATTTTAGGAGAAGGCGAACCCAAATATTTAAATTCGCCGGAAACCGTTCTTTTTACCAAAAGCCACGTATTGTACGGGCTGAATTTTGCCGGACCGGCGATCCGAAAAGCCGGAAAAGCGGTGCTGTTGGAAGGATATATGGACGTGATCGCCTGCCACCAGGCGGGCGTAGAATATACCGTTGCCCCTTTGGGCACCAGCCTAACAGAAGATCACGCGCGGCTGTTAAAGCGATATACGGATAATGTTGTAGTGCTATTTGATCCGGACGCGGCCGGCATTAAAGCGGCTTTACGCGGAGCGCTGATTTTGATTGAAAGGGGTTTATTTGTAAAAGTGGCTTCCTTACCGGAGGGATTGGATCCGGACGAATACATCGCGAAATACGGTAAAGAAAATTTTGAAAAGATATTAACTGACGCCCAAGATCTAATTGCCTTTCATACGCAGCTGCAGCTGGACTTATACCCCCAGCCGCTGGACGCCCAAAATAAAACGCGCATTATATCCGAACTAGCGGAAACTATTATTAAACAGCCCGATGAAATTGTCCGGCGCGAATGGGCAAAATATGTGGCCGAACATATCGGCGTAGATGAACAATTGGTATTAGAACGGCTGCGCAAACCGGCTTTGCAAACTGCCGCCTACATACGCCGCCAAAACGCTGCAACAACGGCGTTGCCGGCTGCCGCCGCCAAGGGGGCGGAAGAAGATTTGTTGTCGTGGTTATTAAAAAGTCCGGAGCATATCATTCTTTGTTCCGAGCTTAGCCAGGAAGATTTTTCCAGCGAAACTGCCTGGAAAATGTTTCAAGCCGTGGTACAGGCGCATAGGGAAGACCCGCAAGGAAAAGATTTACCCCAGCGGGCTGCACAAAAGATACCCGCTTATCAAGCGGAACTGATTAAGCTGGCAATGTTGCAGCCGCCGGCGGATTTCAATCCGGCGCGTGATATAGCGGATTGCGCCGCCAAATTGGAACAAGCCGGCTTGCACAAACGGCTGGAAGCCGTTAAACGACAAATGAAACAACTGGGGGCGGGCAACGTACCGCAGGACGTTTTTCAAAAATATATGCAGTTGCAGCATAAACTAAAAAAATACCGCAATTGAGGGAAATATGGCATCTGGAAACAAAGCGCTGAAAGATTTAGTAGAAGAAGGAAAAGAAAGCGGATTTCTGTCTATAGAAGACTTAAACCGCTCCATTGCCGCGTCCGACATGAGCGCGGAAGATATCGACGGCGTAATAGGCACGCTGGACGATTTGGGCATTCAGGTAGTAGATCAGAAAAAATTCAAATCGGTTTCGTCGTCCGACAAAGAAGCCTTGAACGAAGATTGGTCATCTAATACGGATATTTCCAATTCCATTCGCATGTATCTGTCCGAAATGGGAAAAGTGCCGCTTTTGTCGCGCGATGAAGAAATTACCCTGGCGCGCAATATCCGCGAGCGTGAAAAAGAACTGAGCAAATTGGTTTTGGAATCCCCTATCACCATGCGTGAAATCTGTAACTGGGAAGAACTGGTTGACCAAGAAGAAATGACGACCAAAGAGCTGATGCCCCGCGGTAAACGCACGACGCGCGAACTCAACAATATGCGTAAAAAACTAAAAGATGCCGCCCAGTTTATTGGAAAACGCGAACAGGAAATTACCAAGCTCATGAAAGAATTGCGGGAAGGCAATTTGAGCGAAAAGAAACGCAACAACGCCATTGAAAAACTGGAATCCAAACAGAAAGAAGTGGTGGCCACCATTACCAAATTAAATTTAAACCAAAATAAAATCAAACGCTTAACGAATAAAATTAAGAACCTGGCCGACCGTTTATCCGAAGCCCGCAATGATATGCAGCGCTTTGATGATTATTTCGGGCCTTATGCGGAAGTAAAAAAATTGGTAAACCGCTTTAAGAATAAAAAAATTACAGAAAAAGAATTTAAAAAAGCGACGAAATTCACACTAGCCGAACTGGAAGAACGCTTGGCCAATATCGAGGAAGTCCGCCGGCGCCACGCCCAGATGGTAGATATGCTCCCGATGACGGAAAAAGAATTTATTGCGTTTAACGACCGCATTGTATTCTTTGAAGATATGATTTTGCAGGATAAGCTGAAACTCATTAAAGCCAACTTGCGTTTGGTGGTATCTATCGCCAAGAAACACGTAAACTCAAACCTGGAACTGTCCGACCTCATTCAAGAAGGCGGTTTGGGATTAATGAAAGCCGTAGAAAAATTTGAATACAAACGCGGTTTTAAATTCTCCACCTATGCCACATGGTGGATCCGCCAAAGCATCAACCGCGCCATCGCCGACCAGGCCAACACGATCCGCATTCCCGTACATATGAAAGAATTGGTTTCCAAACTGACCAAAGTAACCAACAAATTCCGCCAGGAACACGGGCGCGAACCGACATTGGAAGATTATTCAAAAACCCTTCGCCTGTCTGTTGAAAAGGTAAAAAGCGTGCTTAAAATTATGCAGGATCCCATTTCACTTTCCACCCCGATTGGCGAAGATGAAGATTCCAACTTGGAAGATTTTATTGAAGATAAGAACGGCCCAAACCCGACCAGCGCAGCCGTAGATTTTCTGCGCAAGCAGGAAGTAGCCGACGTGCTGGCCACCTTATCGGAACGAGAAGCCAAAATTATCAGCCTGCGTTTCGGCATTGATTCGGGTTATCCCCGCACTTTGGAAGAAGTAGGCAAAATGTTCAACGTTACGCGCGAGCGCGTACGCCAAATAGAAGCCAAAGCCATTCGCAAGCTGCGCCACCCCAGCCGAACCAAAATGTTAAAAGATTATCAAGACTCCTGATGCTGTTACCGAAAATCCCGGTCTTTTAGACCGGGATTTTTAATAATATGCGCAAGTTTCTGACAAAACATTTTCCGCTAACGAATTTGATACCACTTTCCAGAACGGGGCGCGCTACCATCAGATAGGCTCTTACATATTTTCACACTGTCCCCGTTTCCGGTACATTCAATTTTTCCTTTTACCGTTTCATAGCTGAAAGAAGAAGGAAAAAAATTCAGCCACATTTCATTGTCATCTGTAAAAGCAACCTGGGCTTGGATATAGCCATCTTCCATTATCTGGAAACGCACCCGAACCCCAGGAACACTTTGATTGGCCCCGCCGCTTTTTACGCTAAAATAAATTTTACTCCCCGTTGTATATGGATTACCACTTCCGTCTGTTGCACCCGATGGAGAAAAATCCAACTGATCAAACGAAGTCGGATACTCTCCATTGGCTAAATAATACAGATCCATTGCATTGGAAAAAGAGCGCCCCAATTCCAGCCAGCGGGAAACCCGCGATTTATTTACCGCTTGTTCATACTGAGGTAAAGCAACTGCAGCCAAAATGCCAATAATCAAAACCACCACTAGCAGTTCTATCAGGGTAAAACCTCTTAGATGGCAAGCGTTTTTACCCTTGCTGAAATGATCTTTTAATTTTACAGACATAATAGGTTATGTTCTCCCAGATACTTATTTATCTTCTTTTTTAAATAAATCCCTTAAGAAATCGGCTACCAACTCTTTAGAACCTAATCCCACGCCAATGCCAAAAGCCAACCCCAACGACGCCAGCACAATGACCACCACATTATTTACCAGCTGATTGGCAAAACCCAAATTTTCCACAGCAATCAACGCACAAAAGAAAACAATAAAAATATTCACCGCTTTGGCAATGAAAAATCCGCCTTTCAAATTATTGGCTTGAGCGGAATTTTCAATGATATTTCCCATTAACTTGCCAAACAGCAGCCCGGCAAACAAAATCAACACGGACACAAACAAAGTGGGAATAAACGCCAAGAACTGCGTGAACAAATTTCGGATAATATCCAAATGCAGCACTTCGGCCGCCAATACCACGGCATAAAAGATAACCGCCCACGCCAATACAAACGAAATAATATAGGTGGGAGATTTGCCTAAGCCGAAACGAACGCATAATTCATTGATGCCCAGTTTGGAAGTTTTATCGTCAAAAGAAATTTTATTTAAAATTTTCTTTGCATAAGATCCTACAAAACGGGAAAGATATAAGCCTATCACCAAAATCAGCACCGCTACAACAAGCGCCGACAATACTTTTAGGCTGCTCTGCCCCACTTGCAGCAAATGGGCGCTTACCTGCGTGGAAATCGCTTCTAAATCCATAAAAGTATCCTCTTTTTTTTGATTGTAGCATATATTATATTATATTATTTGTAAAATAAGAATATAGCTATGGCGGCATCTACCCACATTCAATACTTAAAAGGCATCGGCCCGGCCAAGGCGAAACTCTTTGAACGCCTGGAAGTGCAGACCGTAGAAGATTTGCTGCATTATTATCCGCGCACCTACCAAGATCGCCGACTGGGGAGATCGCCGAATGAATATAATTCGGATTCCTTGGTGGTATTTAAAGGCCGCGTACTGCGCACGCAGGAAATTCCGGCGCGCAGCGTACTGATTTTTAAAGCTTTTTTGGAAGACGAAACGGGAAACCAAGTGGAATGCACTTGGTTTAAAAAACGAATGTATCGGGGATTTCGCTTTGATCCGTTCGGCACTTTAAAAAAAGATTTTAGAATAAACCAAGAGTTATGGGTAATTGGAAAGCGGGAAAATAAGAATAACTTTTTTGGCAATAAAATAACCGTGGAAGAACACTACCCTGCAAACGATGTTCTAACCCGGCTGCATGCCGGCCGGCTGACGCCCATCTATGCGCTGACGGAAGGATTGACTAACAAACAATTTCGGCAGTTTGTGTATGAAGCTCTGCAGACGGGTACGCTGGACAGCGAACCGGAAATTTTACCGCCGGATTTACTTTCCAAACGCAAACTGTTAAGTGCCCCGCAAGCACTTAAAGCGGTGCATTTTCCCAACTCGCTGGCAGAGCTGGAAAGCGCCCGCACGCGCCTGGCCTATGAAGAATTTCTCCTCTTGGCTACCGCCTGGGGCATTAAACGCACGCAAACTAAAATTCTGGCGAAAGATTATTCTTATCAAATTAAAAAAACCCTGCTGACGCCTTTTCGCGAACAGCTGGGTTTTGAATTTACAAACAGCCAGAAAAAAGTCATTAACGAGATTTTTAAAGACTTATGTTCCCCCCGTCCGATGAACCGCCTGCTGCAAGGAGACGTTGGTTCTGGCAAGACGGTCGTCGCCCTGTGTGCAATGTTGCTGGCGGTGGAAAACGACTATCAAGCCGCCCTGATGGCCCCTACCGAGATTTTGGCGGAACAACATTTTTTAACCTTCAAGCGGCTACTGGCGGGATTGAAAGTAAACGTAGCGGTGCTGACTTCCAGCACCAAAACAGCCGCCCGAAAGAAAATTTTAAAAGAATTGGCGGACGGCAAAATTGATATTTTGGTAGGTACGCACGCCGTCATTCAAGACGAAGTACAGTTCCGGAATCTGCGGCTGGCCGTTATTGACGAGCAACACCGCTTCGGCGTCAAACAGCGCAGCCGCCTGAAAGAAAAAACCGCCAAATTGGATTTGCTGACGATGACGGCCACCCCCATTCCGCGTACGCTGGCGCTGGCCTTTTATGGCGATCTGGACGTTTCCACGCTAAGCGAACTCCCCCCCGGCCGCCAGCCGATTCAAACCGAAACGGCCACCTCCAAACTGGCCTATGACCGCGTGCGGGAAGAAGTCCAGAAAGGGCGGCAGGCCTATATTGTATTTCCGTTGATTGAAGAAAGCGAAAAGATTTCCGCCAAGGCCGTTACGGAAGAATTTGAAAAACTGAAAAAAGTATTTCCGGAATTTCGCCTGGCTATTTTGCATGGACAAATGAGTCAATCGGAAAAAGAAACGGTGATGGCGGATTTTGCTGCTCATAAAACCGATATTTTAGTGGCTACTCCAGTCATTGAGGTGGGGATAGACGTCAAAAACGCGACGGTAATGGTTATCGAAAACGCCGAACGCTTTGGGCTGGCCAGCCTGCACCAGCTGCGCGGGCGCGTAGGCCGCGGCGAACACGAAAGTTATTGTATTCTCGTACCCCAACACGCCGGCAGCGTAGCCAGGGAACGGGTAGATATCATTTGTGCTACGCGCGACGGATTTAAAATCGGCGAGCGGGATATGCAGCTTAGAGGTCCGGGCGAAATTCTGGGAACGCGCCAAAGCGGCGAACTGGAATTTAAAGCTGGGGACATTTTTAAAGACAAGGATATTCTCTACTGGGCCATTGAAGACCGCGACGAAATCTTGACCAAAGATCCTTCCCTCTCCGCCCCCCAACACTTGCTTTTTAAGAAAAAGCTGATAGAACTATACCAACAAGACTGGCACCTCATTGACTTAAGTTAAAACCCCATACTTTTACACAGCCCTTGCACGCCAATACATTCCGTTTTGCCGGGATTCTTGGAGTGATCCAGCCAGACGGTATATTTAAATTTAGTTTTTTTAGATAAAGCGGTAGCATCCATGTTAACCGGATTTTCTATAAGGCTGGTATCATAAAAGACTAAATTTTCATTTGTGCCAGAAAATAAATCTACCGCAAAATTTTTACACCACAGATAATAATGATGAGTAGGCGACGCTACACACCCTGGATATTCAATATCCAGCTGAGACCAATGCGTAGGATATACTCCATTAGCCAGATAATAAGACTCACAAGCTTCTTTTAAAGACTTCCCGGCTGTTAACACCTGTGTAAACCGTGCTTTAGTAACGGATCTTTCATACTGCGGTACGGCCACCGCCGCCAAGATACTGATAATTAACACGACCACCAACAGCTCTATCAGCGTAAATCCGGCGTTTTTAACGCCAAGGAAGGATTTTTGATAAATTTTGTTCATAGGCACAATTTATCAAAAAAAAAAAACGCGTCAAGGCCTTTCTTAGTCTCTATGTTTGAAACAAAAAAACCGCTTCTTATGAAGCGGTTTCAAAATTAGTTCACCGGAAACCCCAACGGAGGAGCTTCCGGCTCCGGCACATGTACCGGCCGGGCATTGGGCACTGTATTGGAGATTTCCGGTTCTTCTTTAGCTTCCGGTTTGGGGCAAACGCTTAAAAGTTGTTTCGGCGTTTTTCCCATCGCATTACGCATATCGGGATTCGCCCCGTTCTTCAGCAAATACTGATATATCGAAAAATTACATCTCTTGGCCGCCAGATGAAGCGGCGTATTTCGGTCATTTACGGCGGAATTGTTTTTCTGGCGCGGCATATTTATAAGATATTTGGGCAATTCGGAATCTTCTTCCGACGTTAATTGCACCAACAGGCGCACCATAGGCTCGTCATCATTGGTTACTGCGATATGCAGCGCATTGCCGGGAGCGGCGGTATTTCCCAAACGGGAAAAATATTCCGAAAGCAGGCTTACCATCTTTAAGTTACGCGTTTCCACCGCCACCAAAAAAGGCGTCATACCGCGTTTATCCACGGTAAATACCAAGGTTTTGTCTTTGGCTACCATTTCTTCCACCCGCTTGCTGTTTCCGTTTCGCACCGCCGAAAAAAACGCCTCTGCGTTGCCCGCCTGCACGGGCGCAACGCTCAAAAACAGAAATAAAAAGGTTAAGCAAAAGGGTTTCATCTTTTTAGTTTAATCTATTTCTTGTTTTTTTACAAGCTTTCTTAATTGTAAACCAAAAAGACATTTTTTTTCGCCGGCTAACAGATAGAATTCCTCGGCAAAGCGGAATTCTGCCTACCGTTAAACCGGTTATTCAAAAATATAAGGAGAAGTTGTCTTGGCAGTCAAATACTTGCACCACCGTTCCCCTTCCTCATTGTCAAATCCGCATCTGGCATGAGTATCTGTGTTGGCATAATAAATAAAATAAGGAAGGTCATTACGCCGGCAGACTGATTTCCTGGAATTTTGTGCTCCTGCAGAACTCTGTGCACGACATTCAAAATACTGGTTTACTTTAGTAAGAATTCCACTGCGATTAACATTTTCTCCCGGGAAATCCAAATCTAAATCCTCGATATTATTAGTATATGTTCCATTCGCCAGATAATAAGCGTCATTTGCCAAAGCAATCGAACGGGCTAAAGAAATCCCTTCTATAGCCCGGCTTTTTTCCACCGCTTGTTCGTATTTCGGCAAAGCCACCGCCGCCAATATCCCAATAATCAAAACTACGACCAACAACTCTATCAATGTAAAACCTTTTTTCATAGAAAACTCCTCAGCGCGTTGATTTAAAGACTTATTTACAGTTTAATAATTTACTGCCAACAAATCAACGCTAGAGGAAGTGTATCAAAAAAAAAAAACGCGTCAAGGCTTATCAAAAAAGAGAAGGTTCTTGCCTTCTCTTTTTATGCGCAAACGTTCCATAAAAGGGCTTATTTTTTATCGGCTTCCAACCGCGGAAAGAGCGGCGGATATTTTTCAATTTTACCGGGCAGCAGCCGCTTTTGCATCTCTTTGGCTACGGTAGGCATAAACGGTTCCATCCACACAGCCACCTTGCGCAAACAGGCCGCCAATTCCAGTAAAACGGCTTTAGCAGCTTCGGGATCGGTTTTTGCCAGTTCCCACGGTTTCTTTTCATCAACCAACTTATTCAAATCGCCGGCAAAGCCGTAGATGTTTTCCAGTACTTTATCAAACGCCAGCTCATCGTAGGCTTTGTCAATGGCTTGTTCCACTTCCGCGGTTTTGGCAAGCAGTTTATAATTGCCTTCAATTTTTTCCGGCAACTCACCGATATTCTTAGCCGCCATATTGAGGGTGCGGGAAAGCAGGTTGCCGATATTATTGGCCAGATCGGAATTATAGCGGTTTTTAAAGCTTTCCATAGAAAAATCGCCGTCTTGTCCAAAAGGCACTTCGCGGAATAAAAACGCACGCAGCGGATCTACCCCGTATTTAGCGGCCACTGCGGCAGGATCAATGATGTTCCCCAGCGATTTGGACATTTTTTCCCCTTCCACCGTCCACCAGCCGTGGGCGAAAACTTTTTTGGGAAGCGGCAGTCCCAACGCCATCAGCACCGCCGGCCAAATGACTGTGTGAAAACGGAAAATTTCTTTGCCCACCATATGCAGATCCGCCGGCCACAAATCTTCAAACTTGTCCGCGCGGATTTGTTTTAACTGAGCTTCGTGCAGGGTTTTGTCTTCACACAAGACCGTTCCGTATCCGGCGGCGGAAATATAGTTGATCAGTGCGTCAAACCATACATAAATCGTGTGGTGCGGATTGCTGGGTACGGGGATTCCCCACGCGACTTTGGTACGCGTAACGGACAAATCCTGCAAACCGCCCTTAACAAAATTGATGATTTCGTTGGCGCGGGTTTTGGGACTTAAAAACTCGGGATGTTCTTCGTAGTATTTCAGCAGTGGTTTTTCGTAACGGGAAAGTTTAAAGAAGTAAGTTTCTTCGTGTACTTCGGTAAGCGGACGTTTGTGTACGGGACAGAGATTTCCTTCCAAAATTTCGCTGTCATTATAATACTGCTCGCAGGAAAGGCAGTATTTGCCGGCATAGGAACCCAGATAGATGTCGCCGCTTTTAAGCAGTTTTTCAAAAATCGCCTGTACGACTTGTTCGTGCTTCTTATCGGTGGTGCGGATAAAATCATCATAAGAAATGTTAAGCGTTTTCCACAGGGCTTTGTATTTATCGGAAACCTCGTCCGTCCATTGTTTGGGCGTAACGCCCGCCGCGGCGGCAGATTTTTCGATATTGGCCCCGTGTTCATCAGTCCCGGTTAAAAAGCGAACGTCAAACCCCTGCTGGCGTTTGTAACGCGCCAACACGTCTTGGGCAATCGTGGTATAAGCGTGGCCGATATGCGGCACGGAATTTACATAATAAATAGGGGTGGTAATATAGAATTTCTTAGTCATAATTTCTCCGTATTAAAAAATCTGCACGTTTAAGCCGTCCAAATTCATCAGGGCGGTTTCCAACACCAAAGCAGGCGAGACATTCCGCCCGATACTGCGTTTATAATACTCAAATTGTTTAAGAGTTTGCTGCAAAACGCGCTGTTCCCGTTCATTTGGACAATGTGTCCAATTTCGGTGCAGCGCCGCAATCAAAATATCCAACACCGCCTGGGCTTCCTGCCGGGCGGACACCAGCGTACGGGAAAGACCGGCTGCCACCGCACAAGGCCACTGGGCGGAACCGAAAGATCCTTCCTGCAGCAGTTCCAACGCGGCGGCGGCTCTCAATGCGCCCGAAACCGATCCGCCGCTGTACCGGGCACACAAATCCGGATTTGGTACGTCTGCTCCCGTTTGGGTTAAAATTTGTTTTACGTTTTCCTGCGAAAGCGGCGCAAACGCCAGCGGCTGGCAACGGGATAAAATGGTTTTTAGCATAGCGGCGCGTTTGTTCGTAATCAGAATCCAGACCGTTTTACAGGGAGGTTCTTCAATAAACTTGAGCAACGCGTTTGCCGCCGCTCCCTGCATGGTTTGCGCCTGGTCTATAATCAACACTTTCCAACCGCTGCCGACCGCTTTTTGCTGGGATTTGGCGGTTACCTCACGAATGGTATCCACACTGATATGCTGCTGCTTGGCAATTTCTTTTTCCAGTTCTTCTTCGTATCCTTTGCTGGAAAAATCTTTTTTTACTTCCAATCTCGCCTGATAAACAAAATCCACAAAAATCACATCGGGATAGGTTCCTTTGGAAATTGCTCGGCAGGAGGGGCATTTTCCGCACGCTTCTGCGGTTTGGCGCGCCTGCGGATCCAAACAATTAAGTGCTTGGGCAAACGCTACCGCGGTGCGGGCTTTTCCCACTCCGTCCGGTCCGTAAAACAAAAACGCGCCGGGAATTTTTTGACTCCCGACTAGTTTTTTTAAATACAAGGAGGCTTTTTCCTGCCCCAGGATATCGGAAAACGGCATTAATTTATAATATGGTGTTCCTGCAATAATTCCAGCACGCGGGCTTGGATATCGCTGATGTTTTTATCGGCATCAATCAAATAAGCGTTGGGAGTGCGTTTGATCATATCCAGATACCCTTTTCGCATTTTTTGGCGAAAAGCCAAATCTTCCTGTTCCAACCGGTCAGAAAACAAATACTCGCCGCGCTCGGTAAAATACTTGTCTGACATCAAAAACACCAGCGTTAAATCGGGTTTAGTATCCTGCGTGGCAATTTTATTTAAGGTATCAATGGTTTTCAAGGCGATGCCGCGGCCATACCCTTGATACGCACAGGTGGACATGGTATAACGTTCGCAAATCACAATTTTACCGGCTTCTAAGGCCGGCAGAATTTTTTCCTGCGTATGCTGGGCGCGGGAAGCTTCATAGAGCAACAATTCCGCCAAAGGCCGCACATCAAGCCCCGGCTGCAGCACAATCTGGCGGATTTGCTCCGCCGTAGGCGTACCGCCGGGTTCACGCGTCAGGATTACGTCCTTCCCCCGCGCCACCAGTTGATTGTATAACATCTTGGCTTGGGTGGATTTTCCACAGCGGTCAGGCCCTTCCAGTACAATAAACTTTCCTTTCATAGCAAGCATCTCCGAAGATCAGGCAAGTCCTTCCTGCGAGGTAATCACTTCCATTTCGGGGCGTTTTCCGGACGTCCAGGCGGAAGCTTCCACCTGTTCCAAAATAGGGGCCAGTTTTCCTTGGGCGTTTAAGATAAAATCAATAATTTCGCGAAAGGCGCCGTCCCCGCCGACGCGCTTGGTTACATAATGAGCGTGTTTTTTTACACAATCCAACGCATTGGGTACGGTGGCGGCAAAACCCACTTCGTTAAGCAGCGGAATATCGGTAATATCATCACCGATATAGGCAACTTCTTCTGCAGTCAAGTTTTCTTTTTCTAAAATATCGTTTAAAGGGCCTATTTTGGTCAAAAATCCCTGATACATATATTTAAAGCCCAAATTCCCGGCGCGGGCTACGGTAGTAGGGTGCCTCCGGCCGGTAATAATGCCGCACACGATGTGCGCGCTGTGGCAGAGCAATACGGCAATGCCGTCTTGCGTGTGGAAAGATTTAAATTCGTCTATTTTCCCGTCGTCCCGCACGAAAAAGTTTACTTTTCCGTCTGTCAAAATACCGTCAACGTCGGTTAAAATGGCTTTGATTTTTTTTGCCCGTTTAATTGCTTCTTCCATATATAAGGTATTATACAAAATATCCTTTGAGGCGCGTTTCGGCACATTACATATCTGTTGGCGTATAAAAACAGAAATTTACAATAAAAAAGGCGGGGATCTCCGCTGCCCGCCGAATTGGATGGGAAATTCTAGTTTAGCCAATACCGTTTGCAGGAAGGACAATGGTTGCCGCCCGCCACCCCGTCCAGCGTACCGGGTTGGTCGGCACACAGTTTTTGCATTCGTTCGCTGGAAGCGCCAGCCCGGCATTCGCGTTTGCTTGGATTTTTGGCCGATTGATCCAGCCACACCACATAGGCTACATAGTTGCCGGAAGCGGTAAAGGTATTGGTATCAAAATTCATCATACCCACGATATTCTCATCAGTTCCATCTAAATAATCAATAAAAAACTTACCGCAGTCCGCCACGGTTTTATCTCCAGTCAACACACAATTTGCCGGCAAATCGACATCTAAATTTTCCAAGGTGCTGGGATAATACCCCGTCATCATGCGGGAAAGTTCCACCGAATCTTTAATCGATTTAACCAACACTTGCAGCTGTGTATAACGGCTCGAATCCACTGCAGATTGATACCACGGCAATGCTACAGAAGCCAATATCCCGATAATCACTACCACTACCAGTAGTTCAATCAAAGTAAGCCCATGTGTGTTCATAATCATTGCCTCATTTCGTTCACTTTAGCAAAAAATAGAAAAACTCTCAAGTTCTTTCTCAAAATTGCTTTTCCGCGGCCGTACGTTATTTTTATATAATGAAAGTAATCGTTTTAAAGGGGTCCGCAGAAGATGGCAAAAAGATTTACCGAAAATGCGCAAAAAATTATTCTCATCGCGCAGGAAGAGGCCAAACGCCTCAATCACGACTATGTAGGAACGGAACACATCTTGCTAGGACTCAGCGCCTTGGAAGGCACTGTGTCAAATAAAATTCTTACCAATTTAGGGGTTACGTTTCGTAAAGTCCGCCTGGAAATTGAAAAAATGGTAGGCATCGGGGATACCATTATGCTTTTGGGCGAAATTCCATTTACCCCGCGCGCCAAAAAAGTGTTGGAATTTTCCGTGGAAGAATCACAAATGCTGGGAACCGACCATATCGGCACGGAACACATTCTGTTGGGGCTTATTCGGGAAGAAGAAGGAATGGCGGGGCGCATTCTGGAAAATTTAGGCTTGAATTTGGACGCTGTACGCGACGCGGTGTTAAATTTTATCGGAGACGCCGAACCCGAGGATTTACATGAAGAAACGTCCGACTTTCCGCAAGAAATCAACCTAAATTCGCTGCCCAAACGGGAGCAGGAACGGGAAATCCCGGGAAAAAAGAAAACGAAAACGCCTACACTAGACGAATATACCCGCGATTTAACCAAACTGGCCGCCAAAAATCAGTTAGATCCCGTGATTGGCCGGGAAGAAGAAATGGAACGATTGGTTCAAATTTTAGCGCGCCGCACCAAAAACAATCCCGTACTGATCGGGGAACCCGGCGTGGGCAAGACGGCTATTGTGGAAGGACTCGCCCAAAAAATGGCGCGGGGTGAAATTTCCGACGTGCTTTGCAACAAACGACTGCTGGCTTTAGACTTGGCTTCCGTAATTGCAGGCACCAAGTATCGCGGAGAATTTGAACAACGCCTCAAAAACATCATTGATGAAATGGCCGCTGCCAAAGACGCCATTATTTTTATTGACGAACTGCACACCATCATCGGCGCAGGCGCGGCGGAAGGATCTATTGACGCTTCCAATATGTTAAAACCCGCCTTGGCCCGCGGCGAAATGCAGTGCATCGGCGCCACCACCTTTGACGAATATCGCAAATATATCGAAGCGGATACCGCTTTGGAACGCCGTTTCCAACCCGTGGTAGCCGATCCGCCGGATATTGAAGAAACGATTACCATTTTAAAAGGAATCCGTTCCAAATACGAACAACATCACAAAGTAAAATATACCGACGGCGCCATTCGCGCCGCGGCCGCGATCGCCGACCGGTATATCAACGACCGCGCCATGCCGGACAAGGCCATTGACCTGTTTGACGAAGCCGGCGCGCGCGCACGCTTGAAAAATGCCTCCTTGCCGCCCGAAATCAAACAAAAACAAGTGGAATATAACCAAGCGGTGCAGGAAAAAGACGAGGCGCTTTCCAACAAAGAATTTGAAAAAGCCGCCGCCGCCAAAGACACCGAAGACCGCTTAAAAGCGTATGTGGAACACTTGAAACAGCAGTGGCACGAAAAGCACGACAAAGAAATACCCGAAGTAACCGAGGAAGACATTGCGCTGGTGGCTTCCAAATGGACGGGTATCCCCGTTACGCGCCTGACGCAAAGCGAAACGGAGAAAATTTTGCATATGGAAGAACACCTGCACGAACGCATTATCGGGCAGGACGATGCGGTAAAAGCCGTTTCGCTGGCAATCCGCAGAAACCGCACCGGTTTGGGCAACCCGCACCGGCCGATCGGCGGATTTTTATTCTTAGGGCCGACGGGCGTTGGCAAAACGGAACTGGCCAAAAGCTTGGCCACTTTCCTGTTTGGCGACGAAGACGCGATGATTCGGCTGGATATGTCGGAATATATGGAAAAATTTGCCGTATCGCGCCTGATCGGAGCGCCGCCCGGCTATGTGGGTTATGAAGAAGGCGGCCAGCTGACCGAAGCCGTCCGCCGCCGCCCGTACAGTGTGGTAGTGCTGGACGAATTGGAAAAAGCCCACCCGGACATCTACAACATTCTGCTCCAAGTATTGGACGAAGGTTCTCTGTCGGACAATTTGGGGCACAAAGTCAGCTTTAAAAACTGCGTGGTCATTATGACTTCCAACGTCGGCGCGCGGGAAATTACCAACAAAGGCAGCACCCTGGGCTTTGCCGCCCGCCAAACGGAAGAACAAGAGTACCAGGATATGCGTAAGAATGTGATGGAAGAAGTCAAAAAAACGTTCAATCCGGAATTTATTAACCGTATAGACGAGATCGTGGTATTTCATTCGCTTTCCAAGGAAAATATCGGCCAAATTTTGGACTTGGCGCTAAAAGAAGTAGATGCTAAATTGGCTGATAAAGAATTAACCCTCAAATTAACGGAGGAAGCGAAAAACTTTCTGGTGGAAAAAGGATTTGACGTCAAATTCGGCGCGCGGCCGCTCCTGCGCACCTTACAGCGGGAACTGGAAGACCCCTTGGCAGAAAATATATTGGTCAACCGTTATCCGGCGCACACCGAAATTGTGATAGATTTAGATAAAGAGACCGGCAAATTAACTTTTTCCGGCGCGGCGGTCAAAAACAAAACCGCAGTAGCGATTTAACCTGACTGGGAGGAATAACTAAATGGACGCAAACAAACAAAAAGCGCTTGATTTAGCATTAGGACAAATTGAGAAAGCTTTCGGAAAAGAAGCGATTTGCAAACTGGGCGGCGGCAGCGTGAAGAACGTAGAAGCCATTCCCACAGGGGCGCTGTCCCTGGATTTGGCGCTGGGCGTGGGCGGATTGCCGCGCGGACGCGTAATTGAAATTTACGGGCCGGAAGCGGGCGGAAAAACCACACTTTCCCTGCACGTAGCGGCGCAAACCCAAAAGATGGGCGGCACGGTCGCGTTTATTGACGCGGAACACGCCTTAGACCCCGTTTACGCCGCCAACTTGGGCGTAAATGTGGACGAATTGTTGGTTTCCCAGCCGGACTCGGGCGAACAGGCCTTGGAAATTGCCGAGAAATTGGTGCGCTCGGGCGCGATTGATTTGATTATTGTGGACTCGGTCGCCGCGCTTGTACCGAAAGCCGAAATTGAAGGAGAAATGGGCGACGCACACGTCGGTTTGCAGGCCAGACTGATGAGCCAGGCCCTGCGCAAGCTGACCAGCATTTTGAACAAAACCAAAACGAGCATCATTTTCATCAACCAGCTGCGCCAAAAAATCGGCGTAATGTTCGGCAACCCGGAAACCACCCCCGGCGGCTTGGCGCTTAAATTTTATGCGTCTGTACGCATTGACGTACGCCGTATTGAAAACCTGAAAAAAGGCGATGAAATCATCGGCACGCGCGTGCGCGCCAAAGTAACCAAAAACAAAGTAGCGCCGCCGTACCGCCAGGCCGAATTTACGATGATCTTGGGGCACGGTATTTCACGCGAGGCGTGCATTATTGACAAAGGCGTAGAAGCCGGATTTATCGAAAAAAGCGGCAGCTGGTTTATCTACGGCGAAGAAAAACTCGGCCAAGGCGCCGACAATGCCCGCCAGTACCTTAAGGACAACCCGGAACTGGCCGCCGAAATTGAAGATAAACTCTACGTCAAATACCTCGGCCACCACTACAACGGAAAAAAGGCCGACGCGGCGGACAACAAAACGGAAGACGCCAAAACCGAAAAGAAAACCGCCAAAAAGTAGTTTAGCTAACCAAACCTAAAATCCCCACTCCAAAAAAGGAGTGGGGATTTTGGTTTTATGGTTTTAATTTCTTCGAAAGGCTCTAGGCTAAATGCAAGAATATAAAAAATACAGAAACAATTAATTAGGAAATTTATTATTCTTTGCCCCGACAGCTATACAAGTTTGAGCGTTACCCATACAAGTAAACTCTCCTGCCCAAGAATCATAATGCGGGCCAGAATAACAAATACTATAATCTTTTTTTAAACTATCTGCACAAATATCTACGCATTCTCCAACATTACTTTCATTGCCATCACACGCAAATTCTTCAATATAATACTTATAATTCTCCGTCTCTATATATCTGTCTGTACTAGAAGCGGTGCTTACTTCCTCTAAAGAAACATCTAGATCATGCAAATCCATAGTCGTATTACCCGTAGCTAAACCATACAGAATCGTTGCATCTACAAATTTGCGAAGGTTAATTTTGGCTTCAGCCTGTCTGCTTTTCTCTACAGCCCTTTCATATTGAGGCACCGCAACCGCCGCCAATATGCCAATAATCAAAACCACGACCAACAACTCTATCAACGTAAAACCTTTTTTCATAAAAACCTCCTCAGCGCGTTGATTTAAAAGCTTATTTGCAAGTCCTGTATTGACTGCCAACAAATCAACGCTAGGGGAAGTTAAAAAAAAAAAAAAAACGGGTCAAGGGGCGAGCCGCCCCTCCCCACTCTTTGCCCGTTAATCCGATTCCTTTAGGCCACATTGTTTCTGTACTGTCGCACTCTTACAAATTCAATCAAAAGAGCTCAAACTCCAACAAGATATTTCCTTTTGAGGTTGTGGCCGTTTTTACAACTTTGTAAAAAGGTATTTCCCTTTGATGTTGTTGCTGTTTCTCCGCCCGTTTGTCCTGCTTATAAAAAGCCTTTGCGGCAGAGCGGAAATTTTATTGTTTGAGCGAAGCGAGTTATAAAATTTCCTGCCGCAAAGTGATTTTTATAGGACACGGGGCGGACGCTTTTTGGTACTTTTTTCCGTTGGAAAAAGTACAGGTATATATTTATAGAACACTGGGGCGGCGGTCTTTTTCGTACTTTTTCTGCCGCCAGAAAAAGTTAGGCCAGAGCCTGGCCTCCCGACTCTATGCCCGTTAATCCGATTCCTTTAGACCACACTGTTTCTGCACTGTCGCACCCTTACAAAACAACCAGCCAGAGCCTGGCCTCCCGACTCTATGCCCGTTAATCCGATTCCTTTAGGCCACACTGTTTTTGCACTGTCGCACCCTAATAAAAAAAACAAGCCAGAGCCTGGCCTCCCGATTCTTTGCCCGTTAATCCGATTCCTTTAGACCACACTGTTTCTGCACTGTCGCACCCTTACAAAACAACCAGCCAGAGCCTGGCCTCCCGATTCTTTGCCCGTTAATCCGATTCCTTTAGACCACACTGTTTTTGCACTGTCGCACCCTAATAAAAAAACAAGCCAGAGCCTGGCCGCCCGACTCTTTGCCCGTTAGCACGACTGGTTTAGGCCACACTGCTTCTATTTTGCCGCACCCTTACTAAATAACAACCAAAACCCTGTTCTATTTTTACCGTCAAACGCCCCTTACCCACTCTTTTCAAAAAACTTATAATAAAGTATGGAAAACTTTTTACTGGAAGATTTTAAAAATCATCTCACGTTTGAACGCCAGCTCTCCAAAAACACGGTGGCGTCTTATGGATCCGACGTGGAAAGTTTTCTAGAGTACTGCCAAGCCAACGAAAAAGATCCGCTGAAAATAGAACCGGACTTCTTGGATCAGTATAATTATCAGTTACGCGTGGTGGAAAAACTGGCGCCTGCTAGTGTGTTTCGTAAGATGGAAGCCGTTAAGTGCTTTTATAAATTTTTGCTGATAGAAGAAAAAATAAAAGACGATCCCACCCGTTTTTTAAAATCCCCCAAGCTGGCGCAAAAAATTCCCACCCAGCTCACGCGCGAAGAAATGGATCGTTTGCTTTCGTATCCTGCCGAAACACTGGCGGAAATCCGCACGGTAACGATTATTGAACTGCTCTACGCCGCCGGACTGCGCGTGAGCGAACTGATTAATTTGCGCTTGGAGAATGTCAACACACAGGAAGGGTGGGTATTGGCTTTCGGCAAAGGGGGCAAACAGCGCTTTGTACCCATACACCCCCAGGCCTGCGAACACTTAAAGCAATACCTGTCCGTGCGAGAGGCGCACTTTGCCGCTAAAAATGTGGGTTCGGAAGTATTTTTAAATAAAAACGGCAAAAAAATCAGCCGTGTGAGCGTCTGGAAAGATTTGGCGGAGCTGGGCCGCAAAGCCAACATTTCCCAGCCGCTTCATCCGCACTTGTTCCGCCACACTTTTGCCAGCCATCTCTTGCAGGGCGGGGCAGATCTAAGAAGTTTGCAGGAAATGCTCGGCCACGCCAATTTAACAACTACCCAAATCTATACGCATTTAGATGTAAGCGATTTAAAAAACAAACACAAAAAATTCCACCCGCGCGGGTAAACAGAACTGGGTCGCTGCCATTTCAAAATCTCGTCCACTAGAAATAATAACAGGTATCCCGACTCTGCTGATAAGCGCAGGTAACTTTTTCCGTGCCCAAGCTTCGGCACAATTTGGCATCAATACTATTGGGCGATGATGTATAATAGGAGCAATACCGTTTGCCCGCAAAAGGAGAAGACGCATTATCAAAAAACCAATGAATATCAGGAATTTTTATTTTCCCGGAACTTCTCCAAGCATACACTTCCCCACTGCTGTAATTGATAAAATAGCAAATTCCTTCCCAGCAGAAAGAATTATTTTTCTTGGGTCCACCGATAGTAAAACTATTATCCCCCGGAACGGCATCAATATCCAGCGCGGTATAATCATTGCTGTATTCCCCATTGGCCAAATAGTATAATTCCTGTGCTTTCTTTAAATCTGAAACACGCTGCAAAATATCCGTCATACGAGCTTTGGCCACGGCCAGTTCATACTGTGGCAAGGCAACCGCCGCCAGGATACCAATAATTAAAACGACCACTAATAGCTCTATTAGCGTAAATCCGGCGCTTTTCCCCGCCGGGAGGGTTTTTTTTTTGATAATTTTTGTTCATACGCAAAATTTATCAAAAACAAAAAAACAAGTCAAGCATCTTTTCTCCCCAATACGCCGGGGCTGATTTTCCGGCTAAAAATTGTTAAAATAGAGGTATTATGAGTATTGATAATTTTCCGCAAATTGATAAAAAACAACAAGAACGCTGGGAAAAAGCCAACCTTTTCGCCAGCCCCAAAATGCCTAAAGGCAAGAAATTTTATTGTCTGGATATGTTCCCGTATCCGTCGGGAGCCGGTTTGCATGTAGGCCACCCGGAAGGATACACCGCTTCGGACATTTTGGTTCGCTATAAACTGATGAACGGCTACGACGTACTGCACCCCATGGGGTGGGACGCCTTCGGCCTACCTGCGGAAAACTATGCAATCGCCACGGGCGTACACCCGAGCATTACCACTCATAAAAATATCTCTAATTTCAAACGCCAAATCAAATCCATCGGGCTCGCTTACGACTGGAACCGGGAAATTGATACCACCGATCCCAATTATTACAAATGGACTCAATGGATTTTTCTGCAGCTCTTTAAAAAAGGATTGGCCTACGAATCCACCGTACCGATCAACTGGTGTCCGTCCTGCAAAACGGGGCTGGCCAACGAAGAAGTGTTTAACGGCAAATGCGAGCGCTGCGGCCACGAAATTGAACGCAAAGCGCTTCGCCAATGGATTTTGCGCATTACCAACTATGCCGAACAACTGCTGGAAGGATTAGACAAACTGGACTGGCCCGAAAGCACGTTGGCGATGCAGCGCAACTGGATTGGCAAATCCAACGGAGCGGAAGTAAAATTCAAAGTGGACGGGCACGACGATATTTTGACCGTTTTTACCACCCGCCCGGACACCCTTTTCGGCGCGACGTATATGGTCGTTTCGCCGGAACACCCGATTTTAAAGAAAATCGTTACGCCCGAACAAAAGAACGCCGTGGCCGCCTATCAAACCCAGGCCGCCAAAAAGAGCGACTTGGAACGCGGCGACTTAAATAAAGATAAAACCGGCGTATTTACCGGCGCTTATGCGATAAATCCGGTCAACGGTAAAAAAATACCGGTCTGGACCTCCGACTATGTGCTGATGGGTTATGGGACGGGGGCGATTATGGCCGTGCCTGCACACGACGAACGCGACTATGCCTTCGCCAAAAAATTCGGTTTGGAGATCATTGAGGTTATCAAAAGCGAACAAGGCGTAGAAAAAGAAGCTTTCACCGGAGACGGGGAACTGGTCAATTCCGGTTTCTTAAACGGGCTTCGCGTTAAAGAATCCAAGGCCGCTATGATTAAATGGCTGGAAGAACGCGGGCTGGGCAATTCTAAGACCACCTATAAACTGCGCGACTGGGTGTTCGCCCGCCAACGCTATTGGGGCGAGCCGATTCCCGTGGTGCATTGCCCTAAATGCGGCGTAGTGCCGCTGCCGGAAGACCAGCTGCCGCTGACATTACCCGAAGTAGAAAAATTTGAACCTTCGGGTACGGGCGAATCGCCGCTGTCCACCGTAGAAAGCTGGGTCAATACCACCTGCCCTCATTGCGGCGGCCCGGCCAAACGCGAAACCAATACGATGCCCCAATGGGCCGGCTCGTGCTGGTACTACCTGCGCTATATGGATCCGCACAACGATCAAGCGTTGGTAGATCCGGCGATTGAGAAAGCCTACGGCCCGGTGGACTGCTATATCGGAGGTGCGGAACACGCCGTATTGCACTTGCTGTATGCACGATTCTGGCACCATGTGCTGTTTGATTTGGGCATAGTCAGCCACCCGGAACCGTTCCAAAAACTGCGCCACCAGGGAATGATTTTGGCATTTTCGTACCGCGATAAAATGGGCGCCTACCACGGCTACGAAGAAATTGATTTCAAAGACGGAAAAGCCTACTTGAAAGCCACCGGGGAAGAACTGTCTCCCATGGTGGAAAAAATGTCCAAATCCAAAAAGAACGTCATCAACCCCGATGACATTCTTTCCCAGTACGGGGCGGACGCGTTTCGTATGTACGAAATGTTTATGGGCCCGTTTGAAGCCAGCAAGCCTTGGGATATGAAAGGCATTGAAGGCATCTCGCGCTTTTTGAAACGTGCGGCGGCTTGGAGCGAAAACGTCAAACTTGCCGAACAACCCGACCCCAAAAAGAGCGAAATTTTAAAGAACAAAACCATCGCGAAGGTAAGCGAAGATATTGAAAATTTCCATTTCAATACGGCCATTTCCGCGTTAATGGTCTTGTTCAACGATATCAGCAAACTGCCGCAGGTCAGCCAAGATACGTTCCAAACCTTTTTGAAACTGTTACACCCGTTTGCCCCGCATTTAACCGAGGAAATCTGGCAGCAAAAAGGATACGAAGGATTTGTCGTTAAATCTTCGTGGCCGGCGGCCAATCCGGATATGATGCAGGACGATTCGCAGGAAATCGGCGTACAGGTAAACGGCAAGGTGCGCGACCGCATTGCCGTACCGGTAAACGCTTCACGCGAAGAAATTGAACAACTGGCCCGTTCCAGCGCCAAGGTACAGCGCAGTTTGGAAGGGCTGGAAATTAAAAAAGTGATTGTTGTTCCCGGCCGCATGGTCAGCTTTGTGGCCGTCCCCCAAAAATAACCGGCCGGCCGATTACCGGCACGGCACGAGGGAGTATAGATGAAAAAAGTATTGTTTGTTTTAGCTGCCGCCGCCGCGTTGGCGGCGTGCGCCAGTGAAGGGGCGGTTTATAAACCCCAAGCCCAAATTATGCCGCAGCATATCAAAAAAATCGCCGTGCGGCAGATTCTGAACAAAACCGAAGTGTTTGCGTTGGAAGATAAATTTTATAACGAACTCTACGATGAATTTCTGCGCAACGGATCGTATCAAATCGTTTCCGAAAACAACGGGGCGGAAGGCGTCGTGGTTACCACTATTTCACGCTATTTAAACGTGCCGATTCAGTATGACAGTCAATTAATCCCCACGGTGTACCGCATGGATATCTGGCTCGATGTAGTGTTTATGGACAAAACTACCAATGCCCCCGTATGGCGCGAACCGGCGTTTTTGGGCACGCAAATTTATGCGGCGTCCACTCTGCCCGGCGGTATGACCGAAGTACAGGCGCGCGATGTTGTGTTTGAAAAACTTTCCAAAGACATCGTCAAACGTACGGTGGACGGTTTCGGCTCGGTTATGAGCGAAAACAAAAAGAAAGTAATGAACAACCCGGAATATACGACGATTACCCAATAAAATGGCCCGAATTACCGCTGAAAAACTAAACGCAGAACTTGCTAAAAATATCGTTTCCCCCGTCTATTTATTGACGGGGGAAGACGTTTATCGCAAAAATTTAGTCATTCAAAAAATCCGTGAAATCATTCACCCGGACGATTTCAACTCCTACCAAAGCGAAGCCGACAAGGCCGACTTGGGAGAAGTCTTAGCGCTGGCCAACACCGCGCCGGTTTTCTCGGAAAACCGGCTGATTGTGCTGACCGGCATTGAGAAACTGCGCAAAGAACCCAAAGAAGCCCTGATCCGATATTTAGACAATCCGCTGCCTACGACCACGCTGATACTAACGCATAACGATTCCAAAAAAATGAAAACGGAAAAAGTGCTGGCGGAAGTTTGCTCCGACGCCGGACGCGTAGCCAATTTTGACGAACTGAAAAAAGACGAGCTGAACTCGTGGGTGCGGCAAAAAATGCAGGAGAAAGGCTTAAAGCCCGATTTTAATTCCGTAGATTTGCTGTGCGAAAGCGTGGGCGGAGAGCTGAACGCATTAGAAAACGAAATCGAAAAAATCTGGCTCTATACCGCCGAGCGGGAAAACAAAACCATTACCAAAGAAGATGTGTTGGCCTGCATCGGCTTTAGCAAAGAAGAAAATCCTTTTGAACTTTCCAACGCCATTGTGGCGTGCCGTAAAACACGCGCCATACAACTGGTGGATAAACTGCTCGATGACGGAGAAGAACCCGTAGCCGTTTTAAGCAAAATGACTTATCCCATCTTAAAAATGGCGCGGATCAAACGCCTCAGTGAGGCGGGGCTTTCCCCGGCCGAAATTCTGCGTTGCGCCGGGCTGATGCCTTGGGAAAGCCGGCTGGTCGGCCAGGCGCGCGCTTTTCCTTCTCAGAAACAGTTTTTAAACGCCCTAAACCGCCTGATAGAAGCCGACGCCGCTTTAAAATCCTCTACGGCGTCTGATCCGAGCATTTTGCTTAAAGGGATTCTGCTTACGCTTTTTAACAAATAGCTAATAAAAAGGATACAAAAAGCCCCGGCGTTAACCCGGGGCTTTTTATTTAGTCTGCTAAAAGACTCTTTTTATTGAAGAAAAAAGCCTTTTACTCCGACAGTGCTGGTGGTATCAGGAGTATCTTTCTTGGATACACTGCGGCAAATTTGAATGGCTTGTTCCGTTAAACCCCAACAGATAAAATAGGAACGGCTGAAATATTTTTCCAGCGCTACCGTTTTCGTCTTGCTCATGCTATAACAATAAGCAGAATAGGTAGTGTTACTATCATTACTCCGCCTTAAAAGACAATAAAAATCATCATAATCCACGCGATCAGCAGTCGTTACTTTAGCACCGGCAGGCATATCTATATCCAATTGAGCAAAATCCAGCGTATATGACCCATTGGCTAAATAATATACATTTTCTGCATCCGAAATAGCTCGTAACAAAGGAAGCAAACGCATAACCCGCGTTTTAGATACAGCCAATTCATACTGCGGAACCGCTACCGCCGCTAATATACCAATAATTAAAACTACCACTAACAGCTCTATTAGCGTAAATCCGGCGTTTTTACTACTAATAAATAATTTTTGATAAATTTTGTTCATACGCAAAATTTATCAAAAAAAAAAAACAAGTCAATCCTTCCGAAATGAATGGCAGAAACGATAAATCCAGTTACCGCCAAAAGGAGCTCTGTATAAGAGCTCCTTTTTCCCCCCGTTAAATCTTGTAATTTATCCGTAATACAGAAGAAATGAAATTTGCCTTTTTATATACCCGCATATAATCGCCATTAGAAGCCCTATGGCCATCGTCAAATTTATTTCCGTTATAGCGTGCTTCCAAACCAATGCTCCAGTGCTCTCCCCAACCTCTTTCTACCCCAATTCCGCCATAATAACCGAAACCGGTATCTTCAAAACGTTCGTGCGGGTCAAATTCTATTGTCATTTTCGTATGAGAAACCCCCGCTCCCAATGACACATACACTTTATATTTATTTTGCGGGTTCATAAAAATACGCGATGCCAAAAAATACTGTTGCTGCCGGGTAACGCCGTCCAGATACCAGCCGCTGGAACGTTCTTTTATGAATAATTGATGGGAAAATTCCAATCCGATCGCTATACGCGGATGTACAAAATAGAACGCTTGAACGTCCAATCCCACTCCCGGTTCCCCCAGTTTGGAGTCATGCGTAATACCTAACGTTCGGTCTTCCACATTTACTTCCCCCCAATCGCTTCCCAACTCGATAGGAGAAACTATCCCCCCATACTCAGCAGGAAATCTCCTCCTTCATACGCTTGTAAATTTCCGCTCCATAACAAAATTCCAAGTCCCAGCATCAATATCTTCCGTTTATAAGACATAGCCACGCTCCACTCGCAATTATCTACTTACCGGTAAGTAAATGATATCACAAAAAAATATTTTATGCAATCATTTTTAAATCTACGAGGAATATATCAGTATTTAGTACAATGAATATATGGAATTTTTATCACAAGTAGCTGATATTTTTTTACACTTGGATGTACATTTAAATGCCTGGGCGGCTTGGATGGGCATTTGGTTATATGTAGTTATTTTCGTAGTCGTTTTTTGTGAAACGGGCCTGGTGGTTACGCCATTCTTACCCGGAGATTCCTTATTGTTTGCCTGCGGGGCGCTAGCGGCGGCCGAGGGGAGCGCTATTAACTTGTATTGGTTGATTCCGGTCATTTTTACGGCGGCTGTTCTGGGCGATTTTTGCAACTACGAAATAGGGAAGTGGCTGGGACCAAAAGTTTTTACCAAAGAAGACAGCTTTTTTTTAAATAAAGACCATCTCAACAAAGCCCACGCCTTTTATGAAAAATATGGCGGGAAAACGATTATTTTGGCGCGTTTTATTCCCATTATCCGCACATTTGCCCCCTTCGTAGCCGGGATTGGCAAGATGTCCTATTTTCATTTTGCTTCTTATAATCTGATTGGGGCGGCCTTGTGGGTATTGGCTTTTACGCTGGGAGGCTACTTTTTTGCCGATTTACCCGTCGTTCAAAACCACTTTCATTATGTGGTGGCAGCGATTATTATTATTTCCGTACTGCCGGCTTTGTACGAGTTTTGGAAGGCGCACCGTCAGAAAAAGTAATCTCCGAAGAAATCTGCAAGTCAATGGGCAAAATGCCATGCGGCTTCAAATTACCCAAGATAATATCAGCCGCCGTTTGCAAGGCATATTTATTTAACCCGTAGGTGGCCAACACGACATCCGCCTCCGGGTAATTTTTTATATCATACGGGCTCATCGTTGAAATAAAAACCACGTTTTTATTTTCTTTAATGAGGCCGTTAATGGCGTTTTTTTGGTTGATATTGGTTTTATCCGCCCATTGCAGACTGGTTAAAATCAGCAAATCCGCCCCTTTGGCACATTCGGCCGCGCGCTGGCTGTCTTTCTTGCGGGGAGTTAAAGCCGCATTATAACTGCGGATTTCCCACCCCTTTTCCAAAAAAGGTTTAGAAAAACTCATCAGCTGGTCGGCAAAACGCGACGGCGCAAAAAAGACTGCGCACACGGTAGGTTTGCCTTTTTTCTCAACAGACGGAACAAAAGGAAGCAACCCCTTCCGATCGCGCACCAAGGTAACGGAAGCGTCGCTTATTTTTTCCAATTCGGCCTTATAGGCCTGTTCAATGGGGGCAGGGGTTTCTATCGTGCCGTCCAGCAGCCCCAATTCTTCCTTGAGGGCAAAAATTTTACGGGCGGCGTCTTCTACGCGCGGCTGCATCTTTTTTTCCTGGGTTTCTTTCAAAATTTCTTGAAATACGCTTAGCGGTTTAATATAGCGCCCCAGCAAAATCATATCCGCTCCGCTTTCTAAAGCGCGTACGGCGCAGCCGGCAATCGTACAAAAAGAAGTGGCGCTTTTCATATCCAAACTGTCCGTAACGACAAAGCCGTTAAATCCCATCTTTTCCCGCAGCAAATCGTGCAAAATGGGTTTGGAGAAAGTGGCGATATTTTTACTGTCCAGCGCCGGATATAAAATATGCCCGGTCATGACTCCAGGCACCCCTTGCCGTACAGCCTCCGCAAAAGGCGCCAGATGTACTTTTTGCAGCTGTTCGTAATTGGCTCTTACAACCGGCACATTATAATGGGAATCCGTAGAAGTATCTCCATGCCCCGGAAAATGTTTGACTACGCTAATAATGCCGGCCGCTTTAAATCCGTTCATCAAAGAAAGCCCCATTTTCGTTACGTTAGACGGATCTGACCCAAACGAACGCACGCCAATAATGGGATTATTGGGGTTACTGTTCACATCTAACACCGGCGAGAAATTGATATGCACCCCCGCGCGGCGCAACTCCAAACCGGCCAAATAGGCAATGGTGGCGGCGCCTTCCTCTTCTTGGGAAGCCGAAAGCATCATATTGGTAGGCAAATAATCAAACCCCAACGTGATGGGGGTATAGACGGTTCCCCCCTCATAATCGATAGAAATAAGCAGCGGAATCTGATGGGGGCTTTTGGCAGCCCATTTTTGCAATTTTTCCACCAATTCCTGGGTTTGTTTCAGGGAATAATTTCCCCATTGGATAAGCACCCCGCCGATTTTGCCCTGTTCAATAGCCGGCCGCACCAGTGAAGCGCTGTCTATATCTACAAATACTACCAGCGTCTGCGCCAGTTTTTCTTCATAAGACAACTCTTCAAACCGGGGAGCGGCCGCCAGCGGAAAGGCAATCCCCATCAGCAACACGGCTAACCAGCGTTTCATGCATTCACCTCAATAATCGGAATTTCGGCCGGTGCCAAAAAGCGCAGGGGAATCCCCCAATAAAAAATACCGGAAGTAATATAAAATTTCATACCTTGCACGTCAAACAACCCATACACGCGCGGAAATTGCAGCCGAACCAGGTAATTAAACGGAAAAATCTGTCCGTTATGGGTGTGTCCGCTAAACATTAAATCCGCTCCGGCTGCGGCGGCTTCTTCCGCATAAAGCGGGGTATGACTCAAATAGATGAGCGGCCGGGAAGCCTCCGCCCGCGCCAATAACTGCCGCACGTCCTGCGCGCTCATGCGGGCGGTGCGCACATCTTTGGCGCCCGCTATTTGTACGCCGTTAGGCAGCTGGACAGTTTGATTTTCCAACAAGGTTATCCCCGCTTCCGTAAAAAATTGCTTGGAATTTTCATATCCTACATAATACTCGTGATTGCCAAACACGCCGTAGGAACCAAGCGGCGTTTTAATCTGAGCAATCCGTTTGGCATATTCCGCCCGATGCGGCCCGTATTCAAAAATATCGCCCAATACCAACAAAGCATCTGGTTGTTGCGCTTCCAAACGTTTGAGAGCTTTGTCCAATCGATTCACCGAAACGCCTATTCCTAAATGCGCATCGGACAATAGAGCCAATTTCATGGCGGGCACACCCGGCACCGTAACCGAAATTCGTTTTACGCGCGGCAAAGCCGCTCCCCCATACACCGCCAGAACCGCCGTTATCAAAATCAGCCCTACGCTGATCGGCCCCAGCCATGCACGCGCATTGATATGAAAGAAAAACAATCCCCACTGTATAACGGCACACGCCGCGCAGATACAGAAAGCCAAAAACGCCAACCCCGCCCATGTATAGGAAAGATAATAGGCAACGCTTTCCCAAGTTCCCCAATGCGCACGTGTATATTCCATAAAAAATCGGAACAGCAACGTCATGCCCAACGGAATAACCGCCACCGGGATTTTCCAACCTATTTGCGGAAACGCAAAATAAAGCCATGCTCCCACTGTTACTTGCATCAGCCATAACACCACGGAAGCCACTACAAAAAACATACTCACGAAAAACTCCTGCAGGTGATTAAAACTTTACTATATATATTTTAAAAAATTTACCATAATAAGTATAATATATTTATATACGTACACTATATAATACAGAGGACATAACATTGTATGACCGTAAGAGTTAGATTTGCCCCGTCTCCGACTGGGTTTTTACATATCGGAGGG
>CALVFE010000017.1 GCA_944326765.1 uncultured Elusimicrobiales bacterium | reverse complement strand
AAAGTGGCCGTCATCGGGTTTTCTATGGACGGGCCGGGTATGAGCGGAATGGAACTCAAAAAACGCTCCGCCGCCGATTGGGAAAAGCTGTTGCAAGAAGTACAAGCCCAAAAACCCGACGCCGTACTTTTGCTGGCCCACGATTCCATCGCCGACCCGCGCAAGCCCTCTCAGCTGTTGGACGTTTTGGCACAAGCTCCGTCCGCACCGAGCGTCATTGACGTATTCTTAGGAGGACACGCGCATTTGCAGCATTCCCAGCATAAAATGGGCGATTCCGGCCCGTTATTTGTAGAAAGCGGTTCTATGCTCGAAGGCGTCAGCCGCGTGGAACTGGATTTTGACGACCAAACCGGTCAATTAAAGGAGGTTACCTCCGATTATATTGTCTTAAATCCGTCAAAATGGGGGGAAAATAAAGCCGTACGCGAAAAACTGGATCAGATAGAGGACAAATCCCTGACGCGCGTTTTTGCCACCGTTCCGGCCACGCTTTACAAATATCCCCAGGGCACGGATTCCGCTCCGGACGTTGCCAAACTCTTGGCTGACTATATGAAAAAATGGCTGGAACCGCAGGAAAAAGTGGACTTTGCGATGTTCCAGCTGCCGGGCGTGCGCCGCGATTTAAATCCGGGGAATTTGACCGGCCGCGATCTGGCAGAACTCTTGCCCTACACGGAATATGTTTCCACCTTTAACATTACCGGCAAAAAATTCAAACAAGCCGTTCAGGACAGCTTGAAATGCAACCCGGACGGTAAAAACTATTCGATGTTTGCCTATTCGGATAATTTGTACATTGAATATAAGTGCCGCCCGAATAACAAAAAACATCCGGTGAAAGTAACCAAAATGTTGCTTAATGGAAAGAAAATGTCCGGCCGGAAAACGTACCGCGCCGCCGCCATTGCCCATATTCCGGACGGCTATTTTGAAGGAGCACCCTTCAAAATTACCCAAAATCCGCAGAAAAAAATCTACAAAAAAACCAGCGGCGAACTGCTGTTTGATATCGTGGAACAGCTACCGGGCGAAAGTGCGGAAGAAAAGCAACTCAAAGCCCCGCAAGACCTGCGTATAAAAGAAGTTAAATAATGGATTTTACGCGTCGTTTTTGCTTTGCCGGACTGTGTTAACAGTCCGGCTTTTTTGAATGCCGAACCGCCCAAACAAAAGAGTTGCAAAATCCATATTTATAGCATTTTCACTGATTTTTTTCGGCTCATTTTCAGAACAAGAATATCAATAATTCCCATTACCATAATTTCCGCTGCACAAACAATGAAGAAAAATCCGTTTTTGAATTATATTAGGAAGAAATCAATCCCTCCCCAAAATAAGAATTTCGCAATTTATAGATGGAGGAAAGCAATTCCCCGGCAGTATGCCTGAAATTTTTAAAGACCATAAAAAACCCCGCGTTTTGCGCGGGGTTTTGTAAAGGATTGTCTCGCGTTATTTGGCCGTACCAATATCGCGGTTTTCTTTTTTCCAAGCAGTCATCACCAGCAGTACACCGATGACGCAGGCCACAATGCAAGAGTTAAACACACCCGCCCAGCCCCAGTGTTCCAAGATGAAGGAAGCGCCGCTGCCGGCCAAGAAACCACCGACATAGCCGAACAATCCGCAGAAACCGCACGCGGCGGCTACAGATTCTTTGGTCGTCAGCAAGGAAATCTGCACGTTGATCAGGTTCTGAGGCCCGTCCACAAAGAAGCCGAGGGCAGCGATAAAGAAACCTGTCAAGAACAGATGATCCGGGCCCGCAAACAGGTAGAACCCATAAGCGGAGATGGCCAATAAAATAAAGTAAATAACGTTGGAAGGCGTGCAGCGTCCGCCGAACACCTTGGAAGTCAAGATACCGGCCGTAATACCGCCCAGCGCACCCACCAAGGGGTTAAGCGTGAAAATAAGCGGAATGCTGGCTTTGGAAAGTTCGCGGGTATCCAAGAAGATAGCCGCCCAAGACAACGTTACATACCGTACGAAATATACGCACAGGAACGCTACGGACAAAATCCAGATGTATTTGTTCGTAAGCACATATTTGCGAAGGAGCTTCCAATAGCTTTCGACTTCGTTGGCCTCTTTGGTTACCAACTGTTGGCAGCCGGTATATTCTTCCACAGGCGGAAGCCCTACGCTTGCGGGCGTATCGGTTACGCTGTGTAAAATGTAGAAAGAAGTAATCAACCCCAAAATACCGGACAATACGAACACATACTGCCAGTGAACCAGAGGCGTTACGTCCATTAATTTAAGCACAGCCGCCGCAATAATGGCCGCGATGGAAATACCCACCGTATGGGCGGAAGCCCAAAGCGTCCATTTGCTGGCTCTTTCTTTCGGAGAGAACCAATACGCAAAAATACGCGCGATCGGAGGAAATCCCATCGATTGAAAGGCTTGGTTCAACGTCCAGAAAAGCACCAGCAGGAAGAACGAGGTCAGATAACCGAAGAACAAGTTAATGACCGAAGACGCCATCAAACCGAAGGCCAAAAAAACGCGGATGTTGCTTTTGTCAGCCAACATACCGCTTACGAACTTACCGATACCATACGCAATAAGAGAAATAGATACCATCAAACCAAATTGGTCATTGGTAATACCCGTTTCCGCTTTAAATACGTGGGCGATAGGATTCAAGTTTTGGCGGGTTACGTAGTACATTGCGTAACCGATATAGGCACTGATAAATAAACGCCATCTCCAGCGTTTATACTGCTTAGTAATTTCTTCAGGATCGGTTATTTTTTCCGCGGCATCGGGCAGCGGTTTAAACCAATCAATAAACTTCCGTAGCATTCAAGTCTCCTATTTAGTTGATTCGTAATACGAACATCCTTACTTTTTTATTATAACACATTTCCGCTTCTTTTTTTGGAAAGTTTTTCTTATTTTTCCGTCTGAAAAATTATTTCGGCTTTCACTTTTCCCAAATACCCACTAAAAAGTGGCTTGTCCTACTGCACAAGCCACTTTTTGAGGCAGTCACTGCAAAGTCTTATTTTTGAAAAGGCGGAGCTTTCCAACCATGATTACTGCCTAATACTTTATTAGCCATATCTTCCAGCTCGGCCATGGCACGATTATAAGACAGGATATTGCCTTTATAACGCGCCGCACGGTCATTAGCAATTTTGGTCAATTCCATCTTATACATATTGCGCAACACTTCTAAACGGAATTCATCTAAACCTTCATTGCGTTCCATTACACCGCGCTCCATATCGTCCAACGCATCGGCTCTGATGAAGTAGCGGTTATAAATTACGCCTGCCACAGAACGAACGACTTTTTCTTCCTGCGCCGGAGTAATGGTTTTACCAGACAAGCTCGTCAGTAACGGCTGGATTTCACGCGTTTTGAGGGCTTTGTATGTTAATTCTTCCATACCCAGCGGCACATTGTTCTGCGAAGCGCCATTCAATAACTTCTTCAGCTCATGAATCACACTCAGACGCAATTCGTTGAGATGTAATTTTTCCTTGATGGGATTCATCAAACGTTCTACCGTCGTCAGTTCGTGTCTGGTTTTTTGGAACAATTCACTCGCAATACGCTTGGCGTCCTGAGACCAATACTCCACCGAATGGCCAGATTCCAGATATTTTTTATAGAAGTCATCTGCTTCCATACGCAACAATTTATAGTTCAGCGTAGGAGGCAGCCCTCTCCAGCGTTTCACATCTTGGAAGAAATTCTGGAAGAAATACTTACCATTGATCAGCGTAGCCAACGCCAACGCACTCGCCGGCAAAACTAAGGCATTCACTTCAGGATCAGCCACGCCCATTCCTTTAAACATATTCGCCAACGATCCATACAACACCGTCAACGCGCCGGAAAGTCTGGCTAACGTATAAGCCATATTAACGGCAGGTTTCTGGTCCGGATATTTTTCCATCGCTAACGAGTTTTCATATCCAGCCAAGTTGGCAAACCCCAGCCCAGCAATACCCCACAAGGCAGCTTTTGCACCCAACGGCAGGGCAGGAATAAAGGCCAAGCCTACCGCAATAGTACTCAATACTCCAGACGCCCCAATAATGCCTTGCGGAGACAATTTACCGGTTTTTACAAAATTGGACAGATACTGACGTCCCGCCCACACACCTACATAGGCAGTAAAGAAAGTCGCAATCTGCGCCACCGAGGTCGGATCAAAACGGCTGAAGATCGAATGTGCTATGGCATATGCTTCCGGAGAAACCGCCGTCACAATGCCCGCCAAACCGCCAACGATCCAAGGCAAATTCTTCTGAATAACGGATTTCGTCTTCTCACTAAGCGTAGTAGGCTGCTCCTCTCTTAATTCAAGCGCCGGGCCCCGGGTAAAGTTCTTATGCAACCACGTATATACTTTTTGTCCAATCTTAGTCAGTGCATAACCGGCACCGCCCGTCAAGAGAGCCGTCGTCCACCACGGCATATTCTGAGCCCACTCCACAATAGAAGCCCCTTCCGGAGATTTAATAAAGTTACCAATAATAGCCCCCGGACCGGAGTTATACATCATACCGGCAAAGTGATACAAACCCACCAAAGTCATCATGCGCAGCATATACTGGCTGGTTGCCGCGGGAACATTGACAGTCATAAAGTTCTTAGCCTTCTGCCACAACGATTTAGAGGAATCAGCAGCAACCGGTTGATTCAACACAGGCGCTTCTCCCTTTAAAATGCCTGTATATTGTTTGGTGCGTTCCTTAATAATTTTCTTTTCGCGGATGGCCGCCAAGCGTTCTTGGTATCCGCCGCTCACCGCGAACTTGATATTGTTCCAAATATTCTTAACAATACCTACACCGCTTTTTCCTACGACTTTGATTTTATCCTTCCATGACGTAGCCACGCCATGCGACGCGCCTACATTTTTAACTTTAGAAAGCAACAAGTTGACTAATGCATAAGCAGGAACCGCCGTGGCGCCATAATACAACCACTGGAATGCTTCCACCCCAGACAAAGCAAACAACACCGATATCGGGAAGAACAGATATCCCGTCATGGTACCGATAGAAGCACGCGCATTGACAAACCCCATACGCGCCGTACCGGAAATATTATCGTTAGACATCTCTTTGGCAAAAATGCTGTTCGTGGATTTTACGCCGCCGTTAGCACCTACCCCCAACACAAAGGAACCTAAACCTAACATAGCAATCTTAGCCGCCATGGAAGGCAACGAAAGGCCAAAACCGCAAATACCTAAGCCCAATGCGGCCACTCCTAAACCTAAAGCCAAAGTGTTCTTAATACCGAACTCTTTCTGTAATCCGGAGAAAATAACACTCGCCACGTTACCCAGCTGCGAGTGGGAAACCCCTTGCTGTAATGCCTTCGGATCAGAAATTCCCAACGCTGTCGCCTGAGGAGCTACGGTAGCCTGCGGCAATCCGCCCAAACCTTCCGTCAACCCGGCAAACATCGTGGCTCTTTCCGCAAATACATCGGAATAGAGGTTCAAGTTTACTTTGTTAGAAACCAATTTTCCCGCTTGATAATCGCCCAATAAACGGTAATACAGTGCTTCTACACCCGCTTTTCCGCCCTCGATAAACGGTTCGTAAATAGGTCTTCTGCTGCCGCCGGGAGTAGTCAACATCAGTTCAAATGGGCCTGTCGGCTTGCCGTCTTTGATATCCCGCATCAGCGTAAACACTTCGGAATTCGTAATCCCCAAAAGTTCAAACTGTCGAACAGCCGTATTATCCAGCAGACGCATGTTCAGTTCAAACGTAATAGGAAGTACTTTTCCGTCAGCATCATGTATTTTTAAAGAATAAGCAAGTTCACGTTTGGCCGGCGTCGGTACAGTTGCAGCCGGAGAAGAAAGAGCTGCCGCAATATCTTTTGCATAAGGAGCCAATTTGGGATCCTGAGCAATGGAAGAAGAAAATTTTTCAGATAAAAGGGAATTATAATCCTTGCTGGTCAAATAACGCCCTGTTTTTTGGGCTTCTTTGGCCATAGTAATAAATTGAGAATCAGCCTGGTTTCTGGCCAGTTCCAATGTCCGGTGAACCCGTTTAATAATCTGGTTGTTATTAATTTTATTGGTTAAGTCGCCTAACCCGCCCATAGACAGCGTACCGCTGCCGGAGAGTCCCAACGCCTGTTTTAACGCAGCATCATTAATAGCGGTTTCGCTGATTAGCGCAATAGGTTGTACGGACAGCGGCTGACTGGCAGAAAAACCGGAAAACGCTTGTTTAATACGACTCATTCCACGAGATAACCACGAAGCATTTTCGGCCACAGCCGTTTTTTGCTCAGCGACAGGCGCACTAACCGTTTCTTCCGCGGAGGAAGGCGTTGGAGAAACACCAACCGCCAAATTATCCGTTAATTGAACATTAGCTAAATCCACTTCCACCTTAGGAGCAGCTATTGCTTCTGCTTCTTGAACAGCCATATCTACAGGTTTTTCTGCAGAAATTGCAACCATAGGATCGGCTATTATTTTTCCTTTCCGCGCATTTAAAGCCACCCAATTTTCCGTAGCTTTAGCCGACGGATTCAGATGCCGTACATTCAATGCGTTCCAAGCGCCTAAAACCTGTTTTATGTTGGCAGGAACTTTTAAAGCGGCGGCTGTTTCTACCGCGGGGAGGGTTACATTCAAACCGGCCTGGCGCGCATATGTTTGCAAACCGTTCCAAAACTCGCCCGTCAATTTGCCGTTTACCGCCGCCAAATTGGCTAATTGTTCCACCGCCTCATAAGCTTGCAGATTCAAAAGCGCGCGGCCGACCACTACTTCCGTAATGGGTTTTAAAGCGGCAGGAGTTTGGGTATAAGTGTCAAGCAACAAACGAGCATCATTTATAGATCCGTAAAAACCTAAATCGGTTACCGCCGCCATCGATTTTGACCAGTTTTCCACCAACGCAAATTCCGGAGATTTCGGGGAGAGGGAGACAATCTCTTCCAACGTAAAGGAATCGGCGGCGGCAGGAGTATGCTGTAAATCGGAAAGTAAAGAGCGGCGATAAAAATCAACCGCTAAGGAGGCGTGTTCCGCGGCCAAAGAAAACCCGCGTTCTACAGAAACAGCGGGCAGGGTATTAAATAATAAAAATTCTTTGGCGGAAACCGTACGGGAAGTTACATTAAAAATCTGATTATAAACAGTTTGCGCATCTTTGGAAGAAAAATTAGAACGAGTTAACAGTTGATTAATTTCAGAAAGCGTTTTAGGAGTTGTGGTTTGAGCTTGAGTCTGTAAAGCAATTTCCGTATTTAAACGTGCACTGAAATCCGGTACAGCAGCGGCATGTTTGGCCATGGTAGTAGAAGCAGCAGCTGCCGATGGCATTTCAACTCCCGCTTGAACAGTCTGGGCACCCGCCACGGATTTAGCCGTTTGAGCAGCCGATACGCCCGCCACTTGTTTAACCGCATTAGGAAGCTGATTAGCTCCGCCCGCCAGTTCCTTACCCGTTTGCTGCAACGCCTTTGCGCCGCCTTTAATAAGCTTATTGGTTTGGGCCAGGGAAGGAGTAATGCTTCCGAAGATTAGCGAAATGCTTAGCACTGCCGCTATCAGTTTGTTCATATATTGTCTCCATAGAATATGCATTTTTAGTACTGCTTATACCCTAATGCTAACACAAAAACTTTTTAGCAACAAGGGCCAAAAGACCCAGTTTTTTCTTGGGACCTTTTGACCCTTAAATCTTGTTTGAAAAGACACAACAAAACAGGTCTTTTCCTTTTTTATTCTAACATAAAAAGAATTTTTTTCTTAGAAGAAGATATTCGGTTACCAATCGGAATCTTTTCCCATGGAGGTGTGAGGAATTTCCGTTCCAAAGGTAAATTTGCGCGGCAGTTCATGCACTGTAAGCCGCTGTCTTAAATAAGTGCGGATAATCCCCAAATGATCTGGGGTATATCCTTCATTGAGTACAATAAAAGCTTTCAAACGCTCTCCTTCTTCCGGACGCATCAGACGCACCCGACATGCTTTAACCGCCGGATGTTGGGAAAGCACTTTTTCCACCCGCTTGGGATATACATTGATACCAGCTACTTGCACGCAGTCATCTGCCCGTCCCAAAGGAATCAAGAAACGACCGCGCTGCACGCTGACATAATCAGGCAACTCCAACCACTTGGGATAAGATGCCCGTTTGATTCGGGGTATGACGGGATTTTGCAAAGAAACTTCCCAAAAAGGGAATAATTCAAAAGGTTTGCCGGGGTGGTGTCTGTGGGCAATGGCCCCTGTTTCGCTGGCGCCATAGATTTCGGTAAAGTATGATACTCCCGCTTGATACAACCCGGCAATCGTTTCATCTTTGCACGGGGCAGTCGATGACAAAACCTGCACTCCTTTAGGAAAGGATAACCCCATATTCAACCAATAATTCCAAAACAGCGGAAATCCGACGATAAGATCTCCCGCCTGCAACAGTTTATCCCACGGCTGCGTAGGCAACGCCGGCAACGACAGGACCGGCACTTCCAACGCATGAGGAAGCGTAACCGTAAAGGAAAAGCCATATAGATGGCACGCCGGAACCAGCGATACAATGCGTTCCACGCCTTTAAAAAAGGGCGCCACTCCGCCTGCTTCTTCCTCCATCATCTGCACCGTGTGGACGCACTCCTTGGGCTCCCCGTTGCTGCCGGACGTCAAAAAAGTAATTTGATGGTTCCCGGCAAAAGCGCCATACGCATAATCAGTCATCAAATCCAACGACGAAAATGCCCGCGGCGGATAATTAAATAAAAGAGAACATTTTTCAAAAGCCGACGTTAATATCTCAGGCGAAATGGAAGCAAACAGATTGTCCGCATTTTCGGTTTCAAATACCGCCAGCACATTATCTCCGTGCCGGGCTGCTTCTGTACGGAACACATCACAAACTATGCGTTTTACATCATTTCGGTTCAGCATATCACTTTTTCTCCGCTGCAAACACGCTTATTTAATCCGGTGCTTTTCTACATACTCCGCCAGTGATCCCAACGTCTGGAAAACCGCACGGTTTTCATGGACATTTTCAATACGGATACCGTATTTCTGCTGCAAAACAGCGGCCAGTTCCACCATATCAATACTGTCCAGAGAAAAACCCTCCGGCGAAAACAACTTGTCCTGGGCGCTTAGTTTTGCAACCTCGTCTTTATTTATAGGCAGATGTGCCGCAATTAATTTTTTCAATTCTTCTACAATAGAGTCCGTCATAAACAACCTCTGAAATACAATTTTCCTTCCTCATATATCTGTTTCCGCAAACGCCGGGTACGGAAAAGAGATTTCTAATTTGTAAACCTATTTCAAATAACATAAAATTATATATAGGATATAGTAATTAAAAAATGTACAAAAAACAATATCTCTGACGCAACCGCTTTTTTGAGGGGATATTGTTCCTGCCGGAATGACTTTTCCGACCGATCAAAAAACGCGCCGGCCCCGCTGAATCCGCACACGGTTGTATTTTCTCCGTTTGATACCGCCGAAAATAACAGCTGTATGATTTAAACAGGCTCCCTGACGAGAACCGATCGAACATATCCGGCGGGAAGACTCAAAGGTTTAGACTGAGTTTTAATTTATGAAGATACATGCACCGCACATTGCTTATAAATGGTTAATTTTTTCGGTTACGGCCATTGGCGTGTTTATGTCCACGCTGGACGGAGGAATCGTCAACATTGCGCTGCCCGTCATGGCGCAGGATTTAAATGCCGGACTGGAACGCATTCAATGGGTGGTAAGCATTTATTTGCTGACCACCACCTGTTTTTTGCCGGTATTTGGCAAATTGTCCGACATGTACAGCCGCAAATACCTGTATCTGACGGGATTTTTGCTGTTTGGCGTTGGATCGCTGCTGGCGGCGTTCTCGGAAAGTTTAAGCTGGATGATTTTCTCGCGCATTGTACAGGGCTTGGGCGCCAGCGCGATGATTTCCAACTGTCAGGCCATTATTGCCAAAGCCTTCCGCGGCAAAGACCGCGGCCGCGCGCTAGGCGGCATCGGGGCGATGGTGGCGGCCGGGTTTCTGGCCGGTCCGGCCGTAGGCGGTTTTCTGATTCAGCACTGGGGCTGGCAGTCGGTATTTTGGATTAACGTACCCATCAGCGCTTTAGGCATTTGGCGCGGCATACAGATTATTCCGCTGTTTAAATCCCACGAACGAGTAAAAATAGATTTTATGGGCGCAATTTGTTTTATCTTATTCTGTTTCTGCTTTCTTTACGCATTAGACGAGGGAGAAAACCAACATTGGACTTCTTTTTTAATTATGGGATCTTTTGCTCTCTCCGCCCTATTCTTTGTGATTTTCTATATGCGGGAGCGTACTTCCAAAAATCCGTTTATCGGGCTCTCCTTATTTAAAATACAGGCAATCTCTTACGGCTGCATTGTATCGCTGTTAGGTTTTATTGCGCTTAACTGCAATGCCATTCTCTTTCCTTTTTATATGGCCGACATTTTGCATCTTTCTCCGCTGCAAATGAGCCTTTTAATGATGCCGTTTCCCATCGCGCTGGCTATTTCCTCACCGTTTTCAGGCTGGCTGTCCGAACGTTATTCGGCGCGCTTAATTACAACGGTAGGATTTGGATTTATCATCATTGGAGCTTCCATGTTTGCAGGGATAGGAACCCACCCTTCTTTCCTATATATAATAGTCGCCCAGCTGATTATGGGTACCGGTTCGGGTACCTTCCAAGCGCCCAACAATAACACAATCATCGGCGGAGCCCCCAAAGAACGGTTGGGAATGGTCGTCAGCCTAAGCGCACTGGCGCGCAATATGGGAGCCGTGATGGGTATTGCTCTTTCGGTATTGATTTTTTCTTCCGTAAAACGCCACTATTTAGCGGCTGGACTTTCCGAACAGCCCGCTTTTATGCATGCTTATCAGGCGTCTATGATTTTCTGTATCGTAATGGCTTTAGCGGCCGCTTACTTCTCGGCTGCCCGCGAAAAACGCAAAAAACGCAAGAAACAGCCTAAAGGATTCTATGAAACGACGACTGCTTAACTTGCCCCGCAAATGGTTGATTTTTACCGTTACCGCTACCGGTACTTTTATGGGAACACTCGACGGAGGCGTTGTAAACATCGCCCTGCCGTCTATTGCCCGGCAATTTAATGCAGATATTGAAAATATCCAATTTGTCGTAAGCATCTATTTGCTGGCCGTTACATGTTTTCTGCCCGTGTTTGGAAAACTCTCTGACTTATACAGCCGTAAAAAACTATATTTAGGCGGATTTTTCGTTTTTGGAATAGGCAGTATCTTATGCTCATTATCCGGCAGCCTGCCTATGATGATTTTTGCCCGCGCCGTACAGGGGCTGGGGTCTTCGGCGATGATGGCCAATTCTCAGGCGATTATCGCCAAAGCGTTCTCCGGCAAAGACCGCGGCCGCGCGCTGGGCGGCATCGGCGCGGTGGTGGCATTAGGCTCTTTAGCCGGGCCTGCGGTGGGGGGATTTTTAATTCAGCACTTCGGCTGGCCGAGCGTGTTTTGGGTCAATCTGCCGGTATGCGCCATTGGTATTTGGCGCGGGCTGCAGATTATTCCGCGTTTCAACCCCAAAAGCAAAATGCGTATGGATATATGGGGAGCCGGTTTCTTTATTATAGCGTGTTTTTCGTTTCTATATGCCCTCAATGAAGGCCCCTCTCTGCACTGGGGTTCGCCGGTTATTCTGTGGGCGTTTGCTGCCGCGGCCGTATTTTTTGGCTTATTTTATTACCGGGAAAAAGTTTCCAAAACGCCATTTATCGGATTATCTATTTTCAAAATTCCGGCCATTTCCTACGGATATGCCGTCGCCGTTTTAGGGTTTATGGCCATTTTTACCAACTCGGTGCTTTTTCCGTTTTACGCCACCGATATCTTGCACATTGACCCCGTGCAAACGGGGCTGCTCATTTTGCCGTTCCCGGTGGCGTTGGCCTTGTCTTCGCCCATCAGCGGACTGTTGTCGGAAAAATATCCGGCACGCCTCATTACGACCCTGGGGCTGGGATTTACCATTATCGGCATGCTGATGTTCTCGTTTATGAACGGGGAAACCTCTTTCTTCTATATCGCGCTGGCACAGCTCATCGCCGGCTGCGGATCCGGTACGTTTCAAGTTCCCAACAATAACACCGTCATCAGCGCTGCCCCCAAAAATAAAGTAGGCATTGTATCAAGCGTAAACGCACTGGCGCGCAATGCCGGAATGATTATGGGAATTGCTCTGTCCGTGGCCGTTTATGCAGGCGTACAGCGTTATTTTGCGGCACATGGATCCTCAGCGGAATCTGCGTTCTTGCACGGCTATCAGGCTGCCATGTGGTTTGGAGCGGTAATGGCGGCCGCCGGCGGAATTTTATCGGCCAAACGTTAAAGCAGCCAAAAATATAAAATACTCCCACCCAAAAACCCCGCCGAGCGGCGGGGTTTTTTATAAATGAAACAAAAATACCGGATTAATAATTTTCCGGGTGAATCATAAAGTAAGCCTGCGGGTGCGCGCAGACTGGGCACACTTCCGGAGCTTTTTCGCCCACATGAATATGCCCGCAGTTGGCGCATTCCCACACGACAATGCCAGCTTTCTTAAACACTTCCTGAGCTTCTACATTATGCAGCAGCTTGCGATAGCGTTCTTCGTGCATTTTTTCAATTTTTCCGACGGCTTCGAACAGATAGGCCAATTTGTCAAAACCTTCTTCTTTGGCTTCTTTGGCGAAAGTGGCGTACATATCCGTCCATTCATAATGTTCGCCGTTGGCGGCGTCTAACAAGTTTTCGGCCGTGGTCGGAATGCCGTTGTCGTGCAAGGCTTTGAACCACAGTTTGGCGTGTTCGCGTTCATTACCGGCAGTTTGTTCAAAAATTTTGCTGATTTGCACAAAACCGTCTTTTTTGGCTTTGGAAGCATAATACGTATATTTGTTGGTGGCTTGGGATTCGCCCGCAAAAGCCGCCATTAAGTTTTTTTCCGTTTTAGATCCTTTTAGTTCCATACTATCTCCTATAATTTCCTTCTGCCCAACGTGCCTTATTTCCGTTCTTGGCACTTTTTACAAATTCCGCGAAGCTGCAAATGAACCTGCTTTACTTCGCCCATCTCCTTTGCTGCGCTCGGCAACGAAAGAAGTTCTTCGCCCGCCTGCGGAAAAATGTCGTACACTTCCCCGCACCGGGTACAAACAAAATGACAATGCGGCCTTAAATCTCCGTCAAACCGCGCCTTAGAAGAAAGCCCCACCCGCATCAGCAAATCCATTTCCTCCAGCGAAGCCAGCGTGCGATATACCGTATCCAACGAAACATTCGGCAACTCTCTGCGCACCGCCTGAAATACCTTTTCCGCACTGGGGTGTTCGCACGATTGCGCGACCGTACAAAAAATTTTCCGCCGCTGCTGCGTAACACGGAGACCTTTCCCCCGACATTGTTTTTCAAAGCGGGTTAAACGTTTTTGCAGTTCTTCTTTTTGTCCGTTAACTGTAAGGTTCATATTATTAATAATAATTCCTAATAAAGTATAACATATTTTACGAACAAAAAAATATATTTTCTTACTGGAAAGAAAAACGGTTGATTTATCATAGCATAAAATCGCTTCCAAAAAACATTTATTTTAAGGGTTAAATGTTATAATACAAATACGGATATTTATTTAGGAGGAGTTTATGAAATTTGATTGTTATTTGCCGACTAAAATTTTATTTGGTGCAGGCCGTCTAAACGATTTGGCCGCCGCCAACCTGCCGGGGAAAAAAGCACTTATCGTGATTTCGGCCGGAACGTCTATGCGCAAATATGGCTACTTGGAACGGGTACAGCAACTGTTAGCCAAACAAGGGATAGGAAATGTAGTGTTTGACAAGATTCTGCCTAACCCCATTTTAGATCACGTTACCGAAGGCGCGGAACTGGCGCGCAAAGAAAAATGCGATTTTGTGATCGGACTCGGAGGGGGAAGCAGCATTGATTCCTCTAAATCCATTGCCGTAATGGCTAAAAATCCCGGCAATTATTGGGATTATATCGGCGGCGGATCCGGCAAAGGGAAATTTCCGAAAGAAGGGGCATTGCCCATTGTCGCCATCACTACTACGGCCGGTACCGGCACAGAGGCCGATCCTTGGACGGTTATTACCAACGGCAGCGAAAAAATCGGCACCGGTTGGGAGTTTACATTCCCCGTTCTTTCGATCGTAGATCCGGAACTGATGACCTCTGTTCCGCCGCATCTGACGGCATACCAAGGGTTTGACGCCCTTTTCCACTGCACGGAAGGCTATATCGCCAACATCGCGACCCCCGTTTCCGATGCCTTGGCTTTAAAAGCCATTGAGCTCATCGCCAAATATCTGCCGCGCGCCGTCAAAAACGGCAACGATTTGGAAGCCCGCTCGCAGGTCGCCTTGGCTAATACCTTGGGCGGTATGGTGGAAACGTTTTCTTCCTGCACCAGCGAGCATTCGCTGGAACACGCCTTGAGCGCGTATTATCCCAAACTGCCGCACGGGGCGGGGCTGATTATGATTTCACTTCCCTATTACAAATTCTTCCTCGGTAAAGTGGCAAAGGAACGCTATGCCAGAATGGCGGAAGCAATGGGGGAAGATATTCATGCACTCCCTGCGGAAAAGCGTGCACAGGCATTCATTACTGCGTTGGAAAAATTGCAAAAAGACTGTGGGGTGGATAACCTGAAAATGAGCGACTACGGCGTCAAAGCTGACGAAATGGACAAATTGGCCGCCACCGCCAAAGAAACCATGGGCGGACTGTTTGAGCTGGACGTTCATTCGTTAACGCACGAAGAAGCCGCCCAAATTATGAAAAACGCTTATCGCTAAAGACTCTTCGCACAAAAAACCAGGCCGCAAGGCCTGGTTTTTTGTCAGTTGTAATTACCACTTGGCCGAAGTTTGAGTAAATACGGCGTCTTTTCCTGTCCACTCCTCCAGAGAACCCTCTTTCGTCTGCAGGCACAGATACACCAATCCATCCGCCCCGCTTCTTAAGCTACGAGACCCTTTCGGACTCACCCTCACCACGGAACCTTCTCTCAACTCAAATACATCTTCATCCACCTGCATTTTGCCGCTGCCATGCAAAACGATGTACAATTCTTCGTTCTGCTTGTGCGCATGGAAAAACGGCAAAGTCGTATGGGCAGGCAACGCGCCAACCGAAAGTTCGCTTCCGCTTGTACCCAACGCTTCTTTCAAAAACACTTTACCCTTCACATCTTCTGTGACAAACTGAGCAATTTCCGCCCACGGGCCCACATAAACAGCCTTAAAATTTTCATTTTGTGCTATGTTTTGAATCTCTTTGCTCATAAGAGCCTCCTTTTCTTATTTTGCTTCTTGCAGTATAATAAAACTTGTAAGGCACTTTTGTAAAGAAGGCACTTTTTTATTATCTAAGTACCTTTTGGTAACTATAAGGATGAAGAATTATGAAAAAAGAAGAAAAGCCTTTCTGTCCCGTAGCGCTGACGGTAGAACTGATTGGGAATAAATGGAAATTGTTAATCGTGCGCGATTTAACCCATGGCACACGCCGATTTGGCCAACTGCGTCAATCTATAGGAAACATCAGTCAAAAAGTGTTAACACAAAACCTTCGCGATATGGAAAAAGACGGACTTGTGTTACGCAAAGTCTATGCCGAAGTACCTCCACGCGTGGAATACCGGTTAAGCAAAATAGGACAAGAGCTTACCTCCGTGATTGAGACCCTGGCCCAATGGGGAACAAAATACCGCAAAGCAACCACCAAGCGACAAAAGAGGCAGTGAAAGACCCTTTCCTGCCGCGGACAGGTATTTTTTGCTATCCTAATTATAAGATGACGACTTCCGAGGGACTCAAAAACACCGTTTTTCATACCGCTATTATCGGAGCAGGTGCGTCCGGCCTGATGTGTGCGGGTTCCTTTCCCCATCGTAAAATTTTGATAGACCACAATACTAAACCCGGTGTAAAAATAAGCATATCCGGCGGAGGAAAGTGTAATTTTTCCAACCGGTTTGTTTCCGCAGCAGATTATGTAAGCGAAAATAAACATTTTTGCAAAAACGCACTGGCCGCTTTTAAACCCCGGGATTTTTTAAACTTACTGAACGAAAATCATATCCGCTGGGAAGAACGAACCCACGGACAGCTGTTTGCTTTTAATGCCCAAGACATTGTACAAATGCTGCTAAAGCGCGCTCAAAAAACAGGCACCCGGATTCTAACCCACACCCAAGTTTTGGACGTCCGCCGGGAAAACAACCTTTTTTTATTGGATACTTCCGCCGGTTCCCTTCGGGCAGAACGGGTAGTCCTTGCCTGCGGGGGGTTATCCTTCCCTGAATTGGGGGCATCTAATTTCGGGTTTAAAATAGCGGAAAAATTTGGGCTCCATTTAATTGATCCGCGCCCTGCTTTGGCCGGATTTATCTTTCCCAAAGAGCTGCGTAGCCGATTTTGTCAATTAGCCGGAAATAGCTTAAAAGCCGCAGTAACGTGCGGAAAATATTCTTTTGAAGAACAACTCCTTTTTACGCACGAAGGCGTCAGCGGGCCGGCGGCCTTGCAAGCCTCCCTGTATTGGATACCCGGCCAACCGGTTCAAATCAACTTCCTGCCAGGAGAAAATGCCCTTACCTTATTTTATACCCAAAAAAATCACGCCAAAACTTTTCCAACGGCACTTTGCGGCAAACTCTCCGCGAAAGTCGCCAAAACCATTCTGGGGAAACAAAATGAAGATTTATCCAATGCTACACGCGCTGAGCTAGAAACGGCCGCCCAGGCACTGAATTGCTTTTCCTTCATTCCGCAAGCAACGTCCGGCTATACCCGCGCCGAAGTTACCGCCGGCGGAGTGGATACCCGTCAGATCAATCCCAGCACCTTTGAAGCAAAAAAGACGCCGGGGTTGTATTTAATCGGAGAATTGTTAGACGTAACCGGCCGCTTGGGGGGATTTAATTTACACTGGGCGTGGAGCAGTGGATTTGCTGCCGCACAAGCGCTTGCAAAACAATTTTAATTTTTCCGCACCTTTCTATTGCGTTTTGCTATAATGTTGGGTGTATTAACAAGGGGTATATCATGGATATAAGAGAACAACAAAATATTTTCAAATTGCTTTGGGGAGGGCTTGGACTCGTCAATCGGGCGGGTACGACTTTGGTGCTATACGTTATCATTTTTCTGTTGCTTAACTCCTTGTCGGGGTTGTTGTTGCATTTTAATATCCACCCCATTTTTGTGCAACTCCTCAATATCTGTTTTTCATCGTTTTTAGTTATTCTGCTGTGGCGCATATTGGCAGCCAAAGTCGATAACTTTGGGGAATCTTTCTCCAACTCCATCACGTCCTCGGTAATTCCCAGCCTTTATTTGCTGGTTTTTAATATGGTTATGGGCGTATTCTCGGGGATCCTTGCTTTTCTGGTTATACCCATGTGCAGATACACCGGCAGCATAGGATTAATTTTTATCGGTTTGTTGATTGCTTTCCTTGTTGTACGTCTTTGCTTTGTGATACCGTCTATCGCCTTGCGAGAACAGGGACCCATAAAGGCTATTATTTACAGCTGGGAAATGACAAGCGGCATTAAAAACTTTTTGAGAACATTCGTTGCCATTCTGGTATGCAGTATATTGCCCGGATTGTTTTTCCTGGCAGTGCTACGCACCCTTTATGTAGTGATTCCCTTGCATTTTGCCGACAGTTTCAACCTGGCGGAGCTTACCCCGACTTGGTATGTCGTCGGCGGAGTATGTGTATTGGGATTGGCAGCGGTAAGCTGTTGGGCTTTTGCAACATTTCTGTTGTTTTTCCTCAACTGCGATTACGGCGAGAACCGCTCCTCCTATACGCCGGAGCCGGAAATTCAAATCAATTCTCAAGTTACCCAGGTCTTTGGGGAAGATAACAACGTACTCCCGCCCGGTGTAGGTAAAGTAGTAACGGAGCAAGATGTTCATGTCAGTATCAAAAAAGCGTCCGTAAAAACGACTTCGGATGACAATGAATTTAAAGAACATTTAGAACAAGTTTATCAACCCAAACCGGAAGATTTTGTCCAATATGCGGAGGAAGACCGTATGCCGACTATTCTGTTTGACGACGAAATGGCCAAACAAATAGAACAAAATCAACAGATGTGGACTAAAAAAGAAGAACCAGCATCTAAATCCGATGACGAAAACAACGAACAAAGCATCAAAATGTCTAAATAACTATGCCTTTAGAAAGTATTTATAGAAGTTATGTTGTTTCCCGCTCTTGGCAGGCGGCTTCGGCCGCGGGCAGTAATCAACTTTTTGCCGTATCAAACGGAGGGAGCCCGTTGTTGGGGCTCTCTCTTTTTTTACACAACCTCTTGAAGGAGAAAAGTCATGTCAACTTTGCTCAACACCCTTAATTTACTAGGCGGTTTAGCGATCTTTCTGTTCGGTATGAAAATTATGAGCGACGGTCTGCAAAAAGTATCCGGCGAAAAACTGCGCCAGCTTTTGGGGATTGCAACCACCAACCGTTTTGCAGCTACCGCCTGCGGCACTTTGGTAACCAGCATTATCCAGTCTTCCAGCGCCACCACCGTTATGGTTGTCGGCTTCGCCAGCGCAGGTTTATTAAACTTATATCAATCCTTGGGGGTGATCTTTGGGGCGAACATCGGCACTACGATGACGGCGTGGATCGTCAGTCTGTTCGGTTTTAAAATGCAGATTTCCCTCTTTGCCCTGCCGGTCATCGCAATTGGTTTTTTTGCCCAGTTCATTCCGCGGTTTATCGTGATACGCCGTATCGGTGAAACCATGGTAGGGTTTGGATTATTATTCCTGGGGCTGGATATTATGAAAAATGCCATCCCGGCCGACTTTGCCCAAAATCCGCATGTAGTGGAATGGATTTCTCGCTTTCAGCCTAACAATTTGCTGAATCTGTTGATACTGATTTTCAGCGGCACTATTTTAACCGTTATCCTGCAATCTTCCAGCGCCGTTATGGCCATGACGCTTACCTGCGCGGCCGCCGGCATCATTGATTTTCCAACCTCCTGCGCCTTGGTATTGGGAGAAAACATCGGCACCACCATTACCGCCAACTTGGCCGCTATTGGCGCCAGCAAAACGGCGCGCCGCGCCGCCCTAGGGCACTTTTTGTTTAATATCATCGGCGTATTTTGGGTAGTATGTATTTTTAACCATTTCGTACATTTTGTGGATTGGCTGGTGCCCGGTTCTCCTTATACGAAAGAAACCGACGTCTTAACCGCGGTACTTCCTTATCATATTTCTGCGTTTCACACGGTATTTAACGTACTTAATACCATGCTGATGCTGCCGCTTTTAAATCAGCTGGCTAAGTTGACGTATCTGATTATCCCAAAATCCAAACGGGAAGACAGAAAAGAACACGAACTGATTTACCTTTCTACGCGTTTTACCCAAACGCCGGAATTGGCATTAATTGCCGTTCGCAAAGAAGTAGAACGCATGATGAGTTTCGTAACCAAAATGACGGACAAACTGATACATGCCGTAAAAGTAGATGATGAAAAAATGTTCCATCGTTTGATTGAAGACGTAAAAGAAGCCGAAAAAACAACCGATGTGCTGGAACACAAAATCAATCTGTATCTGACGGCGCTTTCCCACGGGAACCTCTCTCGTCATGCCGTGGCGCAGGCTTTCTCGCTTTTTGACGTATTAAACAGCATAGAACGTATGGGGGACTGCGGTGAAAAAATCGCCCGCATTCTGGAAAAATTTCACACCCAACAGCCGTTTGCCCAGGCAGACGTAAACGATTTGGAAGTGATCGCCAAACTTACCAAAGAAATTACCAAACGCACACGCCGTATATTGGTGGATTTCCAACAACCTACCCGGCAGTGGCATACCCAAGCGGAAGAAACGTTCGCCCAAGCCATAAAAGATGAGGAAGAATTGAACGCTTTGCGCAAACGTTTTTTGCGGGACCGCCGCGAACGCATCAACGCCGGGCAGAAAGCTTCGCCGGATTCCATTACTGCTTACGCCGATATTCTGAACAATTTTGAAAGAATCGGCGATTATGCCATGCGGGTCAATGAGAATATCTTGGGAATGCGCGCCGAAGATGCGGCGCCGCGGCCGTCAAGCCCGCTTTCTGCCGAACAAGCGCTGCCGCCACAGGCCTGAAAAGGAATTCACGGTGAAATTTAATCTGGTTAAAATTGTTCAGGATTTTTCTAGTTTTTTCCCGATGTTATGGGCCATTTGCAGAGGCCGTTGGAAAATTCCGTGGAACACGCTTTTCTGGGCGATATTATGTTTGGTTTATCTCTTTTCGCCAATAGACTTGCTTCCGGACGTACTGCCTTTGATTGGAATTACGGACGACGGCGCATTTATACTATTGGTATTGACCCTGCTGCATAAAGATTTGGAGGCCTTTCGAGCCCATCAGGCAGCCTCCCAAAACATCATCGATGTTACCCCTGTATCAACTGAAAAAAACTCAAAAAAATGACGCCTGCTGAAGGCTTGCCTCTGTTCTGGCAAAAAACTACAATATTAGTATGAAAAAATTACTGAAACTATGCTTTAAAATCGCGATTGTCATCGTGATTTTAGGGGTAGGAGCCTTAATCGCGCTGCGGTTGATGTTCCCACCCGAAAAACTCAAAGCCATGGCGCTTGAGTACGCAAAAAACAATTTGCAACGGGAAATTTCCTTTGATGATATTTCCTTGAATTTAGTAGGGGTTACGTTAGACAATTTCGCCATTTCAGAAAACACTACTTTTCAGAACGGTACTTTCGCCAAAGCCGACAAACTGGTCGTTAAAATCGCGCTGAAACCGCTGTTTCAAAAACGGATAGAAATAGCCACCGTACAACTTGACGGATTGGCCGTGAACGTTATTAAACAAAAAGACGGCACTTATAATTTTGACACGTTCCTTCCGGCCGATGCCGACGATACGCAAACCAATCCACAGCCTCAAACCGACGCTCAAACCGACGATGTGAAAGCGCAATCGGCATTTGTCCTGCTGGCTAATAAAATTGCCGCCAACAACTGCAGTTTCTCTTATAAAGACCTGCAAACGGGAATGAATGCTTCCGTCAGCAAATTAAATCTGGAAATCAACCAGTTCGATTTGGCGGAACCATTTGACGTCAAAATCAACTTTAATACAGCTTATCAGCAAAAAAACGGGCCGGCGGTATCTATACCCGTCAATATCGCGCTGCGCGTATTTTTAGCCGGATTGGATATGCAAAACGCTTATGTAACGGTAAATGATATTTCCGCTTCCTACAAAACCGTTCATTTCCAGCTTACGGGCGGCATACGCGATTTTACGGCTCCGCAAATGGATTTGACCGGAACATTAAGCGGTATTAATAATGCCATTTTCGCAGACTTTCTGCCTAATCTGCCGAATTTTTCATTGCCTGTTATTAATATGAACCTGAAAGCTGCGGCTGATTTACAAAACTCCTACGCTACTATTTCGCAGGCGAAGCTGGCTATTATGGACAGCGCTCTTTCCGCTTATGGCACCATCGGCTGGAATGGGCCCACGCCGACTTATGCAATCGACGGAAACTTAACTACCGACTTGTCTCAAATCGTACACATGACCGATACGGTAGCCGGTTTTAATCCCGGCGGGATTATCAACGGTTCTTTTAAGGCTACAGACAAACAAGAAGGCAAAGATATCAGCGGTATGGTTACATTTAAAAACCTGAGCGCTCTGTATGAACCATTTACGGTATCAGAATTGAATGGCACTATTGCCTTTTCTTCTTTGGATAATATTTCGTCCAATACTTTAACCGGGTTACTAAACGGCGAAAAATTCACTTCTTCCTTTTCCTATAGAAACATCAAAGAAGTGATGAATATCGTTTTTAACTTGGATTTAGCCAAATTCACATTAGAGAAATTGCCGGGTTCATCCTCGGAGCCTGCCCCCGCCGCAGAAACCGCCGCGGCCGCGAGTCAGACGCAAACGCCGTCTGAAACACAGGCACCGGCTGGTACGGCTGTATCCGTTTCGGAAGAACCGTCTTCTTTACTGATGAACCTCACTGCCAACGTAAAAGTTGGGGCTATTGATATACCTTACTTTCGAACAAACGGATTTACCCTCAATGCCAAGCTGACTGATGTAACGGAAAGTATGTCCAAAGCGAACGGAACGGTTTCGTTTACGTTGCAGCCCGGCGCTATTACGGATTTGGACTCTTTCGTCAAAGAAAACAAAATCGTCAAAATCCTATTGCTCCCGATCAGCCTGGTACGCAAAGTATCCACCGCTTTAAATGTGGAACTTTTCCCAGTCCAGGAAGATACGCAAAAAGGGGAAATAACATTTACCAGCGGGGAAGGAGTCTATACGTTTACCAACGGAGTAATGCAGTTGGAAAAGACGACCTTCAATTCCCAAGTAACCGACATTTCCGGCACCGGCAACATCAATTTTTACACCCAAGAATTGGATATGCAGGTATCGGCTACGATACTTACTTCGCAAACTCCCGTTATTATTAAAATTGGGGGAACACTGGATAATCCCAGCGGAAAACTGGACGTCATCAGTACGGTGGGATCATTGGTGGGGGGAATTTTAAATTATAAAACCCCCGGTAAAGTGGTAAGCGGCACGGCCACCGCCGCAGGGAATGTGGCTTCCGGCGCCGTAAAGACTACGGGGAAAGTCGCCTCATCTGCCGTAAAGACGGGAGTGGAGGTTACCAAAAATGCCGCTAATGCCGCAACAGATACGGTAAAAGAAACGCTTAAGGGGCTGGGCGGATTATTTAAAAAATCGGATTCCGCTGAAGAAACAAAATAAACCTTCCAAATAAAAAATCCCCAGGTAGTTTGCCTGGGGATTTTTTATTGCCATAAAATTATCCGATTCTTTATTGAAAACATTCCGTCAGAAATCATCTTCCGGCTTTTCGTCAAGAGCTTCCTTAGTTTTTAGAAAAAGCTGTTTAATTTCGGGGAGTTTTTCGATAGGGATCCAAATCCCTTTTTTGGTAAACCCGCAATCCTCTTGCCATTGGCGTAAATCCAACCCCCGGCGCCCTTTGAAGGTGCCGACGGAAACAACCACACAAATTCCCGGCCGTTTGGCAAATTTTCCCAACTGACCATCGCTGATAGCGGAAGGGATATCCGGCAAAGCTGCCACTAAAGGTTCTAACACGCGCACGATTTCAGGCGTCATGGTAATTCCGTCGCGTGTAGCGCCGGAAAAAGTATCCGTCAGCACATACCGCCTGACAGACACATACCGGTACCCGCGGTAAGCGTCAATACTAAAACGTATTTCTTCTCCGTTTTCCAACGCGCAAGCGCCAATATCCCTTAGTAATGTAAAACTGCTTTCACTCATTTTTTATTCTGTCTATAAAAAAGACAGCCCCCTATTATTTACCTGGTAAAATATGGTATGATAACTTTAGTTATATTCTAGTGTTTGACTGGGATAAAATCAAGCAGTTTTTATATGATGAGATAAGTTTTTCTACTTTTGTAATCAAGGAACATTATGACTGAAAATCCTTCTTTGGTAGGAAAAGAAATTTCCGGATGTGAAATTTTAAACAAAGTAGCGGAAGGCGGCATGGGGGCGGTGTATAAAGCACGCCATAAAGCGCTGAATCGTATTGTATGCGTAAAAATTCTAAGTCCCGCTCTGGCTAATGATAAAAAAGCAGTGGAACTGTTCCTTACCGAGGCGCGTGCTATTGCCGAGTTGGACCACCCCAATATCGTAAACGTATATAACGTCGGAAAAGAAAAAGGATACTATTTCATCGTAATGTCTTTTATTGAAGGGCAAACGTTATCCGTACTCCTCAAGAAAAATAAAGTTTTGCCGATTGGGTTGGTGCTTGATTTATTCGAAGGCGTACTGCTGGGGTTAGACGCCGCCCATGCCAAAGGTATTATCCACCGAGATATCAAACCTTCTAACATTTTAATTAATCCACAAGGCCAGGCAAAGCTGGTAGATTTTGGTATCGCTAAAAAAGTGAATAAGGAAAAAGGTTCCACCAAAACCACTGAATTGGCGGGAACTGCCTATTTTATTGCGCCGGAACAAGCCCTGGGAAAGGATTTGGATACCCGCGCGGATTTATATTCCGTTGGGGCAAGCCTTTATTATGTATTGACGGGACAATTTCCATATAATGGAAAAAATACCATCGATATTATCCAAAAACATATCAACGAACCTGTTCCAAATCCGGCGAAACTCCGTTCCGATATGCCGGGCTGGCTGTCATTGGCTGTACAAAAATTAATGAGCAAAAACCCAGATGACCGCTTTCAAACCGCCAAAGAAACTTTACAGTATTTCAAGAAAATGCGAGCCGAAGATCAGCTTCGGGTTAAAATGGGAAATTCCGGACGGGCAATCGACCTGGGGGAAGAAGGACCGCTGCGCATCGTAAAAGAAGAAAAAGTTACTACAGAAAGTATTAAAAAGCAACGGGCGGAACAAGCCGCGACGCGGAAACCGACCACTTCTTCTTCGAGTTTACCGCTTATACCGCAAGGTGAGACAGATCTTTCTTCCACGCTCCCCCCAAAAAATTCCAAACAGCCGGAAAAGGGGGCTCGTATGTTGGAAGCGGAAAACGTCAAACCCGTCGATGTTTTTGTTCCGTCAAAAAAACCAACTCCCATACGTTTCCTGTCGGAAGATAAAGAAGCTGCCCCCATGCGTACGCTTACGCGGTTCATTTTCTTTCTTCCGTTGTTTATGGTTTTTGCAGCGGCGGGATCTTATCTGTTTTATACATTAGGAAAAATCTGTTCCGTACATGTGTCCGAACACGCGGGATTAGTAACCAATTTGGTAATGCCTTTCTTTGCGGCCGAATATGCCCCCAATCAAACGGGAGTTAGTTTGTTGGCGCTTGGGGCACTGCTCTTGATTTTCGCTTCCGCTAAATTGCGCGCTTTTTCGCGTTCCACGACCTTGTTGTTGATTTTAGCTTTGGTATCTTATATGGCCGGTTTATTTACTCCGGAGATACCATTTATGAACTTATCCAATGTCGGGCAATTCATTTTTACGCCGGAGTATTATCTGTGTTACCTGGTATTGGCGGTGGCTTGGGCAATCGGTTTATGTTGGACAATGAACCGCACTTTAGTGCAAGGGATATTGGCGGCAGCATTAGTAATACTGGGAATGGTGCTGGCCTATTTATCGGCCCATTTAACTATTCCGCCAGATTCACAATCTCTTTTGGTAAAAATTCTCTTTTACGCATCTATATTCTGTGCTGTTTTATGCAGCTATTATCTTATTTCTAAAAACGAAAGGGAAAGACTCTTGTTTCCCTGTCTGTTGCTCCTTGTAGGAATAGGGGGATTGTGGGCATATTCTGTATCTGGATTAGCAGGCAATATCAACAAAACACTCCATTCCCTTACCAGCTTGATTGTGGTACAAGATTCAGATACCGCTAAAGCAAATGAGAAAGCAGAAAAAATGGTAGGGTTGGATTCCCGACGTCAAGTTTTTGCCAGTCTTGATAAGACCAACGAGTTAACCCATCTGTCAAATGAGGAAGCTTATGCTTTTCTGGAACAGAAGATCAATCAAGAAGCGCCTAATATTTTTGATGACCAAACACGCCCGCTGTTTATCTATTTTCTTCTTCATTATTACCGCGGGGGAAACAGTAAAATGCAGCTGGCCGTATGGGATTACGCGTTAAGTTTTCCCATTAAAAATTTTAACCGCAACGCACAGAAAAATAACGCCTATTTCTTCCTGATCCTGATGCTGTATGCGTTTGGAACGATTTCCTGCGCCGGAACAATTTTCTTCAGTGAGGAATTATGAGTAGCTTTGATATAGAGTTTGCCGCTGTAACTGATATTGGAAAAATCCGTGAAAAGAATGAAGACAATGTTCTGATTTCTTCGGATTTGGGATTAGGCGTGGTTGCGGACGGCATGGGTGGACACAGTGCCGGCGAAATAGCCAGCAATATCGCGGTATCTGTTTTAGCTGAAACGGTACGCAAAGTAAACAATCAACAACTTAAAATTCCCGATAACTTTCTGCCCCGGCTTGACCCCGTAGAACGCAAACTTTTAATGGCGGCCAACTTAGCCAATGCCGCTATTTATTCTACGGCGCAATCCTCGGATATTTACCGCATGATGGGCACCACGCTGACCGGTATATTGTTCGACAAAGACTGCGCTACTGCCGTGCATGTAGGCGATTCTCGCTTATATTTATTTCGTGATAACAAAATCGTACAAATCACAACCGATCATTCTTTGGCCATGGAACATGTACGCCGGGGATTGCTTACCCGCGCGGAAGCCGACCGGTCTAAAATCCAAAACGTATTAACCCGCGCGATGGGAATTAAGAAAAATATAGAATTTGATTTATTAAAATTCCCGGTGAAAGTAGGGGATATCCTTTTGCTCTGTTCAGACGGCCTTTATAAAGGACTGACCGAAAACGAAATGGCGAATCTGCTTAAAGAGGGGAATCAAACCCCTATTGTGAAACTCTGTAAACATCTGGTGCGCGTATCCAACGAAAACGACGGTCAAGATAATATCTCCGCCGTCCTCATCAAAATTCTTCCGGCCAAGAAAATCACGTTTAAACAACGTTTAAAACGCTTTTTTTCAAGATCTTAACCGTATTTCCTTCCGTCTAAAAACACAGCCCCTTTTTTAGCACTCTAAGAAAGGGGTTGACAATTTTCATCAGATATGGTAAATTAGCATTAAGCCAAAGCGAGTGCTAATAACACCGCCGGGCGATTTTCTAGATTATCTTTTCACACAAAGGAGTGAATGGAATATGGCAGAAGTAAAAATCAAACCGTTGGGCGACCGCGTAATCGTTAAGCCCATAGAACGTGAAACCATGAAGGGGGGAATCATCATTCCGGACACCGCTAAAGAAAAACCGATGGAAGGCGAAGTATTGGCCGTCGGGCCGGGAAAATTGAACGAAAAAGGCGACCGGGCGCCGATGGACGTTAAAAAAGGCGACCGCGTGCTTTATGGGAAATATTCCGGCACGGAAATCAAATTGGACGATGAAACGTATTTAATCATTCACCAAGACGAAATCTTGGGTATTTTGGGGTAAAAACGAGGAAGTGAAACATTATGGCTAAACAAATTATTTACGGCGACGAAGCCCGCGCCAAAATGAAATCGGGTATTGAAAAAGTGGCAAATGCAGTAAAAGTAACGCTTGGGCCTAAGGGCAGAAGCGTAGTATTGGAAAAAAAGTTTGGATCTCCTTTAATTATTGACGACGGCGTAACCATCGCCAAAGATATTGAATTGGAAGACAAGTTTGAAAATATGGGTGCGCAGCTTATCCGCGAAGTAGCCTCCAAAACCAATGACGTCGCGGGCGACGGTACCACCACAGCTACCGTACTCGCCAACGCCATGTTGACGGAAGGCATCAAAAACATTACCGCCGGCGCCAACCCGACCTTAGTCAAAAAAGGTATTGAAATGGCCGTAGAAGCCACCAAAACGGAACTAAGCAAAATGCACAAACCGGTCAAAACCAAAGAAGAAAAAGCGCAAATTGCCACCATTTCTTCCAACGACCGTGAAATCGGCAATATGATTGCCGAAGCCATTGAAAAAGTCGGAGCCGAGGGCGTCATTACGGTGGAAGAAGGCAAAACCGCCACCACCCAGTTGGACATCGTAGAAGGTATGCAATTTGACCGCGGTTATATTTCGCCTTATTTTGTAACCGATTCCGAAAGAATGGAATGCGTGTTGGAAAACCCGTACATCATTGTAACGGACAAGAAAATTTCTTCTATGAACGAACTCTTGCCGGTATTGGAAAAAATCGTACAAAGCGGCAAGCAATTTCTAATCATCGCCGAAGATGTGGACGGTGAAGCGTTGGCCACGTTAGTGGTAAACAAACTGCGCGGTACCTTGAAAGGCTGTGCCGTAAAAGCCCCGGGCTTTGGCGACAGACGCAAAGAAATGCTGGAAGACATCGCCATTTTAACCGGTGGGGAAGTGTTAAGCGAAGAACGCGGTATTAAGTTGGATAAAGCCGAACTGGCAATGCTCGGTCAATGCGCCCGCGTGGTCGTGGACAAAGAAAATACCACCATCGTCAGCGGTAAAGGCAGCAAAGAAGCCATCGCCGCCCGCGCGGAACAGATCCGCAAACAGATTGAAAACTCCAAGAGCGAGTACGATAAAGAAAAACTCCAAGAACGCTTGGCCAAGCTCTCCGGCGGCGTAGCCGTCATCAGCGTAGGGGCGGCCACGGAAACGGAACTGAAAGCCAAAAAAGCCAAAGTGGAAGACGCCAAAAACGCCACGAAAGCCGGTGTGGAAGAAGGCTTAGTGCCCGGCGGAGGCGTAGCCTTGGCGCGCTGCCAGAAAACGCTGGACGCGTTAAAAGCAGATAATGAAGATATCCGCACGGGTATCAACATCGTACGCAAAGCGCTGACCGCGCCGTTGAAACAGATTGCTGTCAACGCCGGATTAGATGGGGCGGTAGTCGTGGACAATGTGCTCAAAATGACGGGTGCGGCCGACGGTTATGATGCCGAAAAAAATCAATACTGCGACCTCTTAAAAGCAGGCGTGGTAGATCCGGCCAAAGTAGTCCGCACGGCCTTGGAGAATGCAGCCTCTATCACGGGGACGGTACTCTTGACCGAAACCTTGGTAGCCGATGCTCCGGAAAAAGAAAACGCTCACGCCCCGGCCATGCCCGGCATGGGAGGAATGGGCGGCATGATGTAATTTTAAATGCCTCTAAAAAGAGCCGGCCTTGTAAAAGGACCGGCTCTTTTTATGAGCTGATTTTAAAAAAGACCTAGAAAATTTTAGGTCTTCTCTCTAAAAAACTTGGGTCTTTTGGCCCTGGAAATCTGCCGATTTATTATATATGATTATTAAAGAAAGACACATTCCCTTTAGGAGAAATTATGAGAAAAATGTTACTAACTGTCGGTCTGTCCTTGCTGGGTATAACTTTTCTGATTACTTCCGGGCAAGCCGCTGATTCCAAAAAAGATATGGAAACAGCCATTTATAAAAAAGCAGCCAGTGCCATAAACAGCAACAAAGGTGCTATTAAAAAAGATCTTCGGGTAGATTTTAGAATCAGAGAATCAATGTATCTCGACGCTTATGAAGATGCAGCTCTGTCAGAAGAAGATTTGGAATCCGGTATCATTAAGACCGCTCCTTACAGCGCTGATTTGGCTTGTAAAGCTTATGTATTAGATAAAAACTGGCTGATTGTATCCGCCACCTGTATGAGATACAGTCAGGATCCGGTTGAAGTAAACGGGATCCGTTACACCAATCGCACAGGCAGAGAGGTAATCTCTCCTTTTAAATTTAAAGGACATACTATTCCGGCCGACAATTATGAATATAACAGCGACATTATGTTGTTGTGGACTGGAGACAAAGAAACTGCTGATTTCTTAAATGAATTTCCCAAAGTAAACATCTTGGCTGTAAGTTCTCCGGAACAATTGTTTACTTTAAGCGCCAACGGCGTCTTTAAAATCAACACCGCCCGCTTTGGCACGAACGCTGTTCGGGAAAGAGATTTAAAATCCAGTTCCATCAAAGGCAATAAGTTTCAATTGGATGAAGGGCTGACCGATCTGTCTGGTACAGCCACCGATCCGATTTTCTTTTCCACTCCCAATGAAAGAGAATTTATCGCCGGCTACAACAACGGCATGTTAACTTATGCGCTCCAAATCACCATCGATGATATTACCAATACTTTCGACGGAAGACCCTCAAAAGAGTATTTCTCGTTGGGATTAAAAGACTTGGATTTTATCAAACAAACGGTATTAGAAAAACGCCCGAGCGATTGGACCCGCATTAAACAGCGCTTGTTCTATAATCAAACGGCTACGCCCTACTTTAATTGATTCAATCCCGTCCGATCAGATTAACCGGCTGCTTGTATAATAGGCAGCCGGTTTTTATTTATTTCCTTCAAATTTCATATAATAAAGTTAAACCTAACAGGAGGGGGGTAACTATGAATAATCCGATGTTAAACGAAGCCGCGTTCAAACGCGCGCAGGAACGAGCCGAAGCCGGCGGCATCATGACGCTGCAAGGAACCATCAATAAAACGTTTTTATTATTGTTCCTTTGCGTAATCGGCGGAATGATTACTTGGACGAATTACCAAAGTTGGGCAGGCGCCACTTGGCTGATTGCCATTATCGGCTTTGTAATTGCAATGATTACGTCTTTTAAACCCACGGCCGCGCCCATTACAGCGCCCATTTACGCTTTTCTGGAAGGGCTGTTTTTGGGTGTTATTTCGGCCATGTACAATGCTCGGTTTCAGGGCATTGTGTTTAACGCCGTAGCCGTAACGGTATTGGTGTTTTTTGTCATGCTGTTCGTGTACCGAACCGGCCTTATTCGCGTAACGCGCGGGCTGGCGGTGGGAATTTTCTCTGCGACGGCTGCCATTGCAATTTTGTATATTGGTTCATTTATTTTATCGCTTTTTGGCGTAAGTACGGCTTATTTAACGTCTAATTCGCCGCTGTCGATTGGGATCAGCGTGGTCATCTGCGCCGTAGCCGCGTTCAATTTTTTACTGGACTTTCATTTCATTGACGCGATGACCTCCCACTATCAAGCTCCAAAATATATGGAATGGTATGCGGGATTCGGGCTCTTGGTCACGTTGATATGGCTGTATATTGAAATTTTACAGCTGTTAGCCAAAACACAACGCAAATAAGCCTGTGCCGGAGCCGTTCAAATTTTGTAAAATTTAAGAAGTAAAAGACACAGTCCGAAAAGGCTGCGCCGGAACTAAAAAAGGAGTCAAGGAAAGTATGAATTTTGACAGCATCAAAAAAATTCAGGACATGAACCTGAAAGATAAAAAAGTGTTGGTACGCGTGGACTACAACGTACCTCTAAAAGACGGTAAAGTAGATAACAACAAACGCATTGTTGCTACCGAAAAAACCATTAAGCATTTGTTGGCAAACAATTGCCGCATCGTGCTGGTAGCCCATTTAGGCCGGCCGAAAGGCAAAGTATGCCCGGAATTCAGCTTGGCTCCCGTGGCGGCTGAAGTGGAAAAACTGTTTGGCGTGCCGGTGCATTTTGCTAAAGACTGCGTAGGCCCGGAAGCCGAAAAAGTAGTAGCCGAAACCAAAAACGGCGAAATCGCTCTGTTGGAAAACCT
>CALVFE010000016.1 GCA_944326765.1 uncultured Elusimicrobiales bacterium | reverse complement strand
GGATACGCTCAACGCCGAAGCCAAACGCCACTTAATTAATTTACTGAACCTTGATACCTCTATTCCGGAGCCGGATGAACTTTCCGCCGCACGCTACATTTACAAAGAACTCAACAAACACGGCATAGACTGGGATATTTTTATCCCCAGCCAAGGCCGCGCCAACTTAATGGCGCGCATCAAAGGCAGTGACCCCGATCTAAAACCGCTGATGCTGATTTCCCATTTGGATACTGCTCCTGCAGCTGAAGGCTGGAGCTATCCCCCCTTTAAAGCCACCGTTGAAAACGGCAATATTTACGGGTTGGGCGCAACCGACGCCAAAAATTATACCGCTACTTATCTGGCGCTGTTTACGTGGTTAAAAGACCAAAAAATTACGCCCGTGCGCGATATTATTTTTCTGGCAACTTCCGGCGAAGAATCCGGCAGTGAAACGGGTCTTTTATGGCTGGGCGGCGCTCATTGGGATAAAATCAATCCCGGCTACGCTTTAAATGAAGGCGGCGGCATTATCAAAAACAAAGACGGTACGGACATTGTGTTTGCCGAAGCTTCCACCAAGATGTATATGGACATCAAAGTAACCGCTTACGGAACGGGCGCACACTCCTCTATGCCGGTCAACGACAACGCTGTCTATTTATTATCGCAGGCGTTGGCGAAAATCGCCAATTACAATCCACCGGCCAAACTGACGCTAACCGCCCGAACATTCTTTAAAGCAATTGCGCCGCTGCAGGATGAAGACGGCAGAACCACAATAAATTTCTTGTTAAACGGAACGCCGCAAAACAGCCAATCAGCTGCCGAAGTAATGGCGTTAGATCCGTTTTTTAGAACGCAGCTCAAAGATACTATCAACCCCACCGTTCTTTCCGCCAGCAACGATACCGGATCCACCAGCGGCGAAGCCAGCGCCATTTTAAATGTGCGTCTTTTGCCGGGATCTGACCCAGACGAATTTTTTGAAAATTTAAAGAATTTATTTACCGAACAAGACGGCATCACTTTGGAAATGCTGGAACGTCCGCAAACGCCTTTCCCAACCCCGATGGACGGGACGGACGATTTGTTTGCGTCCATTTCCAAAACCGCCGAAAAACTGTTTCCAAACGCCATTACCGTACCGGGGATGAGTCCGGCTTCGGGCGACAACGAATTCCTGCGCAAACTGGGTGTAATTACCTACGGTTTAGGACCGGATATGGATCCGTTGGCGGAAAACACCGCCCACGCGCCCGATGAATTTATCAGCGAAAAAGACCTGTACAACCAATTGCAGTTCGTCGCAGGTATCGTGTTTGATTTCGCCTTCGGGAAAGACCTGCTTGCGTTAACGCCTCAGCAAGAACCGTCCGGCTCCGTTTCACCCACACCGCCAGCGGCCAACAACTCCCAAAAATAAACCGTTTTATTTTCCCGGCAACGCCGGGTATTTTAATGAGGATATTATGTTAGCAGAAACAAAACAAAATTTAGAAGTATTTTCACGCAACGAAATTACCGAACACTATATTTACAAACAACTGGCCGCACGCGAAAAAAACGAGGAAAACCGCCGCGTGCTGGAAACACTGTCCACCGACGAAAAACGCCATTACGATTTAATTAAAGAAGAAACGGGCGTAGCCGCCTCGCCCGACCGTTTTAAAATTTTTTGGTACTCCTTTTTAGCCGGAACCCTGGGGCTGACGTTTGCCATTAAGTTAATGGAATCGGGCGAACACCACGCTTCCGGCTCGTACCGCGCCTTCAGCGAATATCCGCGCATCGCCCAACTGGCCGAAGAAGAAGACGCGCACGAAGGCAGACTGATTGCGCTGATTAACGAAGAACGCTTGGCATATATGAGTTCGGTCATTTTGGGGCTGTCGGACGCGCTGGTGGAATTTACCGGCGCATTGGCCGGTTTTACGCTGGCCTTATCCAACCCCAAACTGATTGCATTGACGGGCGCCATTACGGGGATTGCGGCGGCGTTGTCTATGGCGTCGTCGGAGTATTTATCTTCCAAGACGGAAAAAGACTCTGGCAAACACCCCCTCAAAGCCGCCGTTTACACGGGCGGCGCGTATGTAATTACGGTAGCGCTTTTGGTTGCGCCGTTTGCGGTACTCTCCAACGTATTTGCAGCGTTGGGACTGATGTTATTTTTTGCGCTTCTGTTAATTGCCGGATTTATGTTTTATTATTCCGTGGCGCGCGGCGAAAGTTTTAAACACCGTTTTATAGAAATGACGTGTTTGAGTTTCGGCGTGGCGGCGGTAAGCTTTTTAATCGGTTTTGCGCTGAAAACGTTTACGGGAATAGAAGCTTAAGCTGCTCTGATATTTAGAGCCGCGCCGATGGAAACGGCGCGGTTTTTATTTATCAAAATATCCATCGACCGTCTCCGCCGCTCTTTCTTCGCCGGCCGTCAAACCCACCGCGAAAAAGATTTCTCTCTAACCGAAAGGAATTTCTTTTCCCCACTTATGTATATGGAAGAAAAATTTTTTATTTTTAGGGCATAAAAAAACCGCTCCCGAAATTCGGGAGCGGGTAAAACTTGTTTAAGCGAAGGTCTTATACACCGCCGCCACCAGTCCCTGTACTGCCACCGGTCCCCGCACCGCCAATAGCACTGGAAGCGTAATCCGGGGTGGGATAGGTGTCCACGCCTTTGTAATCGGCGCAGAGTTCTTTGTCGTCAGTGGAAGTACCTTCGCACTGGGCTTGGCCCGGATCATCGTATTTCTTGTAGATCTTATACGTATATTGACCCGTACCCACGCGGGAGGCCACCACACCAGAGCTGTTGCCCGTATTGGTTGCGGTACCAATCAGTTCCATCGCAAAACCGTTGCCCACTTTAGAAGCGTCTTTTTCGTCTTTCTTGCAATCACCTTGTTTTGCTTTGGTCAGCTTGGTGCAATACAAGGCTTGCGCCGCAGCATTCGCCGGGGCTACGTCCAACGCAGTCCACGTGGTGGTGTAGTTCCCGGTTTTCATTTTGTAGCGCTGTTGAGCGTTGACGACAGTACCAATCATCGTATCGGCTTCCGCCGCGCGGGCGCGTTCCACCGCTTTGAAGTAAGCGGGCATGGCCATCGCGGCCAAGATGCCGATAATCAAGACGACTACCAGCAATTCAATCAGGGTGAAACCCTTTTTATTATTCATAAGCTTTATCTCCTTTTTTGTTGGCGGCCCGGCAAAGGGTACTGTAGGAGTTTTTATATAACCTTTCCCGGGCCGTTACCCCACTGTATCAAAAAAAAAAAACGAGTCAAGCCCTTTTAAGATTCCAACGAGCAAAAGCTTCAACAGTAAGCCGTTAGACCTAATAAAAGCCGCTTGGGATTTTCTCCCAAGCGGCTTTCTTTGCGACGAACTTTCAAATACGTTTTACAATTTCATCTCCAGCTGGATGGGGCAATGGTCTGAACCCATTACTTCCGTTAAAATAGCCGCACCCGTTACGTTCGGCAGCGATTTTGCGTCCACCATAAAATAATCAATCCGCCAGCCCACGTTGCGATCGCGCGCACGGGTTTTGTAATCCCACCAGGTGTAATGCCCGCCGGAGGTTTCAAACGCGCGGTACGCGTCTGTATAGCCTTCCGTAAAAAAGCGGTCTAACCACGCGCGTTCTTCTGGCAGGAATCCCGTTACATCCGAATTTTCTTTCGGACGCGCCAGATCTATTTCCCGGTGGGCGGTGTTCACGTCCCCACAGGCAATCACGGTTTTACCCGTCTTAAAAAGTTCTTGGCTCTTTTCCAAAAACCGCTCGTAAAAACGCAGTTTAAAAGCGATTCGTTCTTCCCCCTGCCCACCGTTGGGAAAATAAATGTTTAAAAAATAAAAATCGGGATATTCCAAAATAAGCGTGCGGCCTTCTTGGTCAAATTCTTCCACGCCCAGTCCGTAGGAAACCGCCAGCGGTTTCTCTTTACAAAAACACGCCACGCCGCTGTATCCCTTCCGTTCGGCGCAGCAGTAATAAGCAAAGTAGCCGGGCGGATTTTGCAAAGCGGCGGAAAGCTGTTCGGGGCAGGCTTTGGTTTCCTGTACGGCCAGAATATCCGCTCCGCAGGAAGACAGAAAATCCAAAAACCCTTTCTTCTCCGCCGCGCGGATGCCGTTCACGTTCCACGATATAAATTTTTTAGTCATTTTTGGCCTCTTATTGAAATGGTATAATATATTATAAATTAAACTGCCGCTTCCCCTCAAAACGGCGTCAGGAGTCCGTACTTATGATTAAACAAGGAAAATGCTTTTTTACCTCCGAATCCGTCTCCAAAGGACATCCGGATAAAGTCTGCGACCAAATTTCCGACGCTATTTTGGACGAAATTTTAAAGAAGGACAAAACCGCCCGCGTAGCCTGCGAAACCTATATTACGAGGGGGCTCGTCGTCGTCGGCGGAGAAATCACAACGCGCACTTGGGTAGATGTGGAGCAAATCGCGCGCGACGTGATTAAAAACATCGGTTACGACGATGCCCAATACGGTTTTAACTATAAAACCTGCGCGGTAATCAACGTGATCGGCAAACAATCGCCCGACATCAGCCAAGGGGTGGACGTCGGCGGCGCAGGAGACCAAGGGCTGATGGTGGGATATGCCGTAGATGAAACGCTGGAATATATGCCGCTGTCGCTGGTGCTTTCCCACGAAATTCTGAAAAATCTGGAAAAAGCGCGCCGCACCAAAATACTGCCTTATTTAGGGCCGGACGCCAAGAGCCAAGTTACCGTGGAATATCAAGACGGTAAACCCGTGCGCGTGGACACGATTGTGGTTTCCACCCAGCACACCGAAGAAATTTTAGACCGCACCGGCAGCAAAATTACCGAAAAATCCAAAAAAGAAATTGAAGCCGCGGCCATTATTCCCGCCGTTAAAAAATGGATTGACAAAGACACCAAAATCTACATCAACCCAACGGGAAAATTCGTGATTGGCGGCCCGCAGTCCGACACCGGACTTACCGGCCGCAAAATCATCGTGGACACCTACGGCGGGCGCTGCCCGCACGGCGGGGGCGCTTTCTCCGGCAAAGACCCCACCAAAGTGGATCGTTCCGCCGCCTATATGGCGCGCTATATCGCCAAAAACATCGTAGCCGCCAAACTGGCCAAAGAATGCACCGTACAAATCGCCTACGCCATCGGGCGCGAAGAACCGGTCGGTTTCTATGTAGATACCGACGGAACAGGTGCGTTGCCAGACGAAAAACTGGCACAAATTGCGCAAAAGATTTTCCCGCTTACGCCGCGGGGAATTATTGAGTACTTTAAACTCAGAAATCCCATTTATCTTGCCACCGCTTCGTTTGGGCATTTTGGCCGCAAGGAATTCCCTTGGGAAGCGACCGACAAGGTAAGCGCGCTCCAAAAAGCCGCCAAATAATTTAGGAACTCCGCCCTTTCGCGCGGAGTTTTTTATAACTATGATGAAATCACGCGTACAAGAAGCCAAAAATAAACATAAACAGGGTTACAATTGCGCCCAAGCCGTCGCCTGCACCTATTGCGACTTACTGGGTATGGACGAAAAAACAGCCTTCCGCGCCGTGGAAGCATACGGCCTGGGCATTGCCAAACGCTACGAAACGTGCGGATCTATCTGCGCGATGATGATGTTGGCCGGCCTTAAAAACAGCGACGGCAATTTGCAAGCGCCAGGCTCCAAGTTTGCCACGTTTGAACTTGGACATAAGATGACTGAAAAATTTGAAGACTGGAATAAAACTTCCTGCTGTGCGCTTCTGCGCGGAACAGACGGCAAAACCGACCGCATCCGCTCCTGCCGCGGCTGCGTGGCGGACTGCGCACGCATCGTAGAGGACTTTCTGTTCCCGGGGCAATTTGAATCCTATGAAGAAAGACATCCGGAGGAAGAATAATGAAAAAAGTATGTATGCTTGTTACAGACGGTTTTGAAGAAATTGAAGCGATCGGCACTTTCGCTATTTTGCGCCGCGGCGGCGTAACGGTAGATATCTATTCGCTGTTGGACAAAGACGCCACCGGCCGCTTTGGTTTAACCTGTACCCAACTGCTGCCGTTTTCCAAGCTGGACGCTTCCCAATATGAGCTGCTGGTCATTCCCGGCGGAGCACAATATAAAGCGCTGGAAGCCAGTGCAAAAGTACACGCGCTGATTAAGCAGTTTATGGACGCCGGCAAAACCATAGCCGCCATCTGCGCCGGGCCGACGATTTTAGGACACGACGGCTATTTAAAAGGCCGCAACTACACTTGCTTTACCGCCATGAACGAAGACTTTGGCGGTCACTATCAGGAAGATTACGCCGTGAAAGACGGCAACATTATCAGCGGCAAATCCGCCGCCGCCACGATTGATTTTGCCTTCCTCGTCTTGGAAGACGCCGCCGGCAAAGAAGCAGCCGACCAAACCAAAAAAGCAATCTATTATAAAGGGAATTAATTACTCTACGCAAAAAAGCCCCGCTCGTTAAAGCGGGGCTTTTGAATCATAAATAATCATAGGTTTCATATTCACTATTTTTGGAATAGGGCGTTTTCTTCCCGGTCTCCAGCTGGCAAATCTTGGAATATAATGGATTTCTATTGAAATACGCGTGACATACTTTTCTAGACCGATCAAACTTCATTTCTAGGACTGGACACCCTTTACTCCCACAAGAACATTGCACCGTACCCATCTGATAATCCCGTAATCTACAATAAAAATCACCAAAATAAACTGTTGTTAATTCTCCTGCGTTTTCCTCAGATCGGGAGCCTTCCCCAAAATCTAAATCCAGCTGGCTGACATCAGTAGTGTAAATTCCATTTGCCATATAATAAATTTGTTCTGCCGTTGCAATACTATCCGCCATTATTACCAATTTCTGGAAACGGGAACGCATCACAGCGGCTTCATATTTCGGCAACGCTATTGCCGCCAATATCCCAATAATCAAAACCACGACCAACAACTCTATTAACGTAAAACCCTTTTTCATAGAAAACTCCTCAGGGCGATGATTTAAAGGCTTATTTACAGTTTAATAATTTACTGCCAACAAATCAACGCTAGAGGCAGTGTATCAAAAAAAAAAAAGTCAAGGGGCGAGCCGCCCCTCCCCACTCTTTGCCCGTTAACACGACTGGTTTAGGCCACACTGCTTTTGCATTGTTGCACCCTAATAAAAAAACAAGCCAGAGGCTGGCCTCCCGACTCTTTGCCCACTTATCGGACTAATTTAAATCACACTATTTTTGGATAGTTAGTTCTCCGCCGGAATAAAAACAACAAATTTTTCCAACAAAAAAGGCCGGGAATAATTTCCCGGCCTTTTTATTATAAAAGCAGTGTTTCTTAAAACCGCAGCGTCAGCGAAGCTTCCGCTCCCAAGCCATAATAGGCATAGTTGGCGGCCAAACTCAAGTCCATATAGGAAGGCAGTTTAAAGTTAAACCCCGCCGTAGCGCGTGCGGTAGCGGTATGTTCGCTCTCTCCCTCCATAGACGGATCGGACTGGGCTTGATTGATATTCAGCGTCGTATAATCCACCCCGCCGCCGATATACGGCACAAAATACTTAAATTTCATAGACAACACCAAGCTGGCATTATAGTGCGTAGCGGAAAAGTCCCGCGCGCTCGCGCTATGAGCGGCAACCACCAGCATCGGCTGAAAAGAGCCCAGCATTTCATTGGGACGCGTGATCCCCCAGCGCAGACCGCCGCCGGCAATCGTTAAGCCTTGATAACTGCTCGCACGGATAAACCCGTCAATACGGAAAGGCATTCCGATATCGGCCTGCAGCCACGGATAAAAAACCTCTCCCACTTCATCGCGGTCGCCCAAAGCCGTATGCTGTTTGGTGGCGTAATCCTCGCCGTTTCCTTGGCTCATTCGGAAAACCATACTGCCGCGAGGACCAATCTGGAAACCGCCCCACCCCAATACGCGGCCGGTCGTATAAGTGCCGGATCCGATTAAGCCGCCTAAATCTTTCGTAAACGCACGGACATTATCCCGCGTGACATTGGCGCCGAAATCGTCCCATATATTCCGGGCGGACGCTCCCGAAACGCACAGCACTAAGACCGTAAATGCAAATAGTATTTTTCTTATATTCATCACAAACCTCAAAATTGGATAATCGCCGGATTTTCCCGGTTTACGACAAAACCACCTGATCTCCTTTTCGTACCCGCCCGGCTAATGTACCGCCCGGCAGTTCCAAGGTGTAGCGCGATCCGCGCACGAATTTTCCAAACCGCCACGGCCTCATCTGCTCGGCTACATATAATACTAACCCGTTTCTGTCAAAAAATATGGCATCAATGTTAAAACGCATAAAACAGGTGTGTATTTGCGGGCAAGGATCCAACAACAACCCGCTTCCGTTCGGCAATTCCCGGCGAAACATCAAGCCTTTTAATCGGGTAAAATAAGTATTGGCTATTTCTATTTCTTGTGCCAATATCTCGCCGGTGCGTTTTAACGTACACTTCATTTATCTTCCTCCGCCGGGGCAACAACTTTCTGCCCGGTACGGGCTGCCGCCGAAGAAAGCATATTCTCCACTTTCTTTTTAAGCAAACGATCTAAAAAAACAAATTTCTCCGGCTCTTTAATATCATATCCGCTTTTGTTTTGAAAAATCAAAAAAGTAACCAGCCATTGACCGCCAAAGGAAACCTCGGCAATCCACATTCCCGGGCGCGTCAAAGCGGCGCGTATGTCAAAAATTTCAGTGCCCGCCGAATCTGCTTCCTGCCGACAGGGAACGGAACAATTTTTTAAAAGATCAAAAGTTTCGCGGTCTAACACGCGCACATCGGCATACTTTCCACGCGTCAGCGGCAACACCGGTCTGCCCTGTTCCAAAACGATATCTTTGACTCTAAAAAAAGAACCGTACTGCAAATCAAAAGCGCACAGTCCGCACGCCACTCCCATCAAACAAACCGTTAAGACTGTGCGCCTCAAAAACATTATGCAGCCACACGTTCCACATAGCTGCCGGTGCGGGTATCCACCAACACGGTATCGCCTTCGTTGATAAAAAGCGGCACTTTGATAACCGCGCCCGTTTCCAAAGTGGCTTCCTTGGTAGTGTTGGCCACGGTATCGCCTTTTACCCCGGGAACGGTGGAGGCAACCTTCAAAGGTACTTTAATCGGCAATTCTACGTTGAAAAGTTTGTCATTGATGTAGATACCGATTGCGTCCATATTATCTTTTAAGTATTTGACCAAATCGCCCAGTTTTTTTACTTCCACTTCCACTTGATCGTAAGTTTCCGTGTTCATGAAAGTAGCCATATCGCCATTGGTATAGAGATATTGAAACGGGCGTTTTTCCACTTCCACTTCTTTAAATTTGTCTTCCGGACGGTAAGAAGTTTCAATCACAGATCCCGTATTGATATTGCGGAGTTTCACACGCACTACGGCGCGGGCTTGACTTTTGCGGTGATGTTGGAATTCAATAATTTCCACCAACTGGCCGTTTTCGTCTTCAAAAATAAGACCTTCGCGAAATTCTGTTGTACTAAGCATTTTATACCTCTTTATGGGCAGAAGCCCGAAATTATTTTTGCGTCAATTTTTTGGAACCGTTCTTGGTTACTAAAAAACTGTCTTCCAAGCGTATCCCCCAGCGTCCGTCAAAATAAATGCCGGGTTCTACGGTAACTACATAATTTTCTTCCAATATATCCGGCGCACCCGCCCGAAGAATAGGCCGGTCGTGCTCCTGCAGCCCGATGCCGTGGCCGGTGGTGTGGAAAAATTCTTTTCCGTAACCGGCCGCTTCAATGACGGAGCGTGCCGCCGCGTCCACCGCACCCGCGCTTACACCCGCGCGCAGGGCTTTGATCCCCGCTTGACGGGCACGGTCAACAATGTTCCAGATCTGGGTATATCCCACCGGCTCTTTTTTACCGTGCCACCAGCTGCGCGTCATATCGGACGTATAGCCTTCATAATAGCAGCCAAAATCCATCAGTACGGCCTCTTCCGGTTTCAGTTTGCGCGTTTTGGAAGGCGTATGATGAGCATCTGCGGTGTTTTCGCCAAAACAAACGATGTTAAACGGAATGGAATCCGCCCCGCGTTTATGCATCGCCAGCGCCATTAAAATACGCACCTCTTCTTCCGTCATACCGGTTTTTATTTGCGGTTTTACTTCTTCAAACGAATGCCACGCAATTTGACAAGCCTTGCGCAGTTTGGCCGCTTCATCGGCGTATTTAGCCATACGCATTTCACCGATCAAACTGGAAGTTCTGCAAAGACCGGCTTGAAGCAACTTCTGCCCCCGTTCCAAATCAATTAAAGCCGGATCGAACGCCACCCGTTTAAGACCCATTTTTTTTATTTTTTCAAGAGTCCCTTCCAACATGCCGCCATACGGTACGATTTCAGTTTTTAAAAAGGAAGCAGCCGGCGTCATTTTACTGGCAATCAGTCGTTTGGTAATACAATAGGCTTTGCGCGGCGTAATCAAGAAAACGGCTTCGCCATCATACAAATCAATGCCGGAAAGATAACGCTGTTCCAAATGGGCAGCCGTAAGATATCCGTCCAACCCCGCTTTTTTAAGCACGCGGCGGAAATCAACCATTCGCTGGGAAGCTAAACTTTTAATGGCCATAAGTTTATTTCTTTGTTAAAATTTTGGCGCCGGATTTGGCAACCGCTACCGTATCTTCCAGCCGCACGCCGTATTTGCCGGACAGGTAAATACCCGGCTCCACCGTAACGATATTGCCTTCCGATAAAATAGCCGATGACTGCTGGCTGTTGTACGGATCTTCGTGAATTTCGATGCCTACCCCATGCCCCGTACCATGCGTGAAATACTCGCCGTAACCGGCCGCGCTGATAATACCGCGGGAAGTAGCATCTACCTTTTTAGCCGGTACGCCAATTCCCACCGCTTTAATTCCTTGTTTGCGGGCTTTATCAACAATGTTCCAAATTTTCGTATATTCCGCCGGTTCGTTTTTTCCATGCCACCAGCTGCGGGTAATATCGGAACAATATCCTTTATACACACAGCCAAAATCCATCAGCACCGCTTCATTCGCTTTGAGTTTGCGAGCACTCGTTTCGTGATGCGGATTGGCGGTATTTTCGCCGAACGCCACAATGGTATAGAACGAGGTGGTAGTCGCCCCGTGGGCGCGCATAAACCGTTCCATTTCGGCCGCCACTTCAAATTCGGTCATACCGGTTTTGACGCGCGGCTTGATATATTCGTAAGTCAAATAGGCGATCCGGTTGGATTCGCGCAGCAATTTCAGTTCGGCCGCGTCCTTATTTTCGCGCAGCGTAGTAATCAAACTGCCGGCCTCCACAAACCCGCTGGCACGCAGCAGCCCGCCGGAAACGTAAGATTCTTTAGCCGCATCAAACCCGGGGCGCGCCAGCCCCAATTTGCGGGCTTTATCAATGGCGGAAACGATACGGTTTTCGTCGGCAACCACTTCGATATACGGGGCGTATTTGCCAAAAGACTCCACATACAGCTCCCGCGTATAGCAAGTAACGCCTTTTTTATGAACTAAGAAGACCGCCTCATTCGGGTAGAAAAAGAAATTCGTCAAATAAAATTGATCCAGGTTATTGGTAACGATAAACCCGTCCAACTTGTTTTTACGCAACATTTTTTTCAATGCTGCAAATCTTTCATTGGTATAGTTTTTTTGAGCCATGGTTTCACCACCTTAGAAAACTGCTATATAGATATCATACAATTTTACCCCCCCACGCACAATAATAAGTTTCGCGCGCGTAGAGAGAAATCCGCTCAAAAAACTCTTGGAATATAATATAATAAATTAAGTATGGCAAACAGTCCGATATACAAAACCGTCTTAGTACTGCTGTTATGGGTAACCGCCCCACTCGCTTGGGCGGGTGTGTTTACCTCGCAGGACGGGGCATTTACGATTGATATGCCGGCGGGTTGGACTCTCCTCAAAAATCCCCCGCAGGACAGTGTGCTTTCTATCCAAAAAGACGCTTCCCGCATTGATATCAAAGCGGTAGATTGTTCTTCCGAAACGTGTATCGAACAAAAAATCACCAATGATTTGGCCGACGTAAAAAGCAAGAAAATGCAAGTCATTGGCAACTCCTATACGGGTGAGGAAATTAAACGCATCGAATTTTCCACCGGAGAACCTTTTTTCTACATTAGTTTTTTTACTCCTAAAAACGACTTTGGCGCCGGTTACTTTTTAATCGACAAGAAAGGTTATTCTATTTTGGCCAAAGATTTAACCTATGCGGAAACTGACCTCATTTTTTCTTTTATTTCTCCGGTAAAAAAAGAAACGCCTGTTTCCTTGGAAATGGATTTAACTTCTTCCCGCGCTTATGACATAACGGCCTTGCCGGCGGTACAGGAAGAATCCCTTGCGCTAATACCGGCGGAAACCACCTCCGCTCAACCGCAGGCGGCATCAAAAACGGCCAGCGTGTCCCCCGCGGCTTGGAAGGAAAAACTGGCCAAACTGAAAATCCGCACGTTAATTTCCGACAGTATGCCGCCGTATATACAAAAGCTGGGACACCTCTTTGACGGATTAATTGTACTTTTATTCTTATTTGCCTTGCTGTTATTCACTGTCGGCTGCGTGCGTCCGTTTTTATACCGCAGAAAAATAAATCCGCCCGCTAACCCCAATTCGCTTTATCCCATTAAGTTTAAACGTCTATATGGCACACCGTCGCTCATTTTCCGTGCAAAAGACAACCAGGGAAACGTACTGACGTCGCTTTCGGCGCGATGGGACAGTTTGTTTTTATTTTCAGGCTTGGCCATCATCGTGCTGACGTTACTGGTCTTGGCGGGCGCCGGATTGGGACAGAATTGCGGACTGCTGCCGCTTTCCCCTTTTGCCTACAGCACTATCTATTCCGCGTGTTCACTGTTGATTCCGCTAGGTGCGGTGGTATTTTTTTGCGGAGTCATCTGGTCTCAGTTAATTTTACGGGAAATTACGCTATTTGACCGAAAAGGGAAGAAAGCCGCTATCATTCTGCAAAAAGGATTTGGATTCACGTTGGAACGCTACGAAATTTATTTTGCCCGCTCGAAAGAGGTCTTGGTCATTACCCGTAAACGTTTTGCCCTGCGCCGTACCTGGCGCATGTTCACGCGCGAAGGAAATGCCCTGGCTGCCATTACCGAGAGGAGCGCCTGGCGGGCGGTATTGCGCAAAATCTGCGGCCACTTGTGGGGATTACTGCGTGCCGATTACGATATCAACGGTCAAATGGACTGTAAAGGCGGCATTGAAAATGCACACGCCCCTTTCGACCGGTTTATCTGCAACATCGACAAACCCCAAGCCTTAAATGCACGCGATTTATTAGCAGTTTCCCTTCTGATTAACATCCGCGACAAAGACAAGTGGTACCCTTGGTTTAATTAATTTTATTTTTCCTTGGCTTTTTGAATCGCTTTCATGCGTCTGCGGCGATACGTCCATATAAAAAATCAACCAGAAAAGACATATATGCGCCGAAACTGATTTTTGATATCCTATTATATATGAAATATATTTTTCCCCTGTTTCTGTCATTCCTTACCGTTACTGCGCCGGCGCAAAATATACAGCCCTTTGTGAACACGCGTTTAGAAAATTCTGTACTGGACGGCGCTTGGTGGGGCGGCTTAGCCATCTATACCAATAATCCGCAAGAGGAGATTTTTTCCGTCAATCCCGATTTGCGCCTTACCCCCGCTTCCACTCTAAAATTGCTTACTACTGCCGCCGCGTTGGAAACTTTCGGCCCTCACCATCGCTTTAAAACCCGGCTGTACGCCTCCTCCTTGCCCGATGAAAAAGGGATCCTGAAAGGGGATTTGTATCTACAGGGCGGGGGCGATCCTACGTTAGGTTCGAAACGCGTTACGGGAGCGGAAACCTGGCAGGCGGTTGTTTCCAAATGGACAAAAGCGGTTAAAAAAGCCGGCATTAAGCAAGTGGAAGGAAATATTTATGCCGATGTGTCCGCCTTTGAGGGGCCTTCCATCGCGCCTAAAGTAAATTGGGAAAATATAGGCAACTACTATGCCGCACCGGTAAGTCCGCTCTGTTTTAATGACAATTCTTTTAAAATTTTTTTTAAACCACAGCCTTTGGGCGCAAAACGAGCAGAAGTTTCCTACACCGACCCGGAGATTGCTCAACTGAAACTGAAAAGCTTTGTTACTACTGACGCTAAAAATAAACGCGACAACGCCTATGTCTATGGAGCTCCCAAACAATATGAAATGGAAATCTACGGCACGATCCCCACAAATTTTACCGGGTTTTCCATACAAGCGGCCATGCCGGATCCAGCGCTTTTCGCGGCACAATCGCTGCATAATGCCTTGCGGGAAGAAGGAATTGCCGTCGGCGGGCATGCAAAAACCCTTTCCGATGCACCCGATTATACCCGTATGACGCTTTTGCACACCTATCAATCGCCAGAACTGAAAGATATTATTGTCATTGTCAACAAACGCAGTTTTAACTTATATGCCGAAATGCTTTTGCGGCAGTTGGCGCTGCAAGCCGGAAAAAAGGGAAGCCTGCAAAACGGTCTGGAAGAATTGAAAAAATTCTTACAAAAAAATAAACTGGCAACCTCCTCTGATGCCGTAATATATGACGGGAGCGGCCTCTCGCGCGACAATATGCTTACCCCGCGCGTACTGGTAAACACGCTGTCTTTTATGACGCAAAGCCCCCATTTTGCCTACTACTACCAATCCCTTGCCACTCCCGACGACCGCGGCGACCTGCTGCTTCTGCGTTATTTTTTAAAACCGAAACACCAAGTGCAAGACGTACGCATAAAGGGCGGCACTATCGACGGCGTAAAAGCGGTAGCCGGCTATGTACCTGATAAAAACGGTAATCCCATTGCTTTTGCCATGATGGCCAATAATTTGGCGTCCAAAGATGAAACCCTGCTGCGCATACACGAAGATATTATCAAGCAACTCCTGCAAACCGGTCAATAAACACTCCCCGCATACGGTTTTCCCCCCGCATTGTACCGGCAAATGCGGGGGTTTAATTTTTAGATAAGAATAATTCCGCCTCTGTGTCAATGGCAAAAAACGGCACGTCAAACGCCCGTTTCAGCGGCAGCGGCGGGTAACGCTGCTGGGCACAAAAATTTTCCCAAAACCCGCATTTTCCCCCCTCCCAGCTCTCCTCCCAAAACGCACGGTTTTCCGTTTCAAAAAAAGCATTATATACACAAATCAACAAATGCAAACATACATCGTTTCCCTCCGCCACCAAGGTTCCTTGCACGCCGTCCACCGCGGCTCCCAATCCGGCCGCACGGGCAAAGATAGCATTTTCCAGCTCAATTTTATTCCAAACCATAAGCCTTTCTCCCACACGAGAAAAACAATAAAATTTTTCAGAAAAAAAAAGGACCCCGCAGAAAGGGTCCTTGCAAAGAGTTTCAGCGGAAAGTTACCACTTCATTAAATAAGGAGGGATTAACAACAACATCGAAAGAATAGCCAGTACAATTTGCAGCGGCACATTCCAGCGCGCCCACTTAAGCCACGGAATCCCCGCCATACCAATGGCGGCCATCGTAACCGGAGCCGTAGGAATGACGGCGTTTGTCCAGCCTTCGCCAAACTGATACGCCAAAATAGAGAGCTGCGGGCTAATACCCATCAAATCGGAAAGAGGAATCATAACGGGCATCGTGAGCACCGCCTGCCCGGATCCGGACGCTACAAAAAAGTTAATAAACGTATGCGCCCAAAACATTCCTTCCACGGCCGCCAGCGGGTGAAGCTGCCCAATCGCCTGCGCAATGGAATGCAGCACCGTATCTAAGATACGCCCGTCGGAAGCAATTACCACAATCGCCCGCGCCAGCGCCAGCATAATCGACACGCTTACCATACTGCGCGCCCCGTCAATAATGGCGTCTGTCGTCTGGTTCAACGTCAGCCGCCCGATTACTGCCGCAAAAAGCCCGACTCCCAAGAATAAACCGGAAATTTCAATAATATACCAATGATATACCGCCACGCCATATACTAACCCGGCCATTCCCAACGCAAACACAATGGAAATCAAAATATGGGAGCGTTTAAATTCCGGCTTTTCCAGCACATTTAAATGCAGGTGTTTTCGTTTTTCGCGGTCAGCCTCATAGGTAATGCTTTTCTTGGGGTCTTTGCGTACCCGCTCGCCATAAAGCGTAACAAACAAAATGACCACTGCCGTACAAATCGCCCATACAATCAGCCGATAGCCTAACCCGGAATAGAGAGGTAATTCGGCAATGCCTTGCGAAATTCCCACCGTAAACGGGTTCATAAACGCCGACCCAAAACCGACCCATGCCCCCAGAAAAGGAATGCTGACTCCCACCGCGGTGTCGTATCCCAACGAAAGTGCAAGCGGTATGAAAAGCGGAATGAAAATAAGCGTTTCTTCTTCCATACCAAATACCGCTCCGCCCAGCGAAAACAACAGCATACTGGCCGGAATAAAAAATTTCTTCAGCCGTTCCCGGCGAGAAAACAAGTAGCTGGTTCCCAAAATAACCGCATTGACCGTACCGGTGCGTTCCAAAATGGTAAAAATCGCACCCGTAATAAAAATAAATACGATAATATCGGCACAATCGCCAAACGCTTTGGCAGGAGCCGTCAGCACGGCGGCTAACCCTTGCGGGTTGGCATCTACCCGATGATAAGACCCAGCGACCGTATAGGAACGCCCGTCTTTTTGAACGGTATCGTATTGGCCGGCGGGAAGCAGGTAAGTAAGCACGGCCATCACAATCATAATCGAAAAAATGAGACCGTAGATATTTAAGGAGAATCGAGATTGCATTTATATATTATAGATTATTTCTCTTTTCCCCCGCCTTCAATTTTTATTCTCCCAAAAAATCAATCACATCGGAAAGAAACCCCAAAATCCCGACAAACACCACCCCGCTGACGAGTATTTTTAATAAAATAACGCCCATACTTCTTCTCCAACCGTCGGGCAGTAAAGTCAAGTTAGGCAGCCGACAAACCCTTTTCACATGGGGGCGGATCTCCTAAAACCTTAACTTTACTAACCCAAACGGCTTTTTATTTGCTACAATAGAATTGCGCCTTCCTGGCAGAATTGCGCAATTTAGACGTAACGGAGCCAACACGCCGCTGGCGCGGCGCCGGTTTATATGGCTAAACCGCTCCGTGTTTGGAATTCTTCATTGGATGGAAGATAAAACCAAGTACGTCCGTAAGATAAGAGGCGGTTGCGGCGCCTCTTACAAAAGCTAGTATAGTAAGTATTGTTAGTGTTTGTCAAGCGTTTTTTAGTCCTATGAGGACCTATTTTTTATAAGGAGGAGCCGATGATAAACAAATTTGAGAAGCAACTGGAAAAATGGAATAACGGCGTATTGCGCGGAGCTCAAGCAAAGTTAGCAAGGCTTCTTCATGTATCCACCGCCACGGTGGCTTTGTGGACAACCGGGAAAAGGCGCCCTTCCAAGGGGTATGCCGCCCAAATGGCTCAGTTATTTGGGTTAGACGCTTATGACGTAATGCGTCTATTTACCCCTACTACAACTTATCCGGAATTGCAGCCTGTCCAAACAGCCGCCTCTTTGCGAGACGCCCAATTACCGGAAAATACTTACAGTACTGACAATAGTCTAAACGAAAGGGAAGAAAGTACCGTTCCATTAAGCAACAGCGTATCACTGCCTTTTTTAACCTGTTCTCCGGAAAACTATCCCAACAACAAGGAAAGCGAAATCGCCGAATGGTGGACGGTTCCGCGACGTTACGCCAAAGGGGCAAAATACCTGTTTCGCGACGAATTGGAAACGCTTGATGACTTGTATTTCATTGTTCCGGAAAAAGATTTTTTGGAAGGAAAAGTAATGCTGATAAAAACCCCGCAGGGTTATACCGTAAAGCGGGTGAGCCGGCAGCATAACAAAATCGCTCTTTACACAGGAAAAAACACTTTATTTAAAATTTTTAGGCCGGAAGAATTGTCGGCGGTGGGAATAGTCATACAAAAAATATCCCCCGTATTTTAATTCCGCCTCTTGAATTTGGCTCAAAATCCATTATACTATGAATGTCCCCGGAGGAAGTGGTTGTACAGAAAACTTCCCCGGCGCGCCAGCCTCTCCTGTTGACGTTGGGCGACGCGAACGGATGACAACTGCTGCGAGTTGGTAGGTACGCGGGCGCGAAGAGCGTGGCGGCCGGAAGACCGAAAAAGCAGAAAACAAGAGTTCTTTGAGGAATAGACCGTACGAAGCAGGATTGCACGGGGTGCAATGACCGTTTCACAAGCTTTGGACCTGCTGTCTGAGGACAGCGGGAGTATGCCAAGGATATGGAAGGGAGCAACCGGCGTCAGGTATCGGGCGGCACCGCAAAACTCTTGACTGTCAGCCAAACCTCTAATTTGGGGATAGTGAGTAATCATGGAAGAGTCGACTAGATGAGTCCTCCGCGTTGGATAAATGCGGAGGGCTCTTTTTATATTCCATTTTCAAAGGAAAATGCAAGCACCGCGATCCAGAATCTCCATATGCAAAAAACCCGGCAAAAGCACCGGGTTTTTACATCATCGTTGCAGAAAACGATTAAGAAGCTTTCTTTTTAAATTGCGCATTGTACAGGGACGCATAGGCGCCGTTGGGAATGCGCAGCAATTCTTCGTGCGTTCCTTCCTCCACAATATGGCCTTCATTAAGCACTACAATTTTGTCGGCGTTTACCACCGTGGATAAGCGGTGCGCAATCACAAATACGGTACGGTTCTTCATTAAATTATCCAACGCCTTTTGTACAACCGCTTCCGATTTATTATCTAAAGCGCTGGTAGCTTCATCTAAAATAACAATCGGCGCTTGGCGGATAAACGCGCGGGCTATCGCCACACGCTGGCGCTGCCCGCCGGAAAGCGTCAATCCGCGTTCGCCCAATTCGGTATCCAACCCTTTTTTAAGCGTACGGATAAAATCGTCTAAGTGGGCGTTTTTAACGGCTTCCTGCAAATCTTTTTCCGTGGCGCCGGGACGGCCGATCAAGATGTTATCCCGAATCGTACCCGTAAATAAAAAGTTATCCTGAAATACTACCGCAATATGATCTCGCAAGGACTTGAGTGTAAAGTTTTCTATATTGGTTCCATCGATGGTAATAGCCCCTTTGGAAACACTGTAAAAACGAGGCAATAAGTTTACGATAGTGGATTTTCCGCCGCCGGAATTTCCCACCAAGGCCACCGTTTTCCCAACAGGAACGGTTAAATTAATATCCTTCAGCACATACACTCCAGGTTTATACGCAAAAGAAACATTCGAAAACCGGATATCCTGGTGAAGCCCCGTCAAGGTAACCGCGCCGGGTTTATCAAAAATTTCTGTCTTTAAAGCAAAAATTTCAAAAATACGGTCAATGGCTAGGAACGCTTTTTTGATATCCACATAATTATCCCCCATCGTTTTAACCGGCGTATAGAGCATCAAAAGAGCCGCTACAAACGAAGTAAAATTGCCGCTGGTAATCGTTCCGTTTACAATCATAGAACTGCTCTGCCAAAATACCAGCGCCAATCCCAGCGAAACAATGAAATGCATCACGGGCGACAGCCACCCCGTGTGTTTAACCATTCCCATATTGAGGTTAAATACCTCGTCCATTAACTGATTGAAACGTTTTTCCTGATCTTCCTGCAAATTATAAGCCGCTACCGTACGGTTGCCGTTGAACATTTCATTATAGGCACGCATGGCAATCGAACTGATCACTACCGTATTTCTGACTAATTCCTCCAATTTGCGCCGTACAATAAAAATTAAAGCACCCGCCGCCGAAAATGCCCCCACGGCAATGAGCGTAAGCTGCCAGGAATTGTAAAACAATACAAAAATAAGCGTAATGGTAGAAAACACGCGCGTAACAATCATACGCAAGTTATTAATGAGGCCGTTACAGGCGGTATCGGCGTCCCCGTTATAGCGCATCATAATGTAGCCGGAGTCGGTTGTATCAAAATATCCGCTGTGCATACTGAGGAGTTTGCGGAATAATTTTTTCCGCACGTCCAGCGTGATTTTATTTCCTACCCAAGAATTTAAGTACTTTACCACATACGTTAACACGCTTTGTACCAATACAAAAACGATAATTAACAGCGGAATAAAAGCGGCAAAAGCAGCATCTTTGGCAACCAATACGTCATCGGTATAATACTTCATAAACATGGCTACCGTCGCGTCTAACGCCCCGACCGGTAATGCTAATGCCAGCCCCAACAGCGCGCGAAACCAGTACGGTTTTACAAACGGCCACATTTTTTTATAGTTTTCTACAAAAGGATTTTTGGCAACCAGCTGCCCGATAGGACGGGAAAAAAATTTTTTCATATACCTTAACCCTGACGAAATTTTAGATTATTTTATTATAACAATTCAGGAAAAAATTGTCTGAGCAGACATAAAAATCCCCGGTTTTCCCGGGGATTTTACATATTCACTTACCAACCGTTTTTACAGAGTTTCCCTGAATTTTCATTTATACACTCATAATAGTAAGCATTGGCATAAAGATTATATGCATGCGCGTTAAATTGGCACATTATTTCTTCGGCAAAATAGCCAGTGTACGTCGACCCCCAGAGTAAAAGAGCCCGCGCTCCAACACTGGAACAAGTACCCAAAAAAGTATCCGGCTGCCCAATATTAACACTATGTTCTGCCGCCCTAAAAACCACCTTAAAATTGGGATTTAAAGCTAACGGATTCCAACACCAGGTAGAAGTTACCGCAGAATTACAAGTAATTGGCCCCTGAGTCGTTCGATAAAACTCACCCTGTCTACAAGCTTTTTCAACCCAGTCAGCAGCACCAAACCAACTCTGCGACAAGGCCGAAGTTCCAATAATATATTCGTAACCATCATATACTCCGAAAGTATAATCTTTATAGGGCTGCCATTTGTAAGAGGCCGGACAAGAGGTATAACAAACAGAGTCCGATTGACTTGCTGAAGGACAGCATTCTGATTTATGTCCTACTTTATAAGTGTAATCCTCACACGGATCTTCCGGCTCCGCCGCCGTGACCGTTTTAAGCAAATAAGAGGTATAAGTACTTCCCTTTTCTGAACAGGAACTGCCGCTACAGGAATAATCTCTTTTATAGATATCACTCCAATGTAACTCTTCATCTTCCCCCATGCCAGATGTTGCTACTTTCGAAGGAATAATTAAAGAACTCGTCTTTGCCCCTTTTACTTCCATACTACTCATATATAAAGTATTTTTAACTTCACTTGTTGCGCTAAGCGAACCAGACAATTCAACATCAGCCGCCATCAAACGCCCTCCAATAATAGAACCACCGCTATTTACATTCAGGCCATTTGTTGCAATTCGATATTCCGCCACATTTCCACCCAGAACAGTTCCGCTTTTAAGGGTCAGCTGTTGAAGATAGGCATTTGCCCCATATAAAAGGATCTTACCAGTCGTTGAACGGGTATTACAAAAATTTACCACCAGCGCAACGGTTGCAATTTCAGGATTTGCAGTTTCCAACTGAGAAAACGTGCCAACAGGAGAAGAAAGTGTCGTTACAAATTGCATCTCTTCAGCAAATCCAGAGATAGAAATTCCCATTAAAAAGACAAAAAATAAAAATTTATGCATAATTCCCTCAAATTAGTTATTTTTCTCTATTTTTACTCTATCAAAAAACAAAAAAATAGAGTCAATACCGAACCTTCTACTACAAGCTATATTAAGTATAATGATTTTTTTAAAAAATACTATTATTTTTTTATATATTCTTTCATAATCTTTATTTTTACAATTTTTCTTTTCCGCCACCGCTTAAACAGGGGTTGAAAAAGAAATTTTACTTTGCTACACTAATCAAACGGTGCCTGAAAAAATATTATTTTTCAGCACATACATTTTTCCCAACAGGGGTATTTTATGGCTACTAAAAAAACAAACAAAGAAGCGCTTACTGCTGCCGAATTAAAAGAAATCAAAAAACATCTATTGGAATTAAAAGAAGACGCCGCAGCTCGCTTGAAAGACAAGAAAAATATGGATATGCCCGAGGCAGAAGTAGGCGACCCTATTGACGATGCCAGCAAAAGCCTAGACAAAGAAATTTTATTTGAATTATCCGGCAATGCTCATAATACCATTGAACAAATTGAAGCCGCTTTGCGCAAAATCGATAAAGGCATTTACGGTATATGCGAATATTGCCGTCAGCCAATCCCCAAAAAACGCATTAAAGCACTCCCGTTTGCCCGTTACTGCGTCAACTGCCAACACTCGACGGAAAAGCATCGCGAATAGCTCACGTTAATTTAACAAACGGCTCCGCTTGGAATGAGGAGTCCGTTTGCTCATCTCTATCAAGGCTGCCAGATGAATTTTTCCCCATAACACAAAAAACACCCGCCGTTACAGAGGCGGGTGTTTTATTCTACAATATCTAACTTAGTTGTTTTCTTCTTCGTCTTCCGTTTTGAAAGAATCCTGCAAAAGCTGACCCAATGTCGGGCGAGGAGCCTGTTTCAAATACTGGGCAACCACTTTGCGGTTCTGCACCTGATCATATTTTTTGACGGAAAGATTTACTGTAAAAGTTTCCGGATCGACTCCCACCACTAAAGCGGTAATGGTATCACCTTCTTTTGCGGAGAAGTCGCGTCCCATTTCAAAGGGGCTAATGAAACCTTTGGTATTATTTTTTCCAATCGTGCATTCTACGCCGTTTTCAGCGTCCACTTTCGTAACCGTAGCTTTAACGGAACTTTTGTACGGATAGCGGCGTTTGAGCGCATCGGCCGGGTTCAAGAAAAGCTGTTTCAAGCCAAATTCCAATCTCGGCGTTTCTTTATCCAAGGAAAGCAGTTTGGCTTTTAAACGCTGCCCGCGGCGATAATTGGCGATAGCGGTTTCGGGTTCTTTCCAAGCGATGTTTTCCAGATTTACAACACCTTCAATCCCGTGAAAACGCAGAAACAGTTTTTCCTTGTCCACTTTGGAAACCACCACACGCAGCACATCGCCTTCTTTAATTTCACTTAGCACTTGTTCGCGGCGAACGGCTTCGTCTTCTTCCAATACTTGTTTGCGGGAAATGATGAGTTTCTGTTTTTCTTTAGCAAATTCCACGATTTGAGCTTTGATTTTGGCGCCTACCGGCAGATAGTGTTTGTAAGCCGTATGCAATTCGGACAGAGAAAGCGGCATAAATCCGTTTACCCCAAACACTTCTACAATATACCCGCCTTTTACGCATTGAACAATAGTGCCTTTTACGCGTTCTTTTTCTTCATACGCTTTTTTGCATACATCCCAACCCAAGGCTTCCAACGCTTTTTTATGAGAAAGAATGGTAGGTCTTTCGTCTGAACCACGTTTAACGAGTACAGCTGAAATCGTATCACCCACGGAAGGAAGCGTTTTTCCTTCAAATTCGGACACGGCGATTGCCCCCTCTTTTTTTGCGCCGGTATCCACTAAAATATAATCTTGATTAACCTGTACCACCGGTACTTCTACAATTTCTTTTTTGTACAGTTTCTCCGATAAAGACTCTTGCTGCGCAATTAACTGATCCATCGTCATTTCTTGTTCGTTAATTGTTTCTTCCGTATTTTTAATTTCTTCGTTTGTCGTCATAAGTCCTTATTACAGGCCTTTCCGATGGGAAAGGACTGCGTAAACCTCCATTAGATATTTATAGAATTTATTGCATCCATTATTTGATTTGCAAATTGTTTATATTGCATTTTGGGTTCTAAAGAAGAATTTTTTTCCAAATGCATTACTTGTCCAAATTTTACCCGAATCCGGCGCACCCACGGCCAGCCGAAAGTGCCTTCAACCTTTACAGGCAATACCGGCGCACCCGTTTTATACACCAAAAATCCGATACCGCTCTTAGGTTTCTGCGGCTTTCCGGTACGGCTGCGTGTTCCCTCGGGAAACATCACCACGCTTTCGCCTTTTTCCAAAGCGTGCACGACCTCTTTTAACGCTCCGAAATCCCCAATGGTACGCGTTCTGTCCACCGGAATATAACCGCTTCGGCGAAAAAACCACCCCAATCCCGGTACGGAAAACAGCTCTTTTTTGGCTACGAAGCGTGAATCGCGCACCAATCCGGCAAAGCTGCCAATGGCTGGCGGATCTGCATTGGAAAGATGATTCCCCGCAATAATAAGAGCGCCTGTTTTGGGAATATTTTCCAATCCCTCGACTTTAAAATCGTAACAGACTTTGAAATAGATCCGTGCTATTAATTTTATCAAATTAAGCAACATAGTGCTGGATTTTCTCCCACACGGCCTCGACTACTTGTTGCAAATTAAGCAAAGAGGTATCTACAATAACGGCATCTTCCGCCGGCTTAAGCGGCGCCACCGCCCGATGGGAGTCACGGTAATCCCGCTCTTCAATCATCTTTAAAATTTTTTGATAATCCGGACGTTCGCCCGCTTCTTGCAACTGTTTCACGCGGCGCTTTGCACGTTCCTCAGCGGAAGCATCTAAGTAAAACTTCATCTCAGCGTCGGGAAACACCACGGTTCCCACGTCGCGCCCTTCCATCACTATGCCGCCGTCTTCCCCCACATCACGCATTTTTTCCGTCAGCACCCGGCGGGCCTCCCCGTTAGTGGAAACGCGGCTGGCCACATTGCCCACTTCTTCCAGGTGCAGTTTAGCGCCCAGATATTCTCCATCTACATACATCTTTAAAGAAGCGTCTGGCTGGCGCACAAATGTAAAATGCAGCTGGCGCGCGGCTTCCAACACGGCATCATGGTTTTCGGGTTCAATGTGTTTTTCATATACTTTATAAGCTAAAGCCCGGTACATTTCGCCCGTGCTCAAAAACCCGTATCCCAATTTAGCCGCAATCAGCTTTCCGACGGAAGATTTCCCCGTTCCGGCCGTTCCGTCAATCGCAATAAGCATTCCATTTACACGCATACTATTCGTTCACCGCTTCCAAACTTCCGGTTACCCCGCGAATCGCCAGCATAATGGCGTCCGGGCTGGTAGCGGCCGCCTGCGCCGTTTCCAAATCAATAAAACCTTCTTTATACAATCTCGCCAACGATTGGTCGAACGTGTTCATTCCGTAGAATTCGCCGCCCTGCATCATCTTGTACAAATCGCTGGGTTTATTCTCCAAAATCAACTTACGAACCTGCGGGGTGGAAACCAAAATTTCCAATGCCGGGCGCATTCCCGGTTTAATGGTGGGAAGCAAACGCTGGCATACAATTCCACGCACCAACTCAGAAAGCTGCAAACGAATCTGTTCGTGTTGCTCCACGGGAAAAGCATCAATCAACCGGGCTAACGTTTGGGTAACGTTCACGGTATGCATGGTACCCAACACCAATTGCCCCGTTTCGGCGGCGCTGATGGCGGCTTTCATAACTTCCCCGTCGCGCAATTCGCCGATCAAAATAACATCTGGATCTTGACGCATAGCCGCCCGCAGGGCGCCGGTATAAGACGGGGTATCCACTCCCAGTTCCAGCTGGCTGACGATACACCGGCTGTCCACATGCATAAATTCGATAGGATCTTCTACGGTTAAAATATGCCCCGGACGGGTTTTATTAATGTGGTCAATCATCGCAGCCAGGGTGGAAGTTTTCCCGGATCCGGTCATACCCGTGACCAAAATCAGACCACGGCGGCTGTCCGACATTTTGCGCAAAATATCACCCGGCAAGTGGAGATCTTCAAAAGAGGGAATTTTCAGAGGAATATGACGGATAGCCATACAAATCTTGCCCATCTGGCGAAATACGTTAAAACGGAAACGCCCGTAGGATTTGGCATCTAACGAAAAATCCACCGTACTGTATTGTTCAAAAATTTTCCGTTCCCGCTCCCCCATACAAGCATAGGCCATTTTTTTGGCTTCATCATTGGAAACGAAACTGTCGTCGATGGGTTTAATTTGTCCGTTCAAACGCACATAAGCGTTGGAGTTGCCGCGAATATGCAGCCCACTGGCCTTATTATCCACTACGGTTCTCAATAAACTTTGAAGTCCTACCGCCATATCATTCTCCTCTTACGACCGGTTTTTTTTGCGGCGCAGATACGCCGGTATCATCATGGAATCCTCCGGCTCGTCCGGTTTTGGTTCGTCAAAGGAAGCAAATACTTCCTGCGCCAACGGCTTTTTAACAGAGGATCCCCCAGCAATTTCCGACGGAAGCGGCCGCCGCGCGTTAAACACTTTGGCCTTCTCGGCGCTGAACCCCGTAGCAATGACCGTTACTTTAAACATACCATTTAAAGACGAATCATACGAATAGCCAAACATAATTACCGAATCATTGCTGGCATACTGACGAATCAAATTCATTACTTCGCCTTGTTCCAAAAGCGTTAGATTTTCTTCAGCAGAAAAATGAACGATAAATCCTTGGGCGCCGTGAATATCCGCATTTTCTAAAAGGGGCGAAGAAATTGCTTTTTTAACCGCCTGCAAATGACGGCCCGGGCCGCTGGCCTCGCCAATACCGATAAGGGATTTATGGGAATGACACATCACTTTGCGCACATCGTTGAAATCTATATTCACTTCGCCCGGTTGGGTAATCACTTCGGATATACCTTTCACCGCCTGCAGCAGTACCTCATCTACCATTTTAAAAGCGTCTTTGGAGGAAGTTTCCGGATCGACATTATCAAACAATTTTTCATTCGGCACGATAATCATGGAATCCACATACTTCTGCATCTCCTTAATCCCCTCGTCGGCTTGTTTTTCCCGCACATATCCTTCGAAATTGAACGGACGGGTTACCACGCCCACCACCAACAGTTCATCTCCGTAGAGATCCTTAGCCAACTTCGCCAAATACGGCGCCACCCCGGTACCGGTACCGCCGCCCATACCCGCCGTAATGAACAATAAATCACATTGTCCAATGATGAGTTTTAATTTTTCTTCGGATTCCTCGGCCGCTTTTTTCCCTTTTTCCGGATCTCCGCCTACGCCCAACCCTTTGGTAATCTTTTCCCCCACTTGCACCAAATAAGGAGCGCGGTTCTTCCGCAAATCCTGCGCATCGGTATTGACGGCAATAAAATCCACATCTTTAAGGCCGGAGCTTACCATATGGTTGATGGCATTTCCGCCGCCGCCGCCTACGCCAATTACTTTTATTTTAGCTTTCTTGGTTTCAAACAAGTCTGCCGGCATAAATAAATCTTTCATAATCACTCCGTCATCAGCCGCCGAAAATATCTACGCCTTTAAACAGTTTCCCCAATTTGCCGAAGAAACCGCTTCTCTCATAGGATCCGCCGGAATAGTCTTCATAGCCGGAATTTTCAGAAGCATAAATGGCCAACGCCATCGCCGTACTGTATTGCGGATCAAAAAATTCATCATCGCTGGTAATCAAATCACGCTGGACTACGCCGCGGCGCGCTTCTTTAAGCCCCAAAATATTGACGCAATGCTCCGTAATGCCCGGCATCAGCGAACCGCCGCCGGTTACTACGCCTACCACCGGAAAATTTTTATAACCGGAATGTTCCACGCAATGCGCCACCTGTTCAATCAATTCTTCCACGCGCGGCTGTATAATATCCAACACATAACTTTTTTTAATATTATGCGTGCTGCGGCCATCTAAAGACGGTACGGGGATTTCCCCTTCTTCATCTAAGAAAGTAGGGAAAGAGACCCCATATTTTTCTTTGATTTCCTTGGCATTTTGGCGGCTGGTGTGCAACAGGCGGGACAAATCACTCGTAATCAGATCACAACCATACGGGATATCCCGGGAGAATTTTAAGATGCCGTCGATATAAATGCCTACGGACATTGTCTCTCCTCCCAGATCTAAAATCAGCGCACCGATTTCTTTTTCTTCTTGCGTTAATACGGTATCCGCCAGCGGAACAAGCCCATAAAAAGTGCCGTCGATCTTGTAACCGGGGCGCTGAATGGCCTTGGCCAAATTATTCAAGTGGGTGGAAGATCCCGTCGTAATATGCACATCTACTTCCAAGAGAGCGCCTTCCATTCCTTCCGGGTTATTAATTCCTTTCTGTTTATCAATGGAATAACCTTGTGGAATAACATTAATGATTTCGATATTATTTTTAAGCGGCATCGCTTTAGCATTTTCAATGGCCAAATCCATATCCGCCTGGGTAATTTCCTGATCTTTGCGGGAAATGTTGTAGGTACCGTGATTAGAAAAAGATTCCAAATGAGCCCCGCGCACGCCCACCAGCAAATTGCCGATTTCCTGGTTGCATTCGCGTTCGATGCCGCCAAGTAGATGGGTTACCGCGGCGGAAGTTTCCCGAATATCCGCCACCATTCCGCCCCGCAGGCCTTTGCAAGGCACGCTTCGCCCCGCTAAGACTTTTAATGTATTTGTTTCAAAATCGTGTGCGGCGGCGATGCACGTCATTTTACCGCTGCCGATATCGAGTCCGGCGATGAGATTTGTTTTAGCCATAAAAACCACCTGGAAAAAAATACCTATCTTCTATTATAAAACTTAATGGGGCTTCTGTGTTAAAAAAACTTTTCCTTGTTCAAAAAACTGAAAATCCAGTTTTTTTAATTCCCCATACCGCTCACGGGAAAACGCTAAAATTTGGGCAGCCAAGGAAGCTTTGCGTTTGAGTTGAACAGCCTCTCCAAAATCGATGATGCAACCGTCGGGCATATACATCTGCACCGTATTATTGTTTAAATCCATTTTTAAAAACGCAAAATCCAATTCTTTATTTAATTTCAATGTACTTTTTACCAAATCAATAAACTCCGGACTTAATTTTTCAGGCACGGAGCCATCAAGTTCCACAAAAGGAATTGGAGTCAACAAATTGGGATTGGGATCGGAATAAACCGTACTGTCTTCGTCGATATAGCGGATACTTCCATCCGGCAGTATAAATTTGGCGACCGGATTGCGATGCAGAGCATAGACCGTTAATTTCCCGCTTAATAAACCGCGCCGAACCGATACCTCTTTAAGCATGGGATAGCGTTTATTAACGGCTTCCCGCAGGGCGGCAGCATCTTTAACGGAAAAAGGTTTGCCTTCATAAGGCTTTGCCAGTGCCGTAATTTCTTTATTGATCTGCCCGGTTACTCCCGTTATGACAATCGTCTTAGCGTGCCAATCGGTTACTTGGGAATTGACCAACAGGCGGTATCCTTTCGAAAGCGCCAACCACCCCCCACAGCCAACCACCAGCAATACAACAAGCACCAAAAAAAGCTTAAAAAAAAAGGATGCCCCTTGCCGGCGGACAACGCGCTTTTTCTTTCCTAAAGACGACGCTGACGGCCGATAATAGTCATACCTTTTCATAGTCAACCAACACAAATTAAAAATGGGCGGAAAGGGAGTTGAACCCTTAAGGACTTTCGTCCATACGGTCCTGAGCCGTACGCGTCTGCCAATTCCGCCACCCGCCCAAGTAAATATATTTTAGAAAATTGCAAAGAAAAAATCCAGCGTTTTTGTTCTTTATCGAAGAAAATGGCCGTCTAAAAATGTTTAACCCAAAAAACACTAAAAGCGGATATTATTTTTAAAGCTTTGTTCCATTTCTCGGTTCAAATCGCGTTTTTTCAGAGATTCGCGTTTATCAAACAAGTGTTTCCCTTTCGCTACGCCCAATTTCAGCTTAGCCCAGCCGTTCTTAAAATAGACCTCTACCGGAACCAGCGCATATCCTTTCAGCTCAGCTTTGGCGCCTAATTTGCGGATTTCTTTCTTATTAAGCAGCAGCCTGCGCACCCGTGTAGGATCCGTTTCGCTCAGCGAATTAAATTTATAGGGCTTTACATGCATATTATACACACGCGCCTGGCCGTTTTCCACCCGCACGAAACTACCGTCTAAGCTCACTTCTTTTTGGCGAATGGATTTTACTTCCGCACCCAACAGTTCCAAGCCGGCCTCATAAGTATCTTCTATAAAATAATCGTGATAAGCTTTGCGGTTGGTACAAACCACTAAAACGGATTCTTTCTTCGGCATAGATATATCATAGCAAATTATCAGTCTTTTCCTGCCGAAACAAATTTTTCCCCACAAAAAACCCTGCCTTATCATAAAGCAGGGGTTTTTTGGAAAACATTTATTCTAAGCTTGATATACCATTAGCGGCAATACCCACTTCTCCTTTACTAATTGAGGCTAGTACATACAGCATTATATATACGCCCATGGCAAGCCGTAATTAACTCACTACCAGGAGAACTGCCGGTTGCACACTGAAACACGGATGTCTTTTGTTCTCGAACGACACATATACCGCCCGGAGTAGCTGCTGGACAGCCTGCAAGCGAAGTTGCCACAGAACCACGCGCTCCACAGGAAGACACCTCCATAATGGATTGCCAGTCTCCTACCAGCTGGCAATACGAATTATGGGGTATCGAACAAGCCATTAAACTTCCTTTTTCCCATTCACAATCATATGTAACTTCTCCGGAAGAAGTACTACAGTTTTTTAACGCGAGCAAATATACTTCTTGCGCCGGGCTATCACTGGTTTTACGCTTTTCCCAAACCAATTGGCAATTCGTTAAATTTTTGTTCGTATTGGTATGGGCGGAAGTCGGCTCCGGGATATCATTTCCCGCCAGATGAAATCCTAATGTAGTATCATCATCATATAATTCCACAGATGACCCTGAATTTCCATTAACCGTCAAAGTCCCGCCTTTCAGCGTAGTAGCTTTTTGTTTTAGGATATTTACGGCTCTCAAAGTTTGTATATAAGAGTCTTTCTTATAAGTTTGCGTACCGCCCTTTACGTTTACATCAGCTAAAAGCCCCGTTGGCGTCGTACTGCTTTCCGATTCATAGGACGAATAAGTATTAGCCGTATTGCCATGAAAAGCGGTATTGGGCATATCAATACGACTGTTCGTTTCCCCCTTTACCGTAGGAATTTCATAAAGCCGGCTGGAAGAATCCGTCTGCATAGAAACCGTACCGCCAGACTGAATATTAAGGACAGGGGTATCAAGCCCTCCCTTTAAATTCGCCTTATCCGTAACTTTTAAATAAGTATATTCCCCCATACGGGAAGGATTAAACGATACGGAAGAAACCACTTCAGCCGGTGTCGGGAAAGAACATACCATTAATAATAATCCAAATATAAATTTTTTCATACGAAACCCTTGCCTCCTGTGTCCAGAGCAAGTAATAATGGACAAAAAACACCTTATAAATAACTTTTCCTAAATTTAGCAAAAAAACTATCAGAAATCAAGGGTTAAAATTCCGAATCTTCCTTATTTTTCCCGTCAGCATCTTCGTAAAATAACGAAAAATCTTTTCTTTATTTGCCGCCGCATATCCGGTTTAAAAGTGCTATGATATAAGTATGATTATTGATGACGAAAAACTGCAACGAACTTTGGAAAAAGCCAAGTCCCATTCGGACTCCGAAGTGACGGAAATTTTGAAAAAAGCCCGCGAATTGAAAGGTATTTCGCTGGAAGAAGCCGCGGTTCTGTTGAACTTGACGGATAAGAAACTCTTAAACGACCTTTTTGATACGGCCAAATACGTTAAAGAAGCCATTTACGGCAACCGCATCGTGCTGTTTGCGCCGCTGTATATTTCCAACATTTGCACCAACGAATGCATTTATTGTGCGTTCCGCCGGTCTAACACGGCTTTAAAACGCCACGCCAGCACGCAGGACGAAATCCGGCAGGAAGTAACCGCCCTCTTGCAGCAAGGGCACAAACGCATTTTGATGGTGGCCGGCGAAGCCTACCCCGGCGGCGGACTGCAGTATGTGTACGACAGTATCAAAACCATTTACGACACGCGCTGGAACGGACAAAACATCCGCCGCGTCAACGTCAACATCGCACCGCTGAGCGAACCCGAATTTGAAGAACTCAAAAAATGCAACATCGGCACTTATCAGCTGTTCCAGGAAACATATCATAAAGAAACCTACGCCAAACTGCATATCGCCGGCGCGAAGAAAGATTATCAGTTCCGTCTGGACGCAATGGACCGCGCCTTGCAGGCCGGCATCAACGACGTGGGCATCGGGCCGCTGTTGGGGCTCTATGACCACAAATACGAAATCTTGGCCACCTTGGAACATTCCTGGTATCTGGATAAAACCTACGGCGTCGGCCCGCACACCATTTCCATTCCGCGCATTGAACCGGCGGAAGGATCGGACTTCAGCCTGCACCCCAACGACGTACTGACGGACGACGACTTCAAAAAATGCATTGCCGTCCTGCGTTTGGCCGTTCCGTACACAGGCATTATTTTAAGCACGCGTGAATCGCCCGCGATGCGCAACGCCTGTCTGGAACTGGGCGTCTCGCAGATTTCGGCCGCGTCGCGCGTCAACCCGGGCGGTTATTCTTACGACAAGCAAAACGGCAGCCAGTTTACCCTGACCGACGACCGCACGCTGGCCGAAGTGATAGACGCCGTGGTGGACGCCAAGCATATGCCGTCCTTCTGCACGGGCTGCTACCGCTTGGGACGCGTAGGCAAGGATTTTATGGATATGGCCAAACCGGGGCTCATCAAAACCCACTGTTTGCCCAACGCGATGTTCACATTTGCTGAATATTTGGAGGACTTTGCGCCTGCTCCCTTAAAAGCCAAAGGCTATGCCTTAATTGAAAGTACCGCCAAAGACGCTTTCCCGCAGGATTCGCCTATCCATAAAATGATAGAGAATAACCTCAAAGCCATTAAGGAAGGAAAACGGGACTTGTACTTTTAAGCAAATCTTTTTGCTGACGCGCCCGGCGCACTAAGCGCGCCGGGTTTTTTGCGGAAATATAAGAGCGAATCGGCGGTTCATCGGGGTATTTTTCGCGGCGGCGGCAGTAATGCGCTGCCGAGGGATCGGCGCAAAGCATCGCAAGCGCAACCGCCGCAGGAATATTGGTTTTCCATTTCTCGTCAAACCAATCGTCTTTTATTCCAACAAAAAAACCCCGCCCGAAGGCGGGGTTTTATCTGTGTTAAAACAGATTAGAATTTCACGTTCACACCAGCCTGATAGACGGTAGCGTCT
>CALVFE010000015.1 GCA_944326765.1 uncultured Elusimicrobiales bacterium | reverse complement strand
ATAACTATATGCCCCAGTATTTTGCAGACATCAAAGAAACCGAATTTTTCCTGATGGACGCGGAAGCCCACCACGCCTGCGCGGTTGCGCGGCATAAGGAGGGGGACGAAATCCGCGTATTTGACGGCACGGGCCGCCAGTATATGGCGCGCATAGACCGGATTCAAAAGAAATTTGTCCGCGGGACACTGTTAAAGCCCTGTCCGGTACGCCGTGCGGAACTGGAGCTGGAACTTTGCTTTGCGCCCAATTCCCGTACGGGGCTGGAAGACGTGCTGGACAAATGCACCCAACTGGGTGTAGCGGCCTTCCGTCCGATTGTAACCGAGCGCAGCGAATATGACGTGCTTAAAAAATGGGACGGCAAAAACGACCGCTGGAATCAAATTATGATTGAGGCCTGCAAACAGTGTGATACGCCGTTTGTGCCGGCTATTTTGCCGCCGTTAAAGTTTTCGGAAGCGCTGCAGCAGGATATCCCTTCTTTAATTGCTTATGAAGCCGAAGAAACGCATACCTTGGCGTGGGGGCAGGAAAAATTAGGTTATCCCAAACGGCTGCGCGTGTATGTCGGCCCGGCCGGCGGCTGGACGGACGAAGAAATCGTCATCGCCGCCCAATACAACGTACTGCCCGTTACGCTGGGCGTCAATATCCTGCGTGCGGAAACGGCGTGTATAGCCGTTGCCGCCAAATTGTTATAATGACTACTTTTTTTATTAAAACATTCGGCTGCCGCGTCAACCAGGTAGAAAGCCAAGCCTTGTGGGAGCAATTTCTGCGCAGCGGATTCACCCCGGCGGACTCCTTTGAAACGGCCGACATCTGTCTGCTCAATACCTGTACGGTAACCCACCAAGCCGATAAAGACGTAGAAAAACAAATCCGCCAGATTTTGCGCCGCAACCCCCAGGCGCGGCTGGTGCTGACGGGCTGTTATGCGGCGGCGCACGAAAAGGCCGTCCGCGAAAAATTTCCGCAGGCGGAAATTGTCGGCAAATATGATTTGGGAAAAGTTCTTTTTAACGTGCCGGATGTCTGCTGGACGGTGTCCGGCCACGAAGGACACAGCCGCGCGTTTATCAAAATTCAAGACGGGTGCGACTGCTTCTGCTCCTATTGTATTGTTCCCTATGCGCGGCCCGTCAAGCGTTCCAAACCGCTGAAAGATGTATTAAGCGAAATCCAAACCTTGGTGCAAAAAGGCTTTGCCGAAATCGTACTGACGGGGATTAATATCGGCAATTATGTATGTCCCGAAACCGGTACGGATTTAGCCGGGTTATGCGGACAGATTGCGGTTTTGCCGGGTCGTTTCCGCGTACGGTTTTCTTCTATTGAACTGCAAACGGTAACGGACGGAATTATCCGCCAGATGGCCTTGCGCCCCGACCGCTTTTGCAATTATTTTCATTTGCCGCTGCAAGCCGGCTGCGATAAAATTTTAAAAGATATGAACCGCCATTACGATACGGCGGCTTACCGCGCCCGCGTGGCGGAGTTGCGCCGCCAAGTGCCGCAAATTGGTATTTTTGCGGATGTTATCGCCGGATATCCCACCGAAACGGAAGCCGATTTTAAAGCGACGGTTTCTTTTATCCGGGAAGTGAAACTGGCCGGACTTCATGTATTCAGCTATTCTCCCCGTCCGGGAACGCCCGCGGCCGCTTTAAAACAATTGCCGCCCGAAGCAATCAAACGCCGCTCGGACGCGCTGCGCGCGCTGGACAAAGAACTTCGCGCCGCTTTTGCCGCTTCGCTGGTAGGGACGGAACAGGAAGTTTTTGTAGAGGAATACAAACAAGGGCAGCCTCACGGCATTACTTCTAATTTTCAACAAACAATACTGGAAACGGATCAACCGTGCCGCGGGCTGGTGCGCGTGCGGATTACCGGGGCGGAAGGTGCCGTTTGCCTGGCGGAAACGCTTTAGTCTTGGATCCGGCGGCCATTTGCCGCCAATTGCCAGTTTCCTGTAAAATGCTACAATATGTCTAATGCCCCGCCTAGGCAGGAAGTGCCAACATTTCCGCTTTGCAGGTTGGGCGGATTATTGGTATAATATATATATATAATTTGTTCCTGATTATTCATTAACAAGTTAGATTCTTTTTTAGGCAAGAGTAGATAAAACAATGGTAGCCAAAAAAAATCTGTGTGTACTCATCTTGGCGGCCGGCAAAGGCACCCGGATGAAATCCCCTCTCCCCAAACCTTTACACATCGTTTGCGGGCTTCCTATTATCGCACATATTTTAAAAGCGGCCCAAGCTTTAGGGCCTGCCGCTATAGGTATTGTCGTAGGGCACGAAGCCGAAACCGTAGTAAAAACCATTCAGGAAAGCTTGTCTGGCTGGGGGATTACGGCTCCTGTCGTGTTTGTACATCAAACCGATCTTTCCGGCTCCGCTTCTGCGGTAAAAGCGGCGGCGCCGCTCTTGCAGAAATTTGAAACCATCATGGTGTTAAATGGCGATACTCCCTTGCTCAAAGCCGAATCTTTGGCGCGTATGGCGGAAGTTTTTGAACAGAATGAGGCGGGTGCGTTGGTGTTGGGCGTAACGGTGCCGGATCCCAGCGGGTATGGGCGTATTATTCGCGCGGCGGACGGTTCTTTTGAAAATATAGTGGAAGATGCAGACGCTGACGAAGAAACCAAAAAAATTACCGAAATTAACAGCGGAATGTACGTTTTTAATTCGCATTCCCTGCAATCGGCGCTGACCCAGCTGACGCCGCAAGGGCCTAAACGAGAATTTTATTTAACCGATACGCTGGCGCTCATTAAACAAATGACGCAGCCCGTATTGGTATTTGCTGGAAAAGATTACCAGCAGGCTTTGGGCGTCAACAGCAAAGCGCAGCTGGCGGAAGCGGAACAGATCATGCGCGACCGCGTAGCCGCCGAACTGATGGACGCGGGCGTTACGTTGGTACGGCCGAAAGAGGTTTATATTGATCCCGGCGTGAAAATCGGCACGGATACACGCATTTGCCCCGGTTGCTATATTTGCGGCAAAACGGTTATCGGCAAAAATTGTTACATAGAGGGAAACGTCTATATTAAAGATTCCGTCATTGGGGATAATGTGCTGCTTAAAATGGGAACCTATATAGAGGAGTCGGAAGTGGCGCAGGATTGTCAGTTGGGGCCGTATGCGCATTTGAGGCCGAAATCCGTGCTTAAGAAAGGCGCGAAAGTCGGCAATTTTTCAGAAATCAAAAAATCCGTCATTGGGGAAGGTTCTAAGGTAAATCACCTAAGTTATATTGGCGACACGCAAATGGGCGCTGGCGTCAATGTGGGGGCGGGTACGATTACCTGCAATTACGACGGGAAGAACAAACATCAAACGGTCATTGGCGACCATGTGTTTGTAGGGTCTAACGTGAATTTTGTAGCGCCGGTAACGGTGCACGAATATGCAAAAATCGGCGCGGGGTCAACGATTACCAAAGAGGTTCCGGCGGAATCTCTGGCGATAGCCCGTTCGCGTCAGGTCGTTCTGGAAAAAAAAGGTGTAAAGAAAAATGACTAAAAGCGTAAACGGCGATTTAAGAATTTTCTCCGGAAACTCCAACATTGCCCTGGCGCAGAAGATTTGCAGCCACTTGAATATGGAACTGGGCAAACTGCGCGTAGAGCGGTTTGCGGACGGAGAAATTGACGTGCAAATTTTGGAAAGCGTCCGCGCACACGATTGCTATCTGATACAGCCCACTTGTCCGCCCGTCAATGAAAATTTGATGGAACTTTTGATTATGATTGACGCGTTCAAACGCGCCAGTGCGGGTAAAATCACCGCGGTGATCCCCTACTTTGGCTATGCGCGGGCCGACCGGAAGGCGTCGCCGCGCGTGCCGATTACGGCTAAGCTGGCTTCTAACTTAATTACCGAAGCCGGGGCAGACCGTATTATGACGGTGGACTTGCACGCCGGACAGATCCAGGGATTTTTTGATATTCCGGTGGATCACCTGCGGGCACGGAAAGTGTTTTTGGATTATTTTAAAGATTTTGACCGAAAAGATTTAGTGGTTATTTCGCCGGATGTGGGCGGCGTGGAACGCGCCCGCAAATTTGCGGCCCGCATGGATGCGGGGCTGGTGATTATTGATAAACGCCGCCCCAAAGCCAACGAAGCGGTGGTCTATAACGTCATCGGCGACGTGAAAGACAAAGTAGCCATTATTTTTGATGACATTGTGGATACGGCCGGTACGCTTACCACCGTAGCCCAGAAAATCAAAGAGCGGGGCGCCCGCGAGATTTATGCGGTTTGCACGCATGGTCTGCTGTCCCGCAACGCGATAGACAAAATTAACCGGTCGGAAATCAAAAAGCTGGTCATTTCGGACTCGCTGCCGATTCGCGACTTGGGGCCGAAGGTGGAAGTGCTGTCGGTGTCGTATTTGCTGGCGGACGCGATTAAACGCAACCACGACGGCCGCTCTATTAGCGATATGTTTAACTAAAACGAAATTTCAAAATTTTCGGATGAAAATTTTTGGAGGAATAAAATGGAAAAAGTAACTATCTCTGCCGCCGCCCGCGAAGGGATTGGCGTCAAAGGGGCTCTTTCTAAAATCAGAGCCGAAAAGAAAATCCCGGCCGTCATTTACGGCGGGCAAAAAGAACCTGTTAGCGTAACCGTAAGCGTAAAAGATTTGGACAAAATCGTAAAAGCCGGTAAAAACACGCTGGTGGAAATGGATTTAAACGGCGCCAAAGAATTGGCCCTGGTAAAAGAAATCCAATACCATGCCGTAACCGACAATCCGATTCACGCCGATTTTCAGCGCGTCAGCATGAAAGACAAAATGGACGTCGTTGTTCCGCTTAAACTGGAAGGCACCCCGGCCGATGTGGCCAACTACGGCGCTATTATTGAACACATCCTGCGCGAAATTGAAGTACGCGCCTTGGTCAGTGCCATTCCGCACGAAATCGTGTTGGATATTACGCCCATGACGATCAACAAAGGCTTGGTAGCCGGCGATATTAAACTGCCCGAAGGGGTGGAACTCGTTACGGATGCCGAAGCCCCCGTGGTGCACTTGGCCATTCCGAAAGAAGATGCTCCTGCTGCCGCGCCTGCTGATGCCGCCGCCCAGCCGGAAAGCTCTTCCACCAAGGGCAAGAAAGACGAAGAAGGCAACCTTACGAAGGACGCCGCTAAGAAATAACGTATGCAATATCTCCTGGCGGGGCTTGGAAATCCCGGAACCGAGTATGAACGCACGCGCCACAACGCCGGATTTATGGTGTTGGACGCCGCCGGACAGAAATGGGGCGCCGAGTGGAAAGCCTGGCAGAACTTGGGAGTATATGCAAAAGTAACGGTGGCGGGGAAAGAGGTCTTTCTTCTGAAACCTTCCACATATATGAATGAATCGGGTCGGGCTGTATCCAGCCTGGCCCGGTTCTATAAAATCCCGCCGCAAAACTGTTTGGTGTGTTTTGACGATGTCTCGCTGGCGGTGGGCAAGCTGCGCCTGCGCAAAAACGGATCGGCCGGCGGGCAGAAAGGGATGAAAAGCGTGATTGAGCAGTTGGGCACGCAGGACATTCCCCGCCTGCGCCTAGGCATTGGCCCCAAACCCGAAAAATTTGATTTGGCCAATTTTGTGCTTTCCAAATTTCCCAAGGCCGGCCAACCGGCGTTGGAAGACGCCCTTTCGCGGGCGGTGGACGCTTTGGAAATGCTTTTTACGCAAGGCATGGAAAAAGCGATGAATACCTTTAACTGATTGATAAATTTATAAAAACATCCAAAACCCGGGGCCGGGAAATTCACCGCCCCGGGTTTTTATTCATAGCCTAGCGTTTCGTGTTGGCCTTGACTCGTTTTTTTTTTTTGATACAGTGTGTCTACGTTGATTTTTTGGCACAGAAGCAGTAAACTTTAGCCTAAAAATCAACATGCTGAGGAGGTTGTGATGGGAAAAGGTTTTACGCTAATTGAATTGTTAGTAGTGGTATTGATTATCGGCATTTTAGCCGCTGTTGCGCTGCCCCAATATGAAAAATCCGTTGAAAAATCCCGTGCTGCCGAAGCGGTACAGATGTTACGCTATATGAATCAGCAAAAACAGCTGTTTATTTTGGCAAACGGGGCGGATGCCGTATATGAGAAGAAGAACGAAGATCTTGGCATAGAACTGCCGGCCGGGCTAACTTGCTCTTGGACGGGGGAAGAAGAGGTGTGTTGCAACAAGGACTGGTGCTATATAAACACCGGTTTTAGATGGGGCAGCCGTTGCCCAGGAACCGAGAATGTGATTGCAGCCCGCATGGAAGGGGACGGAAGAGATTTTGACGGGAATAACTTAGAACGCAAGTATCTGCTGGAATACGAGACGTGTGAAGGTTCAGCTAATACGATTGTCTGTTATGAAAGTGAAAAATGGTGCAAAATGTTTAAAGGAGAAGGCAATCCTATTTAAATTTAACCCCGCTTTAAAAGCGGGGTTTTTTAACGCTCTTTGTGGTTAAACCGGTTTGTTTAGTTTTACGTGCCACAGGTATTCGGTGTTTCCGTGTGTGCCTTTAATGGGGCTTTCCATCACTTCGCCCGATACGCCGCCGTATTTTTCTTTCAGGTTTTCTTCAAAAAAGTCCTGCACGCGCCGAATGGCAAGCTGCCGGTTTTCTTCCGTTTTCACGATGCCGTGCGGCACCTGTTTGGGCGTCAGCTCAAACTGCGGTTTAATTAAAAACACGATTTCCGCTTCTTTTGCCAGCACCTTAAATAACGGCTCCATAATCATCGTTAAGGAAATAAACGAAACGTCCACCGCCGCAAACTGCGGGGCTTGGTCAAACAAATCGGCCGTCATATAGCGGGCGTTGGTTTCGGGTTTAAAGTGAAAGTTTTTATAGCGGCGCATTTCGTCGGCCAGCTGGCCTTTGCCCACGTCCACCCCGTACACGTCTTTGGCGCCGGCTTGAATCATACAATCCGAAAATCCGCCCGTGGCTACGCCAATGTCCACGCACACTTTTCCTTTCAGGTCTATGTTCCAGGCTTTCAGCGCTCCCGCCAGCTTCAGCCCGCCGCGCGACACATACGGGCAGGATTTTTCTTTTAGCGCAATCACGTCTTCCGGCAGAATCGTGCGGTCGGCGCGCGTATCCACTTCACCGTTTACCAACACTTCCCCCGCCATAATACTGGCCTGCGCGCGGTTTCGGCTGGGGAAAAAACCTTTTTCTACCAGCGCCATATCCAAGCGTAATTTTTTAGTTGCCATCGGAATCCTCGGCCAGTTCGGTGTCAAACGGCTCGGTTAAGAGTTCGCCGCCTTTTTTCTTTAATTCTTCCACTTTGAATTTGACGGTTTCCAATTTTTGCGACAGCTCTTTGGATAAAGCGACGCCCTCTTCAAACAGTTTTACCGAAGCGTCCAAATCCGTTTGTTCTTCTTCCAATTGGGCCACGATTTCTTCCAGCCGGGCCAGTTGTTTTTCAAAGTTTATTTTGCTTACCATAATGCCTCACTTTACTTCGGAGCGGATCATGCCGTCCTGCACTTGGATAAATACGGTTTCGCCGGGCGCGGTTTGGCCTACGCGGCTGATGACCGAGCCGTCCGCCTTGCGCGTAATGCTGTAGCCGCGCTTAAGCACGGCTTGGGGGCACAGCGCCTGCAGTTGGTTCCGGGCGAGTTCAAAACGGTGGGTAAAATTAGACAGCTTTTCTTTCCACGCGTTTTCCAGCCGCAGGGACAAATCGTCCAATTCCTGTTCTTTGGCTTGAAAAATGGTTTCGGGGTTTTTAAATACGCGGCTGTTTAGGGCCCGGTCAAAGCGGTTGCGGGCGCGTTCGTAGAACAAGCTGACGGATTGGAGCAGGCGTTTTTGCAGCTGGCGGATATACTGCCGGGTATTTTGGGAGTTTTGCACCACCAGCTCCGCCGCGGCGGACGGCGTGGGCGCGCGCAAATCGGCCACGAAATCGGCAATGGTAAAATCCACTTCGTGCCCCACGCAGGAAATCACGGGGATTTTGCTTTTGTAAATGGCGCGGGCCACGACTTCTTCGTTAAACGCCCATAAATCTTCCATACTGCCGCCGCCGCGTCCCACGAGCAGCACGTCCATGGCCGGTTGAAAGCGGTTTAAATCTGCAATGGCCTGGGCAATCTGACCGGCGGCTTCGTCGCCCTGCACCAAAACGGGAGCAATCACGATTTCCAAATGCGGACTTCTCCTTTTTAATACGGATAAAATATCCCGCACCGCCGCTCCCGTGGGGGAAGTAACCACGCCAATGCGCTGGGGGTAAGGCGGAATTTCTTTTTTGTGTTCCGGGGCGAACAGCCCTTCGGCTTCCAGCTTCTTTTTCAGTTTTTCAAATTCCAAAAACAGGTTGCCTTTTGCCAAGGCTTCCGCGGTTTTGACGACGATCTGGTATTTCCCTTGCTTGGCGTAGCAGGATAAACTGCCCCATACGCGTACCTGTACGCCTTCTTGGAGTTCAAACCCGTATTTGCGCGCGTCCCATTTAAACATCACGGCGGCCAGCAAGGCTTCTCTGTCTTTGAGGTCAAAATAAATATGTCCGCTGGCGGCTTCGCGCAAGTTGCTCACTTCTCCTTCTACAAATACGTCGCGGAACACGCCTTCCATCATTTGCTTGAGGGCCAGCGTGATAGCGGTTACCGTGAACACCTGCCCGCGGAAGGGCGCTTCGGGTTCCATTTATTCTCCTTTGATTTTTTTTAGCCGTTCTATGATAGCGGCTTCTTTGCCCAGCACTCCCGGTTTAAAAAATTGCATCGGCGAGGGCATATAGAGTTGTTTGATATAGTGGTTTGGAAAATCGTGCGCGTATTTATAACCGCGGTTTTTTCCGCCGGAGCGCAGGTGGTCGGGTACGGGGCGGTATTTGCCTTCGCGCACTTCCGCCAGTGCGGCGTCCACCGCCAGATACGCGGAATTACTTTTGGGGCAGCAGGCCACATAAATGGCGGCGTGCGCCAAGGGAATGCGCACTTCGGGCATTCCCAATTCTTCGGCGGCGGAGAAGGCGGCTTGGGCGATCATAATGGCATACGGCTCGGCGAGGCCTACATCTTCGCAGGCGCAAATTAAAATGCGCCGGGCGATAAAGCGGGGGTCTTCGCCGCTTTCCAACATACGCGCCAACCAATAGACGGCGGCGTCTGGATCCGAGCCGCGCATAGATTTAATAAAAGCGGAGATGATATCGTAATGTTCGTCGCCTTTTTTATCGTAATTTAAGTGGCGGCGCTGGATGCACTCTTTGGCAATTTCCAGATCAATGTGTTTGAGCCCGTCCTTTTCAGGGGGCGTGGTCACGAACGCCAGTTCGGCGGCGTTTAGCATTTTGCGCGAATCGCCGTTGGCCTGCGTGATGAAATAGTCTGCGGCTTCCTCGGAAATTTGCGCTTTTTCTTTTTCGGCGGCGCGCGTTAAAATTTTGAGCAAATCTTTTTCGCCCAGCGCTTTAAATTCAAATACGGAAAAACGCGATAAAAGGGCTGTGTTGATGTAGAAATAGGGATTTTCGGTGGTAATGCCGATGAGGATAATGTCCCCGCGTTCCACGGACGGCAACAGCACATCTTGCTGGGTTTTGTTAAAGTGGTGGATTTCATCCAGAATAACGAGGGTACGTTTTTGGTCAAACGTAGGGGTGCGGGCGCGGTCTCTCGCTTCGGTCAACACCTTTTTAATGTCCGCCACGCCGGCGGCCGCCGCGTTTAATTCCACGGTGTAAGCTTGCGTACGCGAAGCGATGTAGCGCGCGGTGGCGGTTTTGCCGCAGCCAGGCGGGCCGAAAAACACCGCCGATTTAATCATATCCGCTTCCAGCAAACGACGCAGCATTTTGCCCGGGCCGAGCAAATGCGGCTGTCCGGCAAAATCTTCCAGTTTCTTAGGCGCTTGGCGGGCCGCCAGCGGAATGTTTTCTTGTTCGTCCATCATTATTTATGGGTGTTGTCCAAAGAAGATTTTAATTTTAGAATCAAATCGTCCACGCGGGATTCTTCTTCCTTGCGTTTGCCGCCTTCGTTTTGGTTTTGCAGATAGGATTTCGCGGCAAAATGCAGGGCGGCCAACAGCGCTTGTTTTAACGTGTCAATTTCGCCTTCTTCCTGCAGTTGGAGCATATACTTTTCCACGGAGGCGGCCAGATCGGTCAGCTCCACCATTCCCAGCTCCGCAGCTTCTATATCCAACGGGATTCGTTTGATTTCCACTTGTACAATGTCTTTGGGCATAATAGGTATTGTAACTTTTTTGCCGCTTGTTTGTATGTTTTTGGCGTTTGTCCGCGCGGTTAATGGAGGGGAAAACCTGAAAATCCCTAAAAAATGGGAAAAATCCCCTATACGCGCGTTCAAAAATACTATAATTAATATATATGACTATTCAAGAATTTAAATCCGCTTGCAGTACGATTGAACAAGAATACAAGACCAAAATCGGCCAAGCCGTCGATTTGGCCGCCGTGGAAGAATTGCGCGTGGCCGCCTTGGGGCGCAAAGGCGCGCTGACGGAACTTTTAAAAGGACTGAAAGATTTTTCCATTGAAGAAAAGAAAGAAGCCGGCCCGTTGGGCAACGCGTTAAAAGCCGTTTTAACGGCCGCGTTTGACGAAAAAACCGAAATTTTTGCCGCCAAAGAAATCAACGACGAATTAAACAAAGTCAATCTGGATTTAACCCTCCCCGGCTATCCTGTAGCCAAAGGACACCGCCACCCGCTTTCCGTGGCGCAAGACCGTATGACGGAAATTCTTTCCCGCTTGGGGTTTGAATGGGCGGAAGGGCCGTGGGTGGAAGACGAAAAACACAATTTTGATCTGCTCAATATCCCGCTGCACCACCCCGCGCGCGACGCGCAGGATACGTTTTTTGTGGACGGGAAAATGCCGCTCGTTTTGCGCACCCACACCTCCAATGTGCAAAGCCGGTATATGGAAAAACACAAACCGCCGCTTCGCATTATGGCTCCCGGCCGCGTATTTAGAAACGACAGCTTAGACGCGACCCACAGCCCCGTATTTCATCAAATTGAAGGGCTGTATGTGGACAAGCACGTCAGCTTGGCGGATTTAAAGAGCGATTTAACCGCTTTTATGAAAGGCTTGTTCGGCAACAAAGCCGAAATCCGTTTCCGTCCGTCGTTTTTCCCGTTTACCGAACCCAGCGTGGAAGTGGACGTAAAATGCGTTTTCTGCCAAGGCAAAGGCTGCCCTGTTTGTAAAGGAAGCGGCTGGATTGAAATGCTGGGCGCAGGCGTGGTTCACCCCAATGTGCTTAGAAACTGCGGCATTGACCCCGAACAGTACAGCGGCTACGCCTTTGGTATGGGTGTGGAACGCTTGGCGATGATGATGCTCAACATCAAAGATATCCGCACGTTCTATGAAAACGACTTGCGCGTACTCAAACAGTTTTAAGGATTTACGACAATGAAGATACTTTATTCGTGGCTGAAAGATTTTATAGAGATTGATTTGACTCCCGAAGAATTGGTCAAAAAACTGACCGACCTCGGCATTGAAGTGGCGTCTGTAGAAACAACCGGTGCGGATTTTGAAGGGGTAAACGTTGCTCAAATTATCAAAATTGAAGATCACCCGGATTCCGACCATTTGCATTTGGTAACGCTGGATTTGGGCGGCGGCAAAACGCAGCGCGTGGTCTGCGGTGCGCCGAATGTGGCGTTGGGGCAGAAAGTGCCGCTTGCGCGGGTTGGAGCGCGGCTGGGGAAAACCGTTTTAAAAGCGGCGGTGATCCGCGGGATAGAATCCGAAGGAATGATTTGTTCGTCTGACGAATTGGGGCTTACGCAAACCCGTGCGCGCGGCATTCTGGTATTAGATGAAAGTTTGCCGTTGGGAACAGACGTTTCCACCCTGTATGGCAAGCCGGATTCTTTGTTTGATTTGGAAATTACGTCTAACCGTCCGGATCTGCTTTCGCATCTGGGGGTAGCGCGCGAATTGGCGGCACTGCTCAATAAACCCGTCAAACTGCCCGCAGTAAAAGGCGTAAAGGGCGAGGGAAAAGCGTTGGAAGTGGAAATCCAAAACGCCGAAGGCTGCCCGCGCTATACGGGGCGCATTATCCGCGGGGTAAAAAACACCGATTCCCCCGAATGGATGAAACAGCGCTTGGCCGCGATGGGGCTTAATCCCAAAAACGCGCTGGTGGACGTAACCAACTATGTGATGTTTGAACTGGGGCACCCGCTGCACGCGTTTGATCTGCGCGAAGTGGAAGGCGGCAAAGTGATTGTCCGCAATGCGCAGGAAGGCGAAAAATTTACGCTGTTGGGCGGACGGGAATTGACGCTCAATGAAAACTGCCTGATGATTGCCGACTCTCATAAAGCCACCGCTTTAGCCGGCATTATGGGGGGGCTTAACAGCGGCATCAAAGACGATACGCAGGATATTTTCATTGAAGCGGCGTATTTTAATCCGCCGACGGTTAACAAAACCGTCAAGAAATTTGCCGTATCGTCGGATTCTTCCCAGCGGTTTGAGCGCGGTACGGATATTGAAGGCGTTACTTTGGCGATGCAGCGCGCGACGGATCTGTTCTTGGAACTTTGCGGCGGCGCGGCTTCGGAAGTGGTGGACGTTTATCCCACGCGCTACGAAAGCCCGACCGTTTCCTTCACGCCGGCCGAAATCAACGCTATTTTAGGCGCGCAGATTCCCGAAGAACGGCTGAAAGAAATTTTTGCCCGTTTGGCTGCCGAATTCCACGCGGACGGGGACAAGTGGACGTTTAAAGCGCCCACCCACCGCCGCGATTTAAACCACAAATGGGATCTGGCCGAAGAAGCCGCCCGTTTTGCCGGTTACGATATGATTCCCGTCTCGCAAACCAAAGCCAGCCTGGCGTTTGCCGACAATCCCAAAGGCATTGACTTGGGCAAAAAATACGCCCGTGCGCTGATCGGGGCGGGTTTCTGCGAGTGCAAAAACATTGACTTTTTGGGAGAGAAAGAGCTCAAGGCGTTTGGGGCAGACCCGAAGTTTTGTATCAAAGTCAAAAATGCGCTGGCCCAAGGGTGGGATTATTTGCGCCCGACGCTGCTGCCGTCTCTGCTCAAAAATGTGGAAAGCAACCTGCGTTTCGGAAACCGCAATCTGGCGTTGTTTGAAACAACCAAAACTTTCCAATCCGTCAAGGGATTCCCGGTGGAAGGATATGCGGTGGCCGGCGTGCTGACGGGTACGCTGGAACAGGAAAAATTCTTTGGCGCGGCGGAAAAACCGGTGGATTTTTACTGGTTGAAAGGTTTAATGCAGGCGCTCTTGGCGGAGGTGGAAGGCATTTCGTTCGCGCCGTCCAAAACCGTTCCGGTGTATATGCATCCCAAAATTTGTATGGATATTTTGCTAAACGGCAAAGCGATCGGGCTGTTTGGCAAAGTGCATCCGCTGACGCTTAAAGCGTTTGACGTAAAAACACAAGAAGTGTGGGCGTTTGAGTTTGCCACGAAAGCGATTGAAAAAGTATTCTCCGCGCAGGATTTCAAACCGGCGAACGACGTGGCGGTTTTTCCGCCGTCTTTGCGCGATTTGTCGGTGGTATTGGACGAGTCGGTTTCGTACGCCAGCATTACGAGCGCGTTGGACAAAACGCCCTTGGACGTCAATCTGGAATATCATTTAATTGATCTCTATCAAGGGGAACATTTGCCGGCCGGGAAAAAGAGCGTTACGTTCTCGCTGGCGTTTTCCAATCCCGAGCGTACGCTGAAGGATAAGGAAACGGACGAAGCGTTTAACCGCATCGTTCAGCAGCTGCGTGAACAGGTAGGCGCGGAACTGAGATAAACTTATGCAGGAAAAACTGAAACAGCTGGAACTTTTAGTATCGCAAGTGCTGGCCCGGCAGAAGGAATTGCAGGGGGAGAACAACGCGCTGAAAGCCAAGCTGCGCGCCTTGGAAGACGGCGTGGAAAAACTGAAAAAAACGGAAAGCGAATTGCGCAGTTTAAAAGACTGGAAACGCAATACGCAAACGGTTTTAAGACGCCTCTCCGCGAAACTGGACAAAGAGATTGAAAAGGCGAAAGAAGAAGAAAAGAAAATTGTGTAAAGCACGCGCCGACTCTTAATTTAAAACCCGAAACGGAAACGTTTCGGGTTTTCTTTTTCAATTGGTTATTTCGTCAAATTATTTAAGCTGCGGGACTCATCGCGTTTTTGACTTCCGCGCCCATTGCGGTAGGCATTCCGGAACTGTTGACGCAAACCAACGTGGTTTTACCTTTGGTGCATAAACGTCCGTTTTGGTTGGTAATGATGTTTTCAAACACGATTTTAATGTCGGACACTTCCAACACGCGCGTAGAAACGTCAATCACGTCCGCATAGCGCACGGGGTATTTATATTCCACTTCCTGCCGGGCTACTACGAAGTAAAAGCCGCGCTGCATCAGGGCCGGCACGGAAAACCCTTTTTCGGCCATATACAGGGTGCGCGCTTCTTCAAAAAATTTTAAATAGTTGCCGTAATACACCACGCCGCCGCAGTCGGTATCGTGATAAAAAATAGTTTTTTTCATATTATTCTCCAATAATTTTGATTAAAATCCGTTTGTTGCGCTGGCCGTCAAATTCCCCGTAGAAAATGGTTTCCCACGGACCAAAATCCAAGCGGCCTTTGGTAACCGCCACTACGACTTCGCGCCCCAGCAAGGTGCGTTTTAAATGAGCGTCGCCGTTGTCTTCCCCGGTTAAATTGTGCTGGTATTTGTCTATGCCGTAAGGGGCAAGTTGTTCCGTCCAGCGCAGGAAATCGGCGTGCAGGCCGCGTTCGTTATCGTTAATAAAAACGCTGGAGGTAATATGCATAGAGTTTACGAGGCAAAGACCCTCTTGAATGCCGCTTTTTTCCAAGGCTTCTTCCACTTGCGGGGTAATGTTGACGATTTGGTAACGTTTGTCGGTGCAAACGGTTAGATATTGCGTATAAGATTTCATATAATAAATTATACTTGATAATTAAGTAAGCGAAAAACAGGTTTGATTTGTTACAATAAGCGTATGAAAAAAGAAGAATTGTTAAAACTGCTGCGAAATCCCGCTAAATATCACAAAGAGGAAAAACGTGCCCATAATAAAGAAGAGGCGGCGGCGGAGAAGGCTTTCGCCGTGCATAAAGTACAGGATAAGCTGCTCTTAGGCGTAGGAATAGGAGTAGTCGGATTGGTGGCGGTTACTTTGTTGGTCATGATGTCGGCTAAAAACCGTGCGGAAAATTTGACGGCTGCGTTGGATCCGGAACAAATCAAAGGACTTTCGGTAGCGGAAACGGAATTTAATCCCAATGTAGGGGTGACTTATATCCAAGTGCAAGAGGGGCAGGATCGCAACGTGGCGGTAAGCAATTTGGGTTCCACTTTGCCTATCATCAGTCGGTTTAATTATCGTTCGTTTACTCCTAAGAACTATGAGATTATCGGGGCGGCGCCCTGGGCGTTGACTACTAATTTTTCCTCTAATTTGGCAGATCCGGAGTTAATGCGCTATTTGCTTTCCAATGACACGATGATCAAGGCTTTTCTGGCGCGGGAGGATGTAGCGCCTTTGTTGGAAGATCCGCAGTTATTGCTGGCTTTTACCAACGATAGAGTGGCGATGGAAGAATTTTTTGACAGCGATACGGTAAAAAGCGTGCTGGCTAACGAGAAAATGCTTCGCAGCGTAGCCGGCAGTCGCTTTATGAGCTATTTGCTCATCAGCAAAGCGGTTAAATACTTTCGGGATCGGCCTGAGGAAGCAGCTGCGGTTATAGCCGCCAATCCCTATTTGAGAGAATTGCAACAAAATCCAAACGTACGGATAGCCGTTCAGGAAAACCCCTATTTGAAAAAAATAGCGCCCATTCTGTTAGGCGCTGCCGGTTCCGCCCAGCAGCCGGGCAAAAAAGAGGTTTCACCGACGGCGGCCAAGCGTAACAAGAAAAAATAATCTTGTGTCTGTCGTGGGAAATGTGTTATAATTTTAATGTTGCAGCCGATACAATTTTGCGGGCGTGGTTCAATGGTAGAACGCGACCTTGCCAAGGTTGAGACGAGAGTTCGATTCTCTTCGCCCGCTCCATTTAAAACCCGGAACAATGTTCCGGGTTTTTTATTGGAATAATTTCTTCGCCGCGGGGGACAAGTTGTCCGGGTTGTATTTGCAGGGGATATTTTCCTCTTTTAAGTAGCGTATGCCCCACAGGTTAAGCGCTTTGATAATGGGAATCATCGTTTTGCCGCGGGGCGAGAGGGAATACTCCGTCTTCGGCGGCACCACGGGGTAGAGCTTGCGCACAATCATCCCGTCCGCCTCCAATTCTTTCAGTTGCTGGATCAGCATTTTTGGCGTTGCCTGCGAAACTAATTTCTGCAATTCGCTGTAGCGCAGTTTCCGCCCGATTAAATACCCTAAAATAATTCCTTTGTATTTCCCGCCGATAATAGCCATAGTGGCTTCCAGCGGGCATTTGTATTCTTGTGTTTTCTTTTTCATAGGCTTTAAATCCTTTTATGGACATTATTATACAAAAAAGTAAGTATTGTACAAAAAAGTACATTCTTGTTAAAAATATACAAAAAACTTATCATACAAGAAAGGAGGAAACCTATGAAAATTACGCAAATCCGCAATGCTACCCTGTGGGTAGAATATCATAACGTAAAATTTTTGGTGGATCCTTGGCTGGGGCCCAAGGAATATATGCCCGGCTTTGAAGGGGCCCTCCACCCGGAAATCCGCCAACCCCGCACGGAGCTCCCGTTCCCGGTGCAGACGGTGGCGCAGGCGGACGCCGTGATTTTAACGCACGTCCATCCGGATCATTGGGATGCTTACGCCGAAGAAGCCCTGCAAAAAGACATTCCCTTTTTTGTTCAGTCCGAAACAGACCAAAAGTATGTGGCCGGCAAAGGATTTACGCGCGTGAGCGTACTAAGCGAGGGGGGAACGTCTTTCCGGGGCGTTATGTTGCATAAAACGAGCGGTCAGCACGGGGAAAGAGCCAAAGTGGAGCCTATGTGCCGGCAGCTGGGCATGCCGTATGAAGCTATGGGCGTTGTGATGCAAGCGGAAGGCGAGAAAACCCTGTATTTGGCGGGAGACACGATCTTCTGTGAAGAAGTGCAGCAGGCCCTGCACGTATACCAGCCGGCGGTGGTAATAGTCAATGCGTGCGCGGCGCGCGTGGCCAGCGGAGACCGCCTGATTATGGATGAAAATGACGTGCTGCAAACGGCCTTGGCCGCGCCGCAGGCTAAGATTGTGGCCAGCCATATGGATGAGGTCAGCCATGCGTCCGTTACGCGGGCGCAACTGGCGGCATTTGCCAAACAGCACCGGCTGGATAACCTGCTCATCCCGGCCGGCGGGGAGACGCTGGCGTTTTAAGAGTTTTGGGCTTTCAAAACCGCCTTTCCTAATAGGGAAGGCGGTTTTTTTGTGGGGAGGCCCAAAAAAAGATAGGTCTAAATTCCGCTTGAAATAGGCCCAAAGGCCCTCGTAAAAATACGCCATAAAAGCGATACTCTAAGTAAGAGGTAATTATGAAAAACATTCTTTTTATTTTAGTAGTTTGTTTGATGGTTTCGGTGGTGAACGCGGCTCCGTCCGTTGATGCCCGTCAGGAACGCCGTCAGCAGCTGGTACATGAGTATTTGACCCGTGCGCTTTCCTCGTCGGACTTAAATAAAGAAAACGAATTTGGCGACACGCCGGTTTTTACGGCCGCGCAGAACGGCGACGTGACTGCCATTTTAAAATATGGGAAACAAGCCGCAACGGGAACGTTTCTGCTTCACATTGGCAAAAACGGCAATAATGTGTTTCATGTCGCGCGCAACGCGCAAACTTTCCAGGCTTTGGCGCGGGAGCTGCGTCATTTTTATCCGAACGATTATAAAATCAAGATCCGTCAGATGATGAATCAGCGCAATCAGTTGGGCGAAATCCCCGTACAAACTCAAATTAACTACGGCCGGGCGGATACTTTTCGTATTGCATTTCCTTATACGGAAATCTATGAAAAAATAATGGCAGTAAAATCCAAATTGGATAAGGGCGGTATCGTAGCGGAAGTCGCTCAAACGGAAGCGGCTGTGGTCATTGAGCTGAGTAAAGACGGCAGCGGCCGCACCATCGCGCAGGCAGCGCGGGATAATGCTGCGGCGCCGGGAATGGATCGCGTGATCTCGTTCTTCCACGAAAACGCTTCTTATTTATAAACACACCATTTCATCTCCTCCACACCTCCGGTACCCCTCCGGAGGTGTTCCTTTTTATATTACTGCTGTCTTATCTGGCATTGACGCGCTAAATTTTGTTTGCTGCCTTTTTTGCCAGCAAGGGTAGGGCGTTTAAACAAGTCACTAAAAGGCACAGCAGCGTTTCTTCCCCTGAAAAGGTTTTTGGCCAGAGGGAGGTATTGCTCTAATGGAGTGGTCTAAAGGAATCGGACTAACGGGCAAAGAGTCGGGCGGCCAGGCTCTGGCCTAACTTTTTCTGGGGGCAGAAAAAGTACGAAAAAGACCGCCGCCCCAGTGTTCTATAAATATATACCTGTACTTTTTCCAACGGGAAAAAGTACCAAAAAGCGTCCGCCCCGGCGTCCTATAAAAATCACTTTGCGGCAGGAAATTTTATAACTCGCTACGCTCAAACAATAAAATTTCCGCTCTGCCGCAAAGGCTTTTTATAAGCAGGACAAAGGGGCGGATAAACGGCAACAACATCAAAAGGAAAATACCTTGTTGACGGCGTATCTAAACGGCAACGGCATAAAAAGGAAATACCTCATTAAGAGGTGTGTCTTTTTGTAAGAACACGATCGCACAGTAACAGTGTGACTCAATCCAATCGTGCTAATGGGCAAAGAGTCGGGCGGCCAGGCTCTGATCCCCTTGCGAAAGCATTTGCAGCAATTTGTTCCCTATTGCGTAAGCCCCGTAATTGGCGAAACGCTGTCCGAGGCAGAAATCCGTGGCCTGGAAGGTCTTGACTCGTTTTTTTTTTTGATAAACTTCCTCTAGCGTTGATTTTCAGGCAGTAAATACAGGACTTGCAAATAAGCCTTTAAATCAACGCGCTGAGGGGTTTTTTATGAAAAAAGGTTTTACGTTGATAGAGTTGTTGGTGGTAGTTTTGATTATTGGGATATTGGCGGCGGTAGCGTTGCCGCAATATGAGCGAGCGGTTGCCAAATCCCGCTACAGTAATCTGATGGCGATGACGAACGCCTTGTATCAGGCGCAGCTCGTATATTATATGGCGAACGGCTCTTATGCCAAAACGTTGGATCAGTTGGACATTACCCTTCCCGTAAGCGATTCGGAGATTGAAGGAAAATCTTATTATCGTTTTAAAAACTTTGAATTTCAACTGAATGTAGATGGGCAAAATAGTGTGGCCGGGTTTCTTAATAATCCTTACACTAATTATTATTTGATTAAATACAACAATGGCGCTCGCATATGCCGTGCATATACCGAAGGAACCGCCGAGTATGTTTGTAAATCATTTGGCGGAGAGCTGATTCCAGGTTCAACCAGAATCTATACCCTTCCTTAACTTGGATTGCAATAAATAATAGAGTAAACTAAAAAAGGCGTGTCCTGTTTATAGGACGCGCCTTTAACTTTGATTGATGTCGTTTTATAAGACAGACAGGTATTTCTCCAGTTCGTAACTGGAAACGTGCGTACGGTAATTTTCCCATTCGATATCTTTATTGGCGATAAACTTTTCAAACGTATGGTCGCCTAATACTTTACGCACCAATTTAGAATGGCGGGTATAGTTAATGGCTTCATAGAGGTAAGCGGGCAGGGTATCTATACCGCGGTTGGCACGTTCTTCGGGGGTCATGTGAAAGATATTTTCCTCGGTAATAGCCGGCACTTCCAGCTTGCGTTTAATTCCGTCTAAACCGGCCCCCAGCATAACGGCAAAGGCCAGGTAAGGGTTGCATGCTGGATCGGGGAAACGGCACTCAATGCGGGTCGCGTTTGGCTTGCCTTGTTTAGCCTGCGGAATGCGGACTAAGGTGCTGCGGTTTTTCCGTCCCCAAGCGATATAAGCCGGCGCTTCATATCCCGGAACCAGGCGTTTATAAGAGTTTACCCATTGGTCGGTTACGGCACAGATCTCTTTTACGTTGGCCAGAATGCCGGCGATATAATGCCGTGCGGTTTGCGATAAATAGAGCGGATCTTTTGCGTCAAAAAAAGCATTGGAACCGTTTGCAAATAAAGACTGGTGTACATGCATGCCGCTGCCGTTGACGCCTGTGATGGGTTTTGGCATAAAAGTGGCGTAAATACCGTTGGCCGCGGCCACTTGTTTGACGACGGTACGGTAGGTGATGACTTGATCTGCCATTTTCATCGCTTCGTCATAACGCAAGTCGATTTCGTGCTGGGAAGGCGCAACTTCGTGGTGGGAATATTCTACATGAATGCCCAATTTTTCCAGCATTTGCATGGTTTGGCGGCGTACAGCATAAGAAGAATCCAGCGGAATGGTGTCGAAATAGCCGCCAAAGTCCAGCGTTTCGGGGTGTTTATTGTCTTTAAAATAAAAATACTCTAATTCCGGGCCGACCATAAATTGGTCAAAGCCGGCCTTTTTCATTTCGGCCAGATTCTTTTTAAGAATATAGCGCGGATCTCCTTCAAATTGCTTGCCGTCGGTCGTTTTAATGTCGCAGAAAAATCGTGCAATGGGCGCGCCGGTAAATTCCTGGGGGAACATTTGGAAAGTGTCCAGATCCGGCAAAGCCACTAGGTCGGACTCATACAAGCGGGCGAATCCTTCTACGGAAGAACCGTCAAAGCCCATGCCTTCATTCATGGCATATTCAAATTCCCGGTAAGAAAGAGAGAGCGATTTTAAATTGCCCAAAATATCCACAAACCACAATTTTATAATTTGGATATTATTTCGTTCGGCGGATGCTAAAATTTCTTTAATTTTTTCTTTTTCTTCTGCGTTTCTTTGAATCGTCATGGTTTCCTCGCGGCGGCCGGTGTAAATTTCGGTTCAAGGCGGCCCACAAGCCTTTATTTTACCTTTTTTTACTTAAAACGGGGAGAATTTTATCCTATAAAAAATATACTTTTACCCGTTCTTGAGCATAAAAATCCCCGCGGGTTGGGCGGGGAAAATCAATTATTTGTCGGGGGTAATTTTGGGAGCTGCCGGTTTGATTCTGGTTTTAAATCGGCAGTGGTGTACTCCGTCAGGAGAAAGGTTTTTAGAATCCCGCAAATTTGCTCCGCAGTCCGGGCAGGACGTCGTACAAACGATTCGTTTTGAGGCGGCGCATTTTTGATTGCTGTTCTTAATTAATTCTCCGCAATAAATACAATAGCGGGGTTCTTCTTGCTGTTTAGCGCATTCGTGTTTCAAGCCGTGGTATTTTTCATCAATGGTATAGGCTTTGCCGCATTGAGGGCAGCAATCAGCCACGGCGTGTACTTCAGGAGCCGCTGTGTTTGGTTCCGAAGCGGTGCAGAGTGCAATATATCCGGCGGCTGCACAATGCTGACCGGGTTTGATTTCTTCTCCGCAGCGGCAGCAGACGGCGTTTTTGGCAACATTTTTATTGGTTGCGGCGCATTCGTGTTTCAAGCCGTGATATTTTTCATCAATGGTATAGGCTTTGCCGCATTGAGGGCAGCAATCAGCCACGGCGTGTACTTCAGGAGCCGCTGTGTTTGGTTCCGAAGCGGTGCAGAGTGCAATATATCCGGCGGCTGCACAATGCTGACCGGGTTTGATTTCTTCTCCGCAGCGGCAGCAGACGGCGTTTTTGGCAACATTTTTATTGGTTGCGGCGCATTCGTGTTTCAAGCCGTGATATTTTTCATCAATGGTATAGGCTTCGCCACACTGGGAACATACGGAAGATTTATGTTCCTGTGCGGCTTTAATAGCGGCGCGCTCGATAGCGGTCGAAAGGTGTTTGCCTTCTTTCCAATATTCTTTAAAATGAGGATCTTGATATTGGGCAAATGCCGGGCTCATTAATACAGCAACGGCAAAGGCGGCGGTAATCCATTTTGTAATTTTCATTTTTCCTCCAATAGGAACTGCTCATATAAAGTCAGAACAGTATTATTCCATATTTGTAGTCTAAACAAATTTTACTTTATTGAAAAGGGTCTTTGGGCCTATTTGATTGAGTAGAAAAAGACCTATATAAAATATAGGTCTTTGGGCGGAAGAGATTGTGGGGGGTATTTCGTCGAGGCGGCAGATGAATTGAAAAATATTTCCATAGCCGATGAATGCGGCTGCTTGAGCGAGCCATTCGAACGAAAAAACGATAAACGGATATATACGGTAGAGCGGCATTCTTTAAAATAAGTGGAAGAAGGTAATGCCGGATTAGACAGTTATACATAAAAAGACTAGCAAAAGCCGGTATGTTGGAGGCACTACCTCCCCGCTCCTTTGCTAGTTATTGACAGTATATCTCAAAAACAGAGATTCTTCAAGTGGGTATGAGAAAGAAAACCAATTTTATTTTAGGAAAGCCGCTAACTCCCAACGCAGGGGTGCGCTCTTGGTACACCCAAAAAAAGCCCCCGGGGCGGGGGCTTAAAAAGATTCATGATACAAGAATCATTCCGCCATGGCGGCTTGTAATTCGGCGCTTAGAATGTTGGCCACTTTTCCCAACAGCAATCCTTTTCCCTGGGCATAGACGATGGCTGTAATCATAGTCATATATACGCCGGTTTCTTTATCAACGGTCTGTGCCGGATATACGGTTTGGTTTTGCAGCAACAGATCGGTTAAATTGGTCAAGGCCGGTTCCAGTTCTTCATATACTTCATCAGAAGTATTTTGAATTTTGTTTAAGATAGCAGGAATTTGGGTTTCCAATGCTTTTTCAATGGATTTGTCTGCGTCTGTCATAGAATTCAAATCCCGATGTGCATCAAAAACCATTAGACCTATCGTAAGTGCTTGCTGGGTGTTTTTTAATACTTGCGGGCTGACTTCTTCTTCATTTACCGCGGAAGCTGCGGCAGAAACGGATTCTTCAATCAAAGCACTATTGCTAGAAGAATTTCCCGCAAAAACGGTGCTGGAAAACGCCAGTACGGCAACCAACGCAAAAAACTTTTTTAGTTTCATAATATCCTCCGGTAATTTCCTGCTTATCCATATCATAATAAATCAATTCTCAAAAAAACAGAGGCCTTTAGACCTATGCAGCCTTGAAAAAAAGACCTAGGTTTTTTTAGGCCTCCATGGGTTTCCAAGCGGAAAATATACTACAATGTAAAATATGATTATACCTACTATTATTGAAAAAAATGTTGGATACGATATTTTTTCCCGCCTGCTTAAAGACCGCATTATCTTTGTGGGCGGACGCGAAGGCGAGGTGGATACCGCCAGCGCGAATATGATTATTGCCCAGCTCTTGTATTTAGACGCAGACGACCCCAACCGGGAAATCAATCTCTATATCAATTCTCCCGGCGGATTGGTTACTGCGGGGCTGGCTATCTACGACACCATGCAGTTTATTAAAGCCCCTATCACCACTATCTGTATGGGACAGGCGATGAGTTTCGGGGCTGTTCTGCTGGCGGCGGGTTCTAAGGGAAAGCGCTATGCCCTTCCGCACGCGCGTATTATGATTCATCAGCCGTTGATCTGGGGCGGCGGCATTTCCGGCCAGGTAACGGACATTGAAATTGAAGCCCGCGAACTGCGCGACAATAAAGAACATTTGCTGGATATTTTGGCGAAACATACCGGACAGGACAAGGAAAAAATCCGCCGCGACAGCGAACGCAATTATTATATGTCTGCCCAAGAAGCCAAAGAGTATGGCCTGATTGATGAAGTGTTGGAACTGAAAAAATAATTGCTTAAATATCTTTTAAACCCCGGCAGTTGTGCATGCCGGGGTTTTTCGTCGTTCTGCGCTTATTCCTGCCGGCAGACGATAAACGGTTCAAAACTAGCAGACAAACAAAAGATTTGCTAATTTTAAAACAATTTGCTACAATTTATAAACAAAGAAGCGGGGGGCGTTTTCAAAAGGCTTCTTAAGACACGATTTATCCACTGAGTAAGGGAGATAATATGGCAGAAGAAATTAAAAAAACAACGCTTTCGTTACCGACGGTAGTGCCGGCAGTCGCCATACGAGATGTGGTGATGTTTCCGGGGATGTCGCTTCCGCTTTCGGTGGACCGCGAAAAATCCATTGCGGCGGTAGAATTGGCGCTTAATACGCCTGAGAAATATATTCTGGCAGTTTCACAAAAAAATGCGGAGATTGAGGAACCCAAAGAATCCGATATTTATCACTTTGGCGTAATTGCCCAGATTACCCAAAATTTAAAAATGCCCGATGGGTCTATGAAGATTTTTCTGCAGGGCTTGGCGCGGGCGCGGGTAACCAAACTGGAAATGAACCATGTGGCGGGTTCTTGGTTTGCGACGGTGGAATATATTGAAGAAGAAGACGATGATTCCCCAGTCGTGCAGGCATTGATGCGCAAAGTGTTAGATGAATTTGATCACTATGCCCGGGTATCGCATCGGATTGCGGTGGAAGGCGTTTCTTTCCTGCGGCAGATTAATGATCCGTCTAAACTGGCGGACACGGTGGCTTCCAATATGTTGGTAAAAGCTGCCCAGCGGCAGGAAATTTTGGAAGCGGTGCATATTAAAGACCGGTTGGAAAAAATCTTGAAGTTGATCACCAGCGAAGTGGAAATTTTGGGGTTGGAAGAAAAAATCCACTCCAAAGTGCGCGCTCAAATTGAAAAAAATCAAAAAGAATATTATTTGAACGAGCAGATGAAAGCCATTCAAAAGGAACTCAGTCAGAAGGACGATTTCCAAAAAGAATTGGATTCCCTGCGCGCTAAAATCAAAAAGAACGGTCTGCCGCCGCATGCCAAAGAAGCGGCCGAAAAAGAATTGGACAGATTGGTCAAAATGGCTCCATTCTCTCCGGAAGCTACGGTTTCACGCACCTATTTGGATTGGTTGGTCAATATGCCGTGGAATAAAACTACCGAAGACGTGCTGGATTTAAACGAAGCCAAAAAAATTCTGGACGAAGATCATTTCGGTCTGGAAAAACCGAAAGAGCGTATTTTGGAATATCTGGCCGTCAGCAAACTGACCAATTCCCTGCGCGGACCGGTGTTGTGCTTTGCCGGTGCGCCTGGCGTGGGAAAAACCTCTTTGGCTAAGTCCATTGCACGCGCCATCGGGCGGAAGTTTGTGCGTATGTCGTTGGGCGGCGTGCGCGACGAAAGCGAAATCCGCGGCCACCGCAGAACTTATATCGGCTCTATGCCGGGGCGGATTATCCAAGGCATCAGCAAGGCCAAAAGTTCCAATCCGGTGTTTTTATTGGATGAAATAGACAAGATGGGATCGGACTGGCGCGGTGATCCGGCGGCCGCCTTGTTGGAACTGTTGGATCCAGAGCAAAATAAGGAATTTACCGACCACTTTTTGGACGTGCCGTTTGACGTATCCAAAGTCATGTTTATTACGACGGCAAATTCGCTGGCCAACATTCCTACGACGCTTCGCGACCGATTGGAAATTATTGATTTTGACGGTTATACCGAGTACGAAAAACACGATATCGTGGATAAATATCTCCTGCCCAAGCAGATGAAAATGCACGGCTTAAAAGAAGGACAGCTGGAAGTAACGCACGAGGCCGTAGCGTTGCTGATGCGCGATTATGTGCGGGAAGCGGGCGTGCGCAATTTGGAACGGGAAATCGGTTCCTTGTGCCGGAAGGCCTCTAAAATGATTGTGGAAGGTGCAAAAAAAGTAATCGTAACGCGGGAAAATCTGCATGATTTTTTGGGCGTGCCGAAATATTCCAACTTTGCCACCGAAGAAAACGGCGTAGGTATCGCCACCGGGCTGGCGTGGACGAGTGTGGGCGGGGAAACCCTGTCTATTGAGGCCACCAAACTGCCCGGAAAAGGCCAGCTGATTCTAACAGGTATGCTGGGTAACGTGATGAAAGAATCCGTACGCGCCGCTTTGACCTATGCCCGCAGCCGCGGCTACGGCGAAGGCATTGATTTTGACAAAACGGATTTTCACGTTCACTTCCCGGAAGGAGCCGTTCCGAAAGACGGGCCTTCCGCAGGCAGCGTGATTACCACCGCTTTAACCAGCCTTTTAACGGGGCTGCCCGTTAAAAAGCACCTCGCAATGACGGGGGAAGTAACCATTACGGGGCGCGTACTGCCGGTGGGGGGAATTAAGGAAAAATTCCTGGCGGCCTACCGCGAAGGCGTCAAAACAATTCTCTATCCGCATACGAACGAAAAAGACGTGTCGGAAGTGCCGGAGCGGGTACGCAAAGAAATGACGTTAATTCCCGTCAAGCATATGGACGAGGTTTTGCCGTTGGCGCTGGAAGGGTGGAAAGAATTTGAAGCAAAACTGCAAAAGAAATCCCATTCCAAAAACTCTTCCGAAAAGAAGTCTAAACTGTCCCATAAAACGGTTAAAAAAGCGGCGGTAAAGAAGGTTATCCGTCCCGCTAAAAAAACCGTTAGAAAGGCTAAAAAGACGGTTCCTGCCCGCAAGACGGTGCTCAAACGCAAGCGCGGGAAATAATATTGAGAGAAGTTTAAAAAGCCCCTCTTAAAAGAGGGGCTTTTAATGTGAAAATAGTTCATTTTTTGCAATAAAGAAAATTGCTTTTTTCTAGGGTAATTTCCTAGACTATATTCATGAATATCCTAAAATTCGTTGCACCTGTTTTAAAGAATAAGACGATTCGTCTTATTCTTACTATATGCATCTACGCAGTGATTTTAGCGGCAGTCATTTTTCGTTTTACGTTATATTCCGTATCGTTTGAATATGACGAAATATTTACGGCCATTACCACGGATCCGGCTCGGCAGCTAAGTTGGATTTGGAGTCATTGGCTGGTGCCAGACGTACATCCTCCTTTATATAATGTACTGTTGTGGGTATATAATCATTTTGCGCCATATGGGCCGGAACTTTGGTTGCGGCTGCCTAGTATGTTCTTCGGAGTGGGGGCATTGGTATGCGGGTGGTTGATGTTTCCCCCGAGGTTTGGTAAAACTGCCCGATTGATCTTTGTGGCTATGCTGGCATGCAACCAATATATGATTTTATATGCCCAGCATGCACGTGCTTATTCGCTAATGCTCCTACTCTCTATTCCTCTTACTTTTTGGTTTTTGGATATTTCCCGCCAGATTTGGCATAAGAAGCAAATTTCTTCTAAGTTGTGGGGTAAATATGCCATTTTTGCCTTCTTGTTGATGTGGACTCATTATTTTGGCGCTTTATTGGCGGGTATTTTCTATATATTGCTTTTCCTGCAAGCTTGGTATTATAAACAGAATTTAAAGATGTTTATTTGGTTGCCTGTGATTACAGGTGCCCTGTTTTTGCCTTGGATTGTGCCTAATTTATTAGCGCAATTGCAGATAGACCGTTTTTTGGGAGATAACTGGTGGGCAAACCGGGACTCTTCTTGGTATATGATTATTTCCAGCCTGCATTTTTTCTTTTTTTCTTCTTTCGAAATTGTTCTCATGGTATTGGTGGTGGGAGCGTCTGGGATAATGATTATACGACGGCATAAAAAAGGATTCCACTGCCCATTTAAACGGGAAATGTTATTGTTGGGAATAGTGGTCTTTGCTGTGTTGGCACTGGCTGGATTAATCTCTTTGAAGATTTTTTTCTTTATTGGCCGTTATTTTACCGAAATACTTCCTGCTCTGTATTTATTGCTTTCTTTGCTGATTGCCCGGTTTGTTCATATGAATAATTTATACCGGCTGCTTCTGCTGGTTGCCTTTATAACGGCTTTACATTCTTTCAGTTTACAGCTTAAGGTATTGCGGAGGCCAACTACCTTTCCTGCTCGGCTAGTGAGTGAATTGTATCGGGATTTCTATCGCGGAAGGGAAGTGATGGTAATAGCTATAGAGTCATTTCCGCCGTCTGCTATGGCTGATTTGTATGGGTACTATATCAATAAAATTTATAAGTTAAATGTACCCGTAACGGAGTTAGTCCATTTAAGCCAGCAGGAAAGAGAAAAGGCCTTTGCCCGTATGGATAAAGCCTTTATTTGTATGCCGAAGTGTCAAGAATGGAAACTGAAACAAATTTCCGAGAATTGGCATAAAGAAGTTCACTTACGGGGGATTGTAGGATCTTCTTGCTTAATTTCTTTGGAAGAGAAAAAGCATAAATCCCAAAAAACAAAGGGAATAGAAAATTCCCCTTCCTGACACGATAGCCTAAATGAGTCAGAAGAATGGGTTGGCGGCCAGGCTCTGGCTTGTTTTTTTGTTAGGGTGCGGCAGTGCAGAAACAGTGTGGCCTAAAGGAATCGGATTAACGGGCATAGAGTCGGGAGACCAGGCTCTGGCTTGTTTTTTTGTTAGGGTGCGGCAGTGCAGAAACAGTGTGGCCTAAAGGAATCGGATTAACGGGCATAGAGTCGGGAGACCAGGCTCTGGCCTTGACTTTTTTTTTGATAAATTTTGCTTATGAATAAAATTTATCAAAAATCATTCTCTGGCGGAAAACACGCCGGATTTACGCTCATAGAGTTGTTAGTCGTGGTATTAATTATCGGTATTTTGGCAGCGGTGGCCTTGCCACAGTACGAAAAAGCGGTTAAAAAAGCGGTTAAAAAAGCCCGTTTTACCCAATTAACAACCTTAACAGCGGCTATTTATCGGGCGCAAAAAGTGTACAAATTGGCAAATGGAAAATATTCTTTTGATTTTAGTGTTTTAGATGTTTCTCTTCCATCGGATATGCAGCCTATGTTTACGACAAATAACGGGTTGGTATTTGGTATGAAAAATACGCAGTTTCAATGTGTATTTTCTTCTGTCTCTAACGCTGCATATGATGAAGCAAATTTTGTTGCGTGTCTTACCGATAAAGAACCTCGTTTAATTTCCTATATAACACTTTCAACGGGAAAGCACTTTTGCGGCGCTACAACTGGAAAGAATGAAGAAGAAAATTGGTGTAAATATCTCACCAAAAAACAATCCCAGGACGGTAGTTGGGGTATATACTCTTTATATTTGTTTGATAACGTACCCTAAATATCCGCGATCATACCCGAAAATTGGTGTAAAACAAAGAACCCCCGGCGTAAATGCCGGGGGTTCTTTGCAGAGGGAACCAAATTTAAGCTTGGGTGTTGTCAAAATGTTTTTTATTGACAAACATTTCCGATTGATCGGTTGCCCAGTTGAGTTGTTTTTCCAGTTCTTGGGCGGCGGTTTCCATATCGGCGTCGGACTTTACATAAATGGCTTTGCCGTAAGTAAGAGCCGTTTTTCCGAACGGAAGCGGCACGCGCATTTTATCCCACGAGCCCACCTTGATTTTATGGCTTAACGCCGTACCTACGGGAATAATGGGCAGTCCCGTTTTAAGCGCTAGAAACAAAATACCGTGCTGTACTTTATAGATGGGCCCGCGCGGACCGTCCGGCGTGAGCATGGGGTGGTAGCCGGCTTCGGCGATGTTTTTAAGTTTGATTAATGCCCGTACGCCGCCGCGGGTAGTGCTGCCGCGCACGGCTTTCATTCCAAACTTGGGCAGGCAGCGGGCGATATATTCCCCGTCGTCGCTTAAGCTGATCAGCGCGCAGATCTTCTGCCCGCGGTAAGGATACAACAAAAAGAGTTGCTGATTGTGCCAAACCGCAAAAATATAATTTTGCCCTTCTTTTTCAAAACGCAGGGCTTCTTCCGACTTAAACCAATAAATACGCGTCGTCCACCCCAAAAACAGCGTGTACCAATAAGCCAGCGCAGAACCTATAATATGTTTCCAAGAGATTTTTTTCTTTTCAAGCGAAGTTGGTCTAAACATTATTTTTTTCCTCTTTTGCGGGCCTTTTGCCAGGGCACCAAAAATATGGAGCTGATTTGGGGGGAAAGTGTATTGTCCGGAAGCAGTGAAAGCGCTATTTTGTCCGCATTTAACTTTTCCAGAATTACAGGCAATGTTTTTACCGCCAGCACATTTTCCAGCCGTACCGCTTCCCGCAGGAGTTTCGGCGCAGCCGCCGTTCCAAAGGGCGGAAGATACACAAATTGTAAATCCAACGTTTCACATTCTTCTTTTTCGGCCTGTTCTTTTACCAAGTCTGCCACAAAAGTAATGGCGCTTTTTAAAAATTCTAAAATTACAATCATCGCTACGGTTTTGCGGTCAGGATTGGTAATATTTTGTAAAAAAGATTCCAACTGACTGCCCAACGTTACCGCACAAACGCTGAACATTTCCTTATACAGTACGTTCCGGTCGTCGAGTTCCCAATGAGCTTCTTGGTTAAACTCGTACAGTACGCCAGGATCTAAAATTTTGAAAATCGCCAAAATAAAAGCCGTTACTTCCGTTTCACTGGCAAAACCGGCGCGGCGCAGCAAAGGCAGTTCGCGCAATAGTTTGCGCAGAATGTCGCGCTGTCGGGAAGCAATTTTAAAATGTTTAATTTTTCGCATACACTTGTCTTTCAAACGGTTTACAGAAAACTCTCGCTGGGTTGTGCCGGGCGGGGGCAGGAGGATTTTGTGTAAAACGTTTGGCAGGGTCTCCCGGGAAGAGAGACCCTGCTTGCTTAAATTATCTTCTGTTGCGGCGAGTACGTTTGATTTTGGTTACGGCCTTCTTCGGCGCATACCCTTCCGCGGCGGATTCTTCCCGTTTTTCTTGTATGGAAAGTTTCACAACCGGCTTATTGGGGTTGCCGCCGTCGTTTAATTCGCCGTGGCTCCAGGTATATACAAACGGAGTCGTAAGCGCGATGGTGCTATATACGCCGGAAATACAACCTACCAGCATGGCAAACGCAAAAGAATTAATCACTTCTCCGCCGAACAGATACAATATCACTACCGCAAAAATCACCGTAAGGGTGGTAATAATCGTGCGGGAGAGTGTTTCGTTGATGGAGAGGTTGATTAATTCCCCAAATTTCATTTTGGGGTGTAAGCGGATATTTTCGCGCATACGGTCGAAAATGACGATGGTGTCGTTGATGGAGAAGCCGGCCACCGTCAGGAAAGCCGCTACGACCACCAAGTCGATTTCGCGCTGCGTAAGCGAGAACGCAAACAGCATTACAAACAAATCGTGGAACACGGCTACAACGCCCGAAACGCCCCACAAAATGTTACTGAACCGAAATGCCACATAAATAATGATCAGCACCAGCGAAAGCAGAATAGACCACAGCGCCCGTTCGGACATATCTTCTCCGACGGCCGGCCCTACCGAGTTGGTTAACAGCACCGTATAAGGTACGTTGAGGGTATCCAGCGCTTTTTCGATGCGGGATTGCACGAGCCCCACTTCGCTGGAGGCGCTTTTTTCGCTGATGGCGTAGGAATTATCGCCGAACGACTGCAGTTCGGACTCTGCACCCGTGCCAGACAAAGCTTCACGGATTGCGCTCATTTCTACGGGGGCGTCAAACTTTACCTGCACCATGGTTCCGCCGGTAAAATCGATACCCATATTGAATCCTTTGGTAAAAAAGCAGATTACGCCGCTGATGAGTACCAGCGCAAACAACGTGTAATAGGCTTTTCTGTATTTAAGGAAATCAATGTTTGTTTTGGGAAGTAGCTTTAACATCATAAACTGATCTCCTTGGTATTAGAAGTAAGGATCAACTCGTAGATGGCACGCGTTACAAATACGGCGGTAAACAAGCTGACCGTCAGGCCGATAATCAGCGTTACGGCAAAACCTTTGACCGGGCCGGTTCCAAACTGCAACAGACACGCCCCTACAAAGATGGTGGTAAGGTTAGAGTCGAAAATGGCAGACCAAGCCTTATCATAACCCAAGTTGATGATTTCGTAAACGGGTTTGCCCAACAGTTTTTCTTCACGCATACGTTCAATGATCAGTACGTTGGCGTCGATAGCCATCGCCAGCGACAGAATCATACCCGCAATACCGGGCAGCGTAAGCGTGGCGGAGAAATAGCTCATAATGGCTACCGTGAACACAAAGTTGAGCAAGAGGGCGATATCCGCAATAAAACCGGCGGCTTTGTAATACACCAGCATAAACAGCAAGATGATGACCAGCGCATAGAACGAAGCCGAAAGACCCGATTTGATGGAGTCTTCGCCCAGGGTCGGGCCGATGGTTTTCTTTTCAATTACTTTTACGGGAGCAGGCAGTGCGCCGGCTTTCAAGACGATGGAAAGCGAGCGGGCTTCTTCGGGGGTGAACGTACCGGAGATGCGGCCGTCTTTGGTAATGCGGGACTGTACCACCGGAGCGGACTGAACCGTATTATCCAACACGATAGCCAGCTGTTTGCCGATGTTGGAGCCGGTCAGCTGTCCGAATTTGCGGCTGCCTTCCGCGTTAAACGTAAAAGCCACTTCGGGGTATCCGTTTTCGCCCATCATCACGACGCGCGCATTTTCCAGATCCGCGCCCGTTACGGTGGCCGTATCGGTTACCACGCTGTATCCGCCATCTTTGTTGCGCATAATCTGATAGCCTTCCGGCACGAGTTTGGCGATTTCCGGGATTAAGACGCCGTTATCGTCAAACGGTTTTTCGGTGGATTCCACTTTTTCCAGCGCTTTTTGGGCGGCGGAAGTGTCGTTTTTGACGATGCGGAATTCCAGCATAGCCGTTTTGCCGATCAGTTCTTCGGCGCGCTGCGGATTGGAAACGCCCGGCAGCTGTACCATAATCCATTTATCGCCATGGCGGGTGATTTGGGTTTCGGCCAGACCGTATTGGTCAATGCGGTTGCGGATAATTTCCACTGCGCGCGCCATAGCTTCGTTGAGCGGTTCTTTGGCGTTTAATTTGGAAACGTCCAGCTCTAAAAGCAAGCTGGATCCGCCTCTTAAATCCAAGCCCAAATTGAGCATTCTTTTGGGACGTTCGCCCAGCGTATCCAATTTTTCACGCTCGGCCAGCGGTTTGGAGTACCACTTATAGTTGGGGTAAATGAGATAGACCGACCCCAGCAAAATGGCGATGATAAGTCCCCATTTTACGGCTAACTTGTTAGACATTACTTAGCGCCTCCTTCTTGG
>CALVFE010000014.1 GCA_944326765.1 uncultured Elusimicrobiales bacterium | reverse complement strand
TACCGGGCGTGTATTTGATCCCGATCGGCGATCGGATTGAACAAGTTTCGCTTTCCTATATTAACTGGGGCAATGTGCTGGTATTCTTCGTGGGAAACCGCAAGTATTTTGACCGTCCGGAACTTTATCGTACCAAAACGGGCGAATTCCCGGATAACGACGAACGTTTTATTCTCTTTAGCCGTGCCGTACTGGAAGGATGCAAATTTATCGGTTTCCGCCCCGATATTATCCACTGCCACGATTGGCAGACCGGGCTTATTCCTGCCTATTTGAAAACCGTCTATAAATTAGACGCTTTCTATACCCGCACCCGCAGCTTATATACCATTCATAATATCGCTTATCAAGGGCATTTCCCTTATTCCTCCTTCAAAAAAGCGGGATTCCACCCGGTGGATTATACACCCGAAAAATTTGAATATTACGGCGGTATCAGCTTCTTAAAAAGCGGCATTGTGTTTGCCGATAATGTGAATACCGTCAGCCCCAACTACGCCCGCGAAGTACAAACGGATCCGGCAATGGGGTTTGGACTAGAAGGATTATTGCGTTACCGCAGCAAAAATTTTTATGGGATTGTAAACGGCATTGATACCGAAGTGTGGGATCCGGAAATTGATCCGGCCATTCCACTGGGGTATGATCCTTCGGAAGCGGTCAAGGGAAAGCTCGCTGCCAAAATTGCGCTGCAACAACAGTGCAAGCTGGCCCAAGAACCTGATAAACCGCTGATCGGAATCGTGTCGCGCTTGGACTACCAGAAGGGATTGGATATTGTGGTGGATTTGATCAACCGATTCAAAGACCGCGCTCAATTTGTCGTGTTGGGCATGGGCGACCCTATGTTGGAAAAAGCTTACCAAAGCTTGGCGCGTAATAACCCGGCGTCTGTTAGCTATAACGGACGTTTAGACGAAGATTTAGCCCACCGTATTTATGCGGGAGCGGATATTTTTTTGATGCCTTCTCGGTTTGAACCGTGCGGGTTGTCGCAGTTAATTGCGATGAAATACGGTACGCTGCCCGTCGTTTCGAAAGTGGGGGGGTTGGTAGATACCGTAAAAGGATACCGCCCCGGAAATGAAGATACCGCCACGGGGTTCTTTATTGATCGATTTACTGAAAACGGCATTTATGAAACATTGGAACAAACGTTAAAGGTTTTTAATGACCGACAGCTTTGGAACCGATTGGTGCGTAATGCCATGCGGCAGGATTTATCGTGGGATAAGTCGGCGCAGGACTATTTGGCTCTTTATAAAAAAACAATTGCTTAGGAGAAAACATGCAGAAAATTAAACAGCTGGTTTGGACGGTTTTAGTGTGTTTGTTTTTGGCGGGAACTTTGTCCGCCGGGGACGTAAAGAATGTGATTTGGATCATCGGCGACGGTATGGGACCGGAAGCGATGGGTTTCTTTATGCAGGGCGTGCGCTATGCCGGATTGGAGGATTATCCCGGCAAAGTCTCCAACCTGGAAAAAATGATGAATAGCGGCGAGTGGGGGTTGTTCTTTAATAATACCTACGACACCATAGTAACCGATTCGGCGGCTTCCGCCACGCAGATGGCTACGGGAAAACTTTCCCGTCCGGAATTCGTTGGAATGGATTATAATAGCCAGCCGGCGGAAACGCTCTTGGAATGGGCGCGCCGGCAAGGGAAATCCATAGGGGTAATCAGCGATACTTATGTAACAGACGCTACCCCGGCCTCTTTTTCCGCGCATGCACAGAACCGCAACCAAAAAATGGAAATCGCCCGGCAGATGATAAGCTTCGCCCCTGAAGTGATTATGGGCGGAGGACTTAAGTATTTTACGACGGGTGAAAATAAAAAATTGTTGCGCCAAGCCAAGAAACAGGGATACCGCGTAGCGCTCAATAAAAAAGATCTGGCGGCTGTTAAATCCGGCAAAATACTGGGGTTGTTCAGCGAAGAAGCGTTGCCGATGGCTTTAGAATTGGAGCGAAATCCGAAAGTCCCTTCCTTGACGGAACAAACCCAAAAAGCGGTCGAATTGCTGAGCCAAAATGAAAACGGCTTTGTGCTGATGGTGGAAGCCGGCAAAATCGATTGGGCAGGTCATGCGCATGATGCGGGAGCGTGGTTCCATGAAATGAAAAATTTGGACGATTTGTTGGGATATGCAACCGCTTATGCCGATAAAAACGGCGAAACGTTGGTTTATCTCAACGCCGACCACGATACGGGATTGGGCGCTTTTACTTACCGCCATTTGGGTAAAGAAAAAGCTATGCAGAAAACCTCCCAAGGCGAGGTGCTCTACGGCGGAGACATCGATTATGCTTCTTTTGAAACCTTCCGTCAGTTCGCAAAACAAAAAGAAAGCCTGTACAATTTGGAAGAAGAACTTAAAAAAATGCCGGCCGAAAAACTAACCCCCGCCTATTTGCAAAAACGATTGTCCCAGGCGATGGGGTTTGAAGTGGATATCAATCAGTTTGAAAATCCGACGGATATAAGCGGTTTGTTTCAACAAATCAATACGTCGCGCGGCCTGGTGTGGGCTACGCCCAATCATTCCTCTTTGCCTATCTTGAGCGTGGCGTACGGGCAAGAGGCTGATGAATTTACCGGCGTCTATCATAATACCGATATTCTACCCCGTATGAAAAACGTGCTGGGGGGAAAGGAAGAATGAAGGAAAAAGAATTAACCGAAATGTTCGAAGGCAAAAAAGAAACTGCCTCAGCCGCTGCCCCCAAACAGCTATTGCGGCTGCACCGGCGGCTGTTCCTGCTGGTGTTTGCGGTGGCGGTGTTGTTGCAAAGCGTCGTGTTTGTGGATATGCGGCTGGGAAATTATTATCGGGAACTGAATGACAGCTTTAAGGTGTTGTTAACGGTCAACGGACAGCCTTCGAACGAAGAATTGGAACAGACGGGGGAGTCTTTGAATCAGAAAACGGACATCTCCTCCGTGCGGTTGTTCTCTCCGGAAGATGCCCTCTCCGTTGTGCGGCGTCAAAACCCACAGCTTACAGAAGCCCTCTTATTAATGGGCAAAAATAAAATGCCGGCTTATTTTGAACTAAAGTTAAATTATAAGGCAATCAATAACATACGCCCTTTTGTGGACAACCTGGCGGCCGAATATCCCGGGCTGGAAGCCCATTATAATGCCGACCACGCCCGCTTGTTGTTCTATACGGGGCTTTGTTCCAAATTGCTGAATTTGGCGGTAATTTTTGCGATACTGTTATTTTTGGCGTTTATGTTTTTGGTGGAAGCGTATCCTTCCAATCAGGTGCGTTCGCATTATCTGGGCGGTGCGGTTTCCGGCGTGCTGGCGGGGCTGGCTTCGTGCGTGTTTTTCGCGGTACTGGTGTATCCGACGGGATTTTTATCCGTTGCGTTTGCCCAATTTACCACTGCCGGCAGACAGCTTTTGATGCTGGCTTTTTGCGGCCTTTTCGGGTGGACTTTATCCAAATGGCAAAAATTTTAGGCGTTTTATTGGCTCTCGTATGCTGCGCCTCGCCGCTTTTTTGCGACGAGGCCGCCGACCGTAAGCGCGAAATAGAAAAACTGAAAAACGAAGCCGCCCAAAAAGAGCGTGAACTCAAAAGATACCGCGAACAAGAAAAAAAGATTTCCAAAGAAATTTCCGCCTTGGAAGATAAAAAGGCGCAGGCCGAACGGCTGAAAAACCAAGTGGAGTCGGATATTTCCTATGTGGAGCAGAACCTGCTTTCCATCGAAGACAAACGCGCCGCGCTGGAACGCAGTATGCCGATGTGGCAGGGAGTGGTGGAAGAAGAATTGAAAAATTATTATTTTACGCCCTCTTGCCCTTATTGCGTGAACGGGTACAGCTTGGAGCAGAAAATTTTTTTGGATCGAATGATTACGCATAAAGCCGCTTTTACCGCAGAATTAAAAAAAGAAAATACCGAAGCCAAAAAACGGATTCATTCCTTTGAAGAACGCAATAAAAAACTGTTGGCGCAGAGTTCCCAAATTAAAAAGGAGCAGGCGGTTATCTCCCAATCCTTTAATAAAAAGAAAAAAGATTTAGACGTTACCAAACGCAAAGTGGCCGCGGTTCGGAAAGAAATCAATGAATTAAATAAATCTGCCGAAGAATTAAATAAATTGCTGGCCTCGTTTGAACGAAAACGCAAAGCGGCCGACGCCAAAAAGGCCGCCGCTTCCAATACGGCCAAAAAATCCGCCGGGCCAAAAATCGATGTGCCCAGAAATTCGCTGCCGTGGCCGGTGGTGGGCAAAGTGATTAGCAAATTCGGAAAAGAATATCGTTCCGATTTAAATACGTGGATTTTCCGCGACGGCATTAAAATCGCCGCCCAATCCAGAGCACCCGTCCGCACGGCGGCGGCGGGAAGCATTATTTATGCGGGGCCTTTCCGTTCGTACGGAAATGTCGTAATTGCCGACCACGGAAAAGGGTTCTTTACGATTTACGGATTTTTACAGCAAATCAGTGTGAAAGTAGGGGATAAACTGCCTCAACAGGGCGTGCTGGGCACCGCCGGAAAAGATACGCAGGCTTCTTCCGGAACGGGACAAAGCGCCGTTTATTTTGAAATCCGTCAGGGAACAACCGCGGTGGATCCGCTTAATTGGCTGAAATAGATAGAGGATATTATGAAATCAAAAAAATTAAATCGTTACGCCGTATTTGCGGCAATCGTATTTTTTGTGGGAACGCTGTTTCCGTATGCGTATGCGGCGGCGGATAACAGTTTAAAACAGCTTCGAACTTTTGTAGATGTGTTGGAGTTTGTAAAAGAAAATTATGTAGAAACAACGGATACAGATCAACTCATTACCGGCGCGATTAAGGGAGTGGTAAATGAGTTGGACGATTTTTCGCAATACCTGGATCCAAAGGATTATAAAGAATTAAAAAATGATACCCGCGGCGATTTCGGCGGTTTGGGTATGCGGCTGCAGATGATGGACGGATTTGTAACCGTTATGACGCCTATGCCCGGCACGCCTGCCTTTAAAGGAGGCATTATGCCCGGCGACCGAATTTTGTTTGTAGATGATAAAGATTTAAGCGGAATGCAGCTGGACGAATCTGTAGAACTGATGCGCGGCGCGGTGGGAAGCAAGGTTAAACTGACGGTAAGCCGCAAAGATGAAAAAGGCAATTACGTTACGCTGCCGGATTTCCATTTTAAGCGCGAAAGAATCGTACCGGAGGTCGTTTATTACCGTATGCTTCCGGACGCAGTGGGATATTTGTATATGGTGGATTTTTCCGGCCACAGCACCGAAGAAGTAAAAAAAGCGTTGGCGAGTTTGCAAAAACAGGGTATGAAATCGCTGGTGTTGGATTTACGTTTTAACCCCGGGGGGCTTTTGACCGGAGCGGTAGATATTGCCAAACTCTTTTTGCAGCCCAATGAAATGATCGTATATACACAGGGGCGGAAAAAAGAATATTATCAGGAATTTAAAACTTCCGCCAAGCCCGATTATCCCGATGTGCCGATGGCCGTTTTGGTAAACCAAGGGTCTGCCAGCGCCAGCGAAATTGTTTCGGGCGCATTGCAGGACAATAAGCGCGCTTTTGTGGTGGGGCAGCGCACTTTTGGAAAAGCCAGTGTGCAGCAGGTGCTTCCGCTTTCCGGCGGCGCGGGGCTGCGTTTGACGATTGCCAAGTATTATACGCCTTCCGGCCGGCTGATTCAGCGGGACTATCGGGATAAATCCAAGGCGGAGGAGGGCGGCATTTTCCCGGACGTGGAAGTAATCGTGCCGGCGGAAAACGAAGCCAAAGTGTTTATGCAGTATAATAACATCGTTCATACGCCGGGAAAAGAAACCCCGAAAATGGAATTTACGGAAAAAGATCCCGTGTTGGAGAAAGCGGTGGAAATTTTAACGGGTAAAATTTCGTTGGAACAGGCCAAAGAAGATTCTAAAAAAGAGGCTCAAAAGCGTAAAGCCGAGCAAGCAGATAAAAAAGAACAGACAAATCAAAAAGAAACCGGCACAGCCGCTTCGAAAGAATCTCAAAAGCCGGAAAATGGAACGAACGATTCCGTTTCTAAAACAGAAAAATAAATAATTTATGAAAAAAGATTTCATGATTCTGGGAATTGAATCCACTTGCGATGAAACTTCCGCTGCGCTTTTAAAAAACGGCAAGGAAATCGTAACAAACGTGATTTATTCCCAAATCGAGGAACATAAAAAATACCATGGCGTCGTGCCGGAGCTGGCCAGCCGCGCGCATGCTGCCAAAATTGCTACCGTCATAAATGAAGCGCTAGGGAATCATTCCTTGGATTATGTGGCTTTTGCCAGCGGCCCGGGGCTGCCGGGCGGACTTATGGTGGGGCGTGTGGCGGCGGAAACCCTTGCAAATTTTAAAAAAGTTCCTATACTAGGAGTGAACCACCTGGAGGGGCATATCTTTGCTTGTGATTTTGAAGGTTCCGAAGCAAAGAACCGGTTGCAGTTTCCTCTGGTGGCTTTGGTTGTTTCGGGGGGACATACCGAGCTGTGGTATGTGAGAGGATACGGAAAATATAAGGTTCTGGGAAAAACGCGCGACGACGCTGCCGGAGAAGCATTTGATAAAGTAGCCAAATTATTGGGCTTGCCTTATCCCGGCGGGCCGCAAGTGTCCAAACAGGCTCTTTCCGGGCGGCGCGACGCGATTCATTTCCCCCGTCCGCTCCTGCCCGGCACGTGGGAATTTTCATTTAGCGGCATCAAAACGGCTGTCAGCTATTATCTGCGAGACCATAAGGATTTTAGTGTTCCCGATGTGTGTGCCAGTTTTGAAGAAGCCATGGTGGAAACCCTGGTTACTAAAACGCTTTTGGCCGCCCGAAAATATAAGGTGCGGCATATTGCGGTCGGCGGCGGCGTGGCGGCGAATGCGCTTTTGCGCGAGCGAATGCTGCAGGAAGCGGCGAAAGCGGGAATTGCAGCCCATTTCGTCGATAGAAAATTATCTTCGGATAATGCCGCTATGATCGCGCTGGCTGCTTATAAGAAATTGGAATATGCCGAAAGAACGGGTAAACCTGTTAAGAAGAATATAGATATTAATCCCAATATGAGGGTGCGCAGCTGGGATTAACCAAGGAGTTTAAATGATTTTGTGGGCTATGCCTGATTCAGGCGATAAAACAAAAGAAGCTTATGCCTCTTTTATTGCGCTCTTTAAAAAAGAAAACCCTTCCGTTGATGTTTCCGTACGTGTGTTTACGCGGAATGTGCTTTGGCGCCGGATCTTTACCATTAAACACCCCACCCACGAAGAAGAAGTGCCGGATTTGATTCAGATTCCGCATTATTGGACGGCGCTTTTAGTGCGAGAAGGCGTAGCGGAAAATCTCTCCCAATTGGATCCCGGCTTATCGCTGGCAAACTGTTTGGTTCCTTTAAAACCGCATTGTTATCAGCCGGGTACAAAAGACATCTATTCTTATCCTTGGTGGTTTGATTTAAGCGCGCTGCATTATCGCGCCGACCATTTGAAGTTGGTTACTGCGAACCCCGAACACGATTTGGCCACCTGGGACGGTTTATTAAACGTTTGCCAAGCGCTGCGGGAACAGTTTAAAGATATGCCCGGTTACTATCCGATGCAAAACAGCGATTGGCGCGGTTCGCTTTCCATGCGCAACGCCTTGCCTTGCATCTGGGGCAGGGGGGGCGATTTGCTCTCCGCCGATTTGGGCACCACTCTGGTAGGCACCAAAGCTTTTAAAGAAGGAATCCGGGATTATGTGAACTTAGCCCTTCGGAACTATATGCCTATTTTGCGGGAGCGCGGTTCTTTGGGAACGGTTGTGTCCGGCAAAGCCAGCATGATGATTTCCCGCAAACAGGGCGTCAGCTCTTTTAGCGCCCACCGCGGCGTGCGCGTGCGTACGCTGCCGGTTCCTACTACGGGCGATACGTATTATTCCTATTTGTCTGGAATGAATTTGTTTATCAATAAGCTTTCGCAGGAAAAAAAGAATGCACTTAAATTTATCAAGTTCTGCGCCCGGCCGGATAATCAGTTGCGCTACGCCGCTATGATAGATGCGTTTCCCGCTTTTGAGAATGCTTTCGAACAATTTATTTTCTCTTCTTCCCAACGCTTACAAACTTACAGTAACATTTTGGCTTCCGCGCGTACGCTGCCCAATATAACGATTACCGGTACCATTATGGAAATTCTAAAACGTATTTTAGCCGTATGCGCCACGCAGATTGTGGAAGAACGTTTTACCCAAGCTTCTTTAGACCGGGAATTGGATCTGGCCGCCAAAGAAATCGAATATCTTCTGTCCATTTATCAGGGGTAGCCCTATGTTTGATAAAAAATCCTATACGCTTTATAAATTTCATAAACAATTAAACCAGTCCTTTCAGAATAAGCGGGAACTGCTGGAATGCGCGTTGCCGGCATTGCGTGATATGTTTAAGTTGGATCGGGTTTACTTTTTTGACTGGCAGCAGGAGCGGGCTTTGCTGTCGCTTAAGATGATGTGTAAAAAAGAATATTGTATGGATATGCAGGAAGATATATCCGTTTTAAACGAACCGGTGTTTTTGAAACAGCTGCTGCAAAACGGCATAACGGAGACGACGGATTTGAGCTACCCCGCCATTTATGTACTGCTGAAATGGGAACGCCCCAGCGTAGAACTTAAATCCGGCGAAGTGCACAATTTTATGCAGGAAAAAGTAGGGGTGCTGCGTTTGGAGCGTTTCCGCAGAAACCGGGTTTTTTCCAATGAAGAAAAAGAACTTATTAAATCGTTGGGAGAGGAAATCTCCCACAATTTGCGCAACACGGAAATTGACCAAGCGAAAAATCAGCGGTTAAATATATCTACCGCGCTGAATGATCTATCTACTATTTTTGCTTCTTCTTTGCGTTTAAACGACGGGCTGGAACTGATTTTAAAAGGGGTTCAGAAATACTTTCGTTTTGACCGCGTGCGTTTGTATTTGACCGACTCGGAAGGAAACAAAATTAAATCGGTATTGGGAGTGGACATTTCTGGAAAGGTAACCCAGCAGGACGGAAAAAACCTGGTAGAAGGGGAGGAAAATTTATTAAAAGAAGTGTTTGATTCCACCGCTACTTATCGCTCCACCCGCAGTGTTATTTATATTCCGCTTAAAGTACAGCGCAACAAAGTGGGCTTTTTGGCGTTGGATAATATCCTTTCCCGCCGCCGCATTGGATATATGGATTTTATTTCGCTTCAGCAGTTTGCATCGCAAATGGCGCTTTCCATAGACAACGCCCGCCTGTTTGAACGGGTGCAGGAACTTTCCAATTACGACGAACTGACCAAGCTGCCCGTCCGCCGTTATTTTAATGAAAAATTTGCCGAAGAAATTTACCGTTCCAAACGGTTTGATTTAACGATGTCTTTAATTATTATGGATATAGATTGGTTTAAACAAATTAACGACGGCTATGGGCACCAAATCGGCGACTGGGCCCTTAAAGAAGTCAGCCGCGTAATCCGCACCAGCTTGCGCCAGACGGATGTTCCTTGCCGCTTCGGCGGGGACGAAATGGTCATCATGCTTCCGCGCACCAACGGCGAAGAAGCAAAAATTATTGCCAAACGCCTCAAAGAACGTATCGGCGCCATCACGCTGCCGGAACGTTATACCGAAGGCAAAGAAGTACATTTAAGTATCAGCCAAGGTATTTCCTCTTTTCCCTTTGATGGGCAAACGCCGGATGTTTTGTTGGAAAAAGCCGATAAAGCCCTGTATGTAGTCAAGCAAAATGGGCGCGGCAGCTTTGCCGTTTACCGCGAAGTGGCCGACCAAGTTGCTTCGTAAAAAACGCGTTTTTGCGTCGGTCGTCGTATATTTACCGCACAGTAAGACGGCAGAAATTGCAAAAAAGAGTTGACATTTGCCCCAAAAGTTGCAAAAATTTAAGAGTATTGTGTCGGCGTCTGTTTATATGTATAACCAGTCGCCTACTTGCGCGTATTTTTTTAGCGCAAAAAGATTTGTAAAAAATTAAATTTTGAGAAGGGAATGTTTCCCCAAATGGATACGAGTACAATGAAAAAAATCAACAGTTTACTTCGGGTTTTCCTGGGTAAAGCGGCGTGTTGCGCCGTTTTAACTGCGTTATTTGCCGCGGCTTCCGTGCCGTTGTTTGCCCAAACGGCCGAGGTCCGTTATGCCGGCGTTTTCTATAAAGACAACCCTGTTAGCAACGAGGAAATGTATTGCGATTATTCCTCCGAAATATACGGCAAATCCGGCACAAGTTCTAATAATGCTATATCAAGTGATGTCGCCGCCAACTATACCGCGGGACAATCCTATGCAGACGGTTCTTTAAATTTGATTTATTTGGGGTCGCAAGAGGTTTTAGAAAAATGGCCCAGCTCTAACCCCGGTTTGGCGAATTACTCGCTCCGTTACTCCAATAGACAATATGCTATTGGCAGTATGTTTTATACGATGACGAAATCCACCCGCATAGTGCAAGAACCAAACCCCGATGAAGAAGAAGGTGGAACAATTCCGGTTCGCTATGATGTTTATACTTTTTATCCGTTTGTTGTTTCGGGATACAATGTTTCTCCCGGTTTTTCCATTGATGTTTCTCCCAGCACCAGCGGCGATCCAAACGAGGATAACCGCAGTTTCGTTTTTGGCATTCAGCCCGGCAGCAGCGCTACAACTAATGATCCGTGGGTCAGCTCGGCCTTGATTGAATACGACCAGCCGTATCCTTCGGTAACGCCCACCACTTCCAACCAGTATCCGAACCACTGCCTGGGGCTGTGTATGAATGTGTACTGCACCAACAAACCGATGGCGCAGAGTACTTATTCGATTGCATTTCCGTTGCAGCAGGTAAAATTTGATGTCGTTAAATACTATAATGGCAAAAACGTAGAGAATCCGGAAGAAACCCCGGCTGTCCGTACGATTGACTTGTACCCCGATGTGGAAAAAGCCCGCTGCGGTTCTTATTCTTGTCCGGGCAGTGCAGATTCCGGGGTAACCTGTCCTGCTCCCAAATATGAATTGGTCGGAAATACCTGCTATGAGTTTGGTACCAATAATAAAGTTGCCTCATCAAACTGCAATACGGGTTCCAACTATTCTAACTGTCCAAATTCTACCTGCTCGTTCGTGATTTTTAATAACGACGGCTATCGTTCCAACCAGCCGATTCCGTTCTGCGCGGCGTGGGACGGTTCTTACGAAATTTCGGGTGAGTTTGGTAAATCCAATGGAAATTTTGCCTTCCGCGCGACTGTGGCCACCGATTCTCCCGGCGATAACATCATTACCGACAAAATTGAATTTTCGTCCACAATCGCCTATCCGGGTATGAACCAGATCCCGATACAGGTGGACGTAACCAATGTGCACACCGTGCGCAGTACTCCTACGGTGGTGGGGGATATTACAGCGGTTTCTGCCCAGCCTTATACGTTTGCGTATCGGTTAAGTAAAGATTCTGACGTGCGTATTGCCATTTTTGATGCGTCTAATGGCGATAATATCGATTACGGAAACACAGATAATGATGATGAGTTGGAGGCCAGACAGAAGGTTCGTACGCTGGTGGATTGGCAGCCGCGTATAGGCGAGGGAATGAAAGGGACGGACAAAGATAAGCAGATTGTAGAGTTCGACTCGTGGGACGGGCGCAATGATAATGGCCTCTTGCTCCCCGCGGGCAACTACATTGCTGCTATTCAAGCTAAAGCCCAAGACGAATGGCCGGGGGTGGACTTCTCCCGCGCCGTTACGCGCCAAGTATCGTTAGATCCTCTCAAACTGACGGATATTGTGGTTACTGGTTTAAATAAGAAATCTACCGCTTACGCTTCTATTAATTATGTTCCTACGGAAGCGGCTAAAGTGTATTGGGAAATCTATACCCCCGGTACTACTTTCAGCGGGGCAGGTACGGCCACCAATTTGGTAACGGATTCTTCTAAACCGACCGGAACCGGGCCTACGGTTCTAGATAATACGGGTACGCTGGTGTATCGTGCGGAAGAAGACCGTACGGCGCGTATGAACTTTACCTCTAAGTGGGACGGTTTGTGCGGCATTCAAGATGGTTGTACCCGCACCTATGCTTTCAATGAAACGATGTCAGACGGTACTACTTGCGGTGTAGAAGCCGGTTGTACACAGAGTTTCGCTTACGGCGCCCCCATGCCGGACGGTAACTATGTGTATGTGCTGTGGGCGGAAGTACCTTATAATGGAAAATATCTCAATGCCGTAGGTGGCAACGGAACACCTGCCTTTACGGCGGGCGCAACCTGCTCTGGGCAAAACTTGGAGATCAACGGACAGTGCTTTACGGGTGTGAAAACCCAAAACTACTCCGTAGGCCAGATTGCCATTGAACGCGGATTAGTGGATATTACCATTCAGCCCGTCAGCTATTCTACGGTTGGTTCCAGCCCGACGGCTTATGGATTAGATCCGTTTATTTTCAAATACTCGGTGGTGCGCGACTCTACTGTAGTGGCGCGCGTCGAGAACGCAGCCGGCGTACCGGTTAAACATTTAACGCCCGAAGAAGGGGTCACCCAGGTAGCGCAGCAGATGAACACGCTGTCGTGGGACGGCCGCGATGACCAGGGCCGTATGGTTACCCCCGGTACCTATATGTTTACCGTGGAAACCAAAGATGCCATGTTCCCGGCGGTAACCAATAAGGCCTCGGCCGTGTTCCCGGTGGATATGTACCGCGTGGTAGATGTTGCTACGACCGATGTGTATGGCGACAGCGAAGCCAAAGCCACCATCTCTTATATGTTGTCTAAAGCGATGAATGTACAGGTCAACATTTATAATAAGGATGTGGTAATCCCGGCGTATAATTCCACCACGGGCGAATATAACGACTATACGGTAATTTCTTCCGTGGTAGCGACGGGCTATACCAACACATTGGCCACGGCCAATGTATTTGAGCAGGGAAATACGACGCCGATTGTGCTGACCAATTTATCGTTAGGGACGGTTACCTCTCTTACGGGGACGGCCAACCCCTATACGCGCGATACGATTACGGTGGCGGAAAACCCGAATTACGTAGCAGGGTCCGTAGTACCCGGAGAGGAACAATATACGGTAAGTTTGAAACGGGAAGAAGTAAACGTGACGACTGATACCACTGCCGCGTGGCCTCCGCGTATTTGCGACCGCACCACTGATACCGCTATTTTTACAGCTGTAGGCGGCGGAACCTGTAATGCAGGAAATACCTGCTATGTGGATCCGGCCAAAGTGAATACCAACGGCGCGGCTTGTATCTATGTCAATGATACGACGTTTACCAACTATCCAGCCACGGCGGCGGCTGCGGCGTCCAATGTGCTGGACGTGCGCTTACAGCCGGTAAAAACCTTTGACCGTTCCGCCACCAAAGTGGGCGACGGTATGCTGATTACGGAAGAATGGGATGCGTTGTATTTCTATAATCCGACGCCTTCCACCGAACGCCATACGTCCGAAGAAATCGCACAATGTATGGGAGCTACGGACTTGAAACAGTGTCCGTATGAGATGGTGCCGGACGGCCAATACCCGTTCTTCATCTCTGCCCGTTCCGATGAAGCATTTGATCGTTACTATGCCAACGGCGGCGAGCCGATTGCCGGCAGCAATCCGGCGGCAAACTATTTGCCGGGAGCTCCGTTCAAAACGGCGGCGGAAGTGGTGCAGGAAGATTATCTGTATGCAACGGAAAAACCCATCAGCAAAATTAATGTAACCCGCGGACCTGTATATTTCTTAGATGGATCCGTAGTGGTATATCCGAATTCGCCGCAGTTATTCAATGCCTCTACCGGGCCGATCTTCATTCCGCCTTATGAGATTAACTTTGCGGTGTCGCGTGCGTCAACGGTGGAAGTGGCCATTGTAGCCTTGCAGCCCAATATGTGCTACGGCAATACGGGCACGCTTACCCAGCGCAATGCGGCGGCGGGAGAGGTTTGCAAATATCTCTCCACCATGACGATTGTAAATACCAGCAATTTTGATCCGAATGTAACCCGCAAGATCTATTGGGACGGTACGGACAATAACGGTATTTATGTAAAGCCGGGCATTTATGAAATCCGCTTGACGGCCAAAAACTATCCGGATCCGGGCTTATACCAAGAAACCGTCAAGAGCGTAACGGTAAACGCCGACCTGTTGAAAGTGTTCGACTTGCTGGAGGCGGACGGTTATGCCCTTTCCCAACGCAATACGGATATGAAAATCGGTTACCAGATTTCTGTTCCGATGAAAGTGGCGATCCAGATTTTCAAACCCGGTACCACAATTTATGATTACCAAAAAGGTACGCTGCGCAACCCCACCACGGGTACGGAAGTGCAAGATATCCACGAAGTGTTGGTGAAAGCCATTGTGGGTATCCGCCCCGCTACGACACTTATAGAAGAAGTGTGGGACGGGCGCGATTATGCCCAGCAGGAAGTGCCGGACGGAACGTATCCGTTCCGCTTCGTAACGGCTCTCAACTCCGCCGATATTGACAGCGTAACTGGTGAAATTTTAGGCAGTGACGATTCCAGCACCAACAGCGCTTTGTGGAGCATTGACAAGGTGGCTGATACCTATGAATACCAGAACCTGCATAAGGCTACGGTAGCCATTGGCGACGGACGCTTCGTCTGCGAAGATTGGGAGAAGACGGTGTTCTTCTATCCGAACCCGCTGCGCGATGCCTCCAAAGGTACGCTGGAAATTACCAAGATGCCCGTGCCCGGAACGGTATCAATTAAGTTCTTCAACTTGGCCGGCGACTTGGTGCGCGACAGCAATTATACCTGTGTGGACGCCAATAACTACCAGGTAACCATGGGCAGCAGCCTGCAGTTTAATCCGGATAATACGCCGGAAGGTTCTACCCAGATGGACGCGGACGATTTGGCGGCTTTCCCCAATATCCGCAATGCGGCATTGCGCTGCCGCTGGGATCGTACGAACCAGCACGGTAAGAAAGTAGCGCGCGGGGTCTATTTCGGGCTGGTGGACTTTAAAGCCCAGAATGGCCGCGAGCACTGCCAGAAAGTAGTCAAGATTTTGGTGCCGTAACCCTGAGGGGGCGTAAAGCCCCCTAAGGGCGTAGTGGTTGTACCAAGGGGCCTGTGAGAGGCCGGAACTTAATTAAGAGCCCGGAGTATCCGGAAAGAAACTAAATTTATGAATATAAAATTAAAAGTTTTAATTGCTTGTTTAACGGTCGGTCTTGTAAGCGTAAACGCGGCGGCGATTGATTCGGACGCCGGTACCAGCGCGAGTGCGTTTTTGAAGATTGACGCCGGCTCCCCCAGAGCCCAGGCCTTAGGTAATGCCTTTGTATCTATCGCTGACGGCCCGGAAGCGCTGTTTTGGAACCCGGCGGGTGCGGCTTCGGCCACGACCCGGGAACTCCAATTCGCGTATTTGGATTATTTACAAGGGTATAAAGCGCGTACGCTGGCCTATTTGCAGCCCATTGGCAAAACCATCATTGGTTTGACGATCAATTATATGGATATGGACGGGTTTGATTTCCGTGATGAAACCGGTGCTCCTAACCCGGAAATCGGTACGCCGGTACAGAATTTTGTAGGCAGTTTGTCGATCGCGCGCGGTTTCTTTGACCAAAAACTGCAGCTTGGCGGTACGGTTAAATATATCTCCGAGAGCTTGGATTCGGAACATTACAATAACGTTGGTTTCGACGTAGGCGCGAAGCTGCGTCTGGTCAATTGGCTGGGGTTAGGCGGAGCGTTGGTCAATATCGGCGACAAAGAGGAAATGCCGCGCGGCTTGCGCTTGGGTGCGGATTTGAATACGCGTTACTTTACCATTTCGGGCGAATATATGAAATACCGCGATGATAAAGCCCGTTATGGGGTGGGATTAGAAGTGCATATCCCCGAAGATTTGCTCCAAGTCGCTCGGTTTGACTTGCGTGTGGGATATTATACCCGCGAAGATACCGGTATCAACGAAGACGACAGTTTAGTAAAGAGCTTGGGCTTGGAAGAAACGTCTAAAGTGTCGTTCGGGTTTGGTATTTACAGCTCGGAACTGTTTGGTTACGGGGCGTCTATCGACTATGCGGTTACGCCGTTTGGGGCGTTGGGAACTTCGCAGCAGATTGCGCTGGCAATTGAATTTTAACGTATGAAGAATGGAGCGGGAAAGAAAAAATTCTTAAACAAAAAAGGACAAACCGCGGTAGAATATATCATAACGGCGGCGGGATTGTTTACGGCGATTATTTCTTTCTACGTTCTTTATTCCTATATGGTTCCGCAGCAGTTTGAGGAAGGAGCCAAAGTAATTTTGATGGAATATGACGCAAGCAGATAGTTTTAAAAAAATCAGGAGGATTCTCATATGAAGTTTATCGTTGCTTTACAAACCAGAATGGACGCCTTGAAAGCGCAAGCTTTGGGCTGCCTGAAGAAAAAAGAAGGCCAGAACACGATTGAATATGTGTTGATGCTCGTAGTAGTCGTGGGCGTGGCCGGGTTGGCCGGTGTGTTGATTAAGAAGTTTATGCCGGATTTGTTTGAACAAGTCAAAGGCAAAATTACTGGCAGCATGAACGAAATGTAATTTGGGGTTGTATGAACAAATTTCGTAGGAAGTGTGGCGGGCAGGTAACGGCGGAGCTGATGCTGATTTTGCCAGTATTTATGCTGATGGTGTTTTTCGTTCTTGAATATGGCAACATCGCCTACCACACGATTATTGCAAACCACGCTTCCTATGAGTTTGCCCGTATCGGTTCGCTGGTGGCAGTCAAAAAACCCAGCGGCCGGCCGGACAGAACGGTTATTACGCAAAAGATTAACCAAGCCAAACAGAAAGTGTTTGGCAGCAAAGCAGGCGGGATCGGTGTGAACGTAAAAGTAGAAACGACTGGAACCGATCCTATGTATAAAAGACATCGCCACGAAGATGTGGTTGTAACGGTAACCTATCCAGTGCGGCTGATGTTTCCGGGTACCAGCTATGTGCTGGCCAGTGAGCCCCGCCGGGAGGGCGTGCGCCGAATTAAGGCAACGGCGCGAATGCCGGTTGAAAAAGCGTATTTGAGTTCCGATACCAAATAGATTTGATTGATTAAATTTAAAAGTTGCTGTTTAAGGAGACGAAATGAAAAAAGGAATCTTTCTTCCGTTGGTGGTAGCCATTCTGGCGGCCATTGTGTATGCGATGATTGTGAGCAGCGCGGAAAAAAAGCTGAATGCATCCAAGAACATTAAACAAGTGTTCGTGCCGGTGCGCGATATTAAGGAACGCGAAGTCATTAAGCGCGATTTTATTAAAACCGTGCCGGTTCCGGCTGCCTATTTGCAGAAAGACGCTTTTACCTACACGACAGACGCGGATTTTAAAGCAATCGAGAACGCGGTGGCGCGCATTCAGATCCCGAAAGGCAACCAAATTTCTAAATATGCCATTACCTCGCTGTCTCCCGAGGCAGGCTTATCGAGTAAAATCCCGGTGCAGATGAGAGGGTTTATCATTAATGTGCCGATCGCTACGGCCAGCATGATTAAGCCCGATGACAACATCGATGTGCTGCTTACGTTTGAAGCGGTAATGAAAAGCGGTACGCGGCAGAAAGTAACCGTAACGTTGTTGCAGAATGTAAAAGTGCTGGGAGTCGGGTCGGACTTGGGCCAAGGTTTGGATGCCAAGGCTGCCAACGCTATGAAGAACAAAGAAGAAGATGCGGCGGCCTATTCGGACAGCTCGGCTTTGTCTTTGGCGCTTTCACCGCGCGATGCGCAGTATCTGGCGTTGGCGCAGTCGGAAGGAGATGTATCCGTCATCTTGCGTTCGCACGGCGACGTAACCAACTATTTGATGGAAATCGCAACCTTTGAGAAATTATTCCAATAAAGAACAGGACAAATATGACGAATAAAAACTTTATAGTTAAGATATCTCTTGCGGTATTACTTTTCAGTGTGCTGCTGCCGGCCAGTGCGTTTGCCAAAAAAACGCGTTTGGTGGCTGTCAGCGCCGATGTGGTGGAAATCAGCGGAACCATGCAAAGTGTGAAAGGGTTTTCATGGAACCAGCTCTTTGATTTTGAAGAAGCCACCATTCCCGGAATTTTGTCCCTGGGAGAGTTTGAACGCAAAACGGCGGTTACGACTCGTCTTCGTTTGATGGAAACGGAAGGCCGCGCCCAAGTGCTTTCTAATCCTAAAATTGTAACGTCTTCCGGTAACAGCGCCAAAATTACCGTGGGCGGTAAAGTGCCGATACCGATTGTAAACAACCAGGGAGTGGGTTCGCAGCTGGAAGAATATGGTATCTTGCTCAATGTACTGCCAACAATTATTCCAGAGCGTAATAACATTATTGATTTGCAAGTCCAGCTGTCGGTTTCTACGGTGGACTATTCCAGAACGGTAGTAATTGGTACGGCGACGGCGCCTTCTTTCACGAACCGCGACGTGGAAACCCATGTGGAAATCAACAGCGGCGAAACGTTGGTAATCGGCGGTTTGAAAAACAGTTCTCGTAACGTATCTGAAGACCGCGTGCCATTTTTAGGCCGCATTCCGTTGATCGGCCTTTTGTTTAAAAACAAAGACGTAACGGAAGAACAGCGTTCTTTGTTCCTGTTTATTACGGTTGAAATTGTGGAATAAAATCTATGGCAGAAGAAAACGAATCCCAAAAAACAGAAGCGAAAATTATTGCGTTTTCCGGCCCGAAAGAAGGGGCGGGAAAAACGACGTTGGTGCTCAATTTGGCTCTAGGCTGGGCGGGCATTCAGAAACGGCCGGTTTTGATTGTGCCGCTGGATCCGTTAGCCCGGCAGGAGCATAGCTTTTATTTGGATATTAAAAAGCCCGTCAGTGTGTCCGATATTTTACGAACGCTGGGCAATACTTCTATTGCGGTAGTGGGGGGATTGTTGCGCGGGAAAATCTCCATGTCTCAATGGGGCGTAGGGGTCTTGCCGCTTGGCAATACCCGTGCACAAGTGGCTTCCATCAGCCCTAAAATTTTGATTCCGATTTTATCGCGCCTTTCTCAAACTTTTGATATTTTTCTAGACGTGGATTCCAGCTTTCCGATGCAGGCGTTTGCGTTTGATATTGCCGACAAAGTGTTCTGGGTATCCCAGGCCACCCGTACGCATTTAAATTCCACCGTACAACTCTTTAACGATTATAAAGAACAACGCTATCCGATGGATCGCGTAAGCATTATTTGTAACGCCTATGACACGCCCGGTTCTATTCCCTACGAAGAAGTGGAGCGCTTTTATTCTTCATTGGGGCGCGAAATTGACGTGTTTCTGCCGTGGGACGAAGATGTCATGGCGACTTCCAACCGCAAGGAAGTGGAAATTATTGCAAATCCCCAGTCCGAATGGGTAAAAGGGTTACGGCTGGTGTTAGCCAAAATCCGCGATTTAAAGACTGCTCCCAAAGATTGGGTGGCCTCCGTTTCCGATGAAGAATTCACCCAAGCGGCCAAAGAAATTTGGAGTCCGGTGTTGTTTGACGACGGAAAAACCACCAGTGCAGTAGATCATATCGCTTCGGAAGATGAAGCCGGAAAAACGAAGCTTTCTTTCTGGGACGATTTAAAACAGAAAATTCATAAAGAAGTGGTGCATACGCTGGAAATTGAGCATATCGTCGTAAGCGACGAAAGTTCCGCCAGCGAGCAAACACGCAAACGCGTGGCCGCGATTGTAGATGATATTTTGCAAAAACAGCCCAACTTGCAGTTCTCGCGTGATCAGCGTACGCGCTTTTCCTCGGAATTGTTGGACGAAATTTTGGGTTTGGGGCCGCTGGAAGTATTAATGCGCGACCCGGCCGTAACCGAAATCATGGTCAACGCCTTTGATAAGATTTTTATTGAACAAAAAGGGAAGTTGACTTTAACCAAATACAAATTTCGCAATAATGAACAAGTGGTGCAAGTTATTAAACGTATTGTGGCACCGCTGGGACGCCGCATTGACGAATCCGTACCGCTGGTGGACGCACGTTTGAAAGACGGTTCCCGTGTCAACGCCATTATCGCGCCGCTGGCCGTTTCTGGTCCGACGCTGACAATCCGCCGTTTCTCACAGAAACCATTCGGTCCGGAAGATTATTATCGTTTTGGCACCATTAGCCCAGAATGTATGGCTTTTATTGAAAGATGTGTCCGCATTCGCAAAAACATCATTGTCTGCGGTGGTACGGGTACCGGTAAAACTACTTTCTTAAACGCTATTTCCGGCTATATCGCCGATGATGAACGTATCATTACGGTGGAAGATACCGCGGAATTGCGCCTGCAGCAGCCGCACTGGGTGTCGTTGGAAAGCCGTCCGCCAAACGTAGAAGGAAAAGGGGCGGTAACCATTCAGGATTTGGTAAAGAACTGCTTGCGTATGCGTCCTGACCGAATTGTGGTCGGGGAATGCCGCGGCGGCGAAGCGCTGGATATGTTGCAGGCCATGAACACCGGTCACGAAGGTTCGCTTACGACTATTCACGCCAATACACCGCGTGACGGACTGTCCCGCCTGGAAGCGATGTGTATGCAAACGGGTGCCGATCTGCCGATTTTCGCGATCCGCGAAATGATTTCTTCAGCGGTGAATATGATTGTACAGCTGTCGCGTTTTTCAGACGGTTCCAGAAAGGTAACCTATATTACCGAAATGCATGGGCAGAAAGACGGGGAAATTCAGTCCACGGATTTGTTCCGCTATGTGCAGACGGGTGTAGATGAAAACGGCAAAGTACACGGTATTTTCGCACCGACAGGTCAATTGCCTACCTTTTTTGATGAATTTGCGGCTAAAGGCCAACCGGTGGATAAAAATATCTTCTTGAAAAATGCGGTTCCGTTGGACGAAAACGGCGAGCCGGATAAACGCGCCGTGCAGCGTTTGCAGCAGGCTAACAGTTCGCAAGTCCCGCCCGCGCCGCCGGCTCCTTTGCAGCGCTGATATTAAGGTTTTGATAAGGTTCTATATGATGAAAAAAGTTTATATTTCGCTGTTGGGGGTTTTCCTTTTGGCGGGTGCGGTTCCCGAGTCGCTGTGTGCCCGTGCACTGGGAAAACAGGATTTGGCGCGAATTCAGTGTGCCCAGGAAAAAATGCGTATTTTGGCGGAGTTTTTTGATGTAAACCTGGCCGCTGATAAAAAAGTCTATACGCTTCCGAATGTGTGTGGGGCTTCTGCAGGACGTACCGTCAAAATGCCGGAATGGTTTGCGGCCGAGCTCGAGCGTATGGATAAAAATAAAGTGGTATATGTTCCCAACGAAGGAACGTACAGCGAGGTCGATTTATGGCGCCAGGCGTTTTCTAACGTATATTTATTTTTGGATCGTGCTGCTAAATCGTTGGATCCCAGTCAGCCAATCGTATTGGATCAGCTTTCCCGTGGGTTTGTGGGGAACCGAATCAATTTAATGGCCACGTTGGATCGTTTGAATAAAGATTTATTGCGCGGCAACCAGCTTTTGATTATGAAAGACAGCATGGACGGCCGGGCGCGTTCGATGCTTTCTACATTTGAATTGATTAATAACGAATTTTTCAGTACCATCGAATCTTTTTCCAGTCCGATTTCTCAGCGGGAAAATAAGTATCGTCAGTCTGTGATGGCGGTAGTGGTGTTGTCTAACCATTTATTTTCCCAGTTTTTAGGAACTTCTATCCCCTCGTATCCGCCGGATCCGAAGATTTATCGCACGACTTATGCCGATCGGCTGGTTAGTTTGATTTTAATAGTGTTAGGTGCTTCGTTGGCGGGATTAGCCGTTTATTTGTTGTTGGAAAATAAGCGCGAAAATATCTTGCGCATGATAGAAGAATATAAGCAAAAAAGCATAGTATGGGCGGAAGATTTCAACCGTCAATTCGTTACGGTTGATATTAAATATATCGTATTTGGAACCATAGGCCTTTTTGCCGTTTTCGGGCTGCTGCTTGGCTTGATGACGGGGGGATTTACGGGTGTATTTATTTTTCTGCTCGTGGTGTTTGTGGGCGGGGTAGTAGGGGTTCGTATGCCCAGCGCTGTGTTGGACGCTTTAAAGAAAAGCCGCGGCAAACGTGTCAATAAACAGTTGATGGACGCTTTAATTTTGCTTTCGAACTCTTTGCGTTCCGGTATGGATATCGTGCAGGGCTTTGAGCTGGTTTCGAGAGATATGCTGCCGCCTATTTCCGATGAATTTGGACTGGTTGTGAAGAACTATCAGTTGGGAACTCCCTTTGAAAAGGCGTTGGACGGTCTGTCTGACCGGGTGGAAAGCCGTATGCTTTCTTATATCATTAAAGCGATTATCATTCAGCGTCAGGTCGGCGGTAATTTGACGGTTATTTTTTCGCGTTTGGTGGAAAATATTCGTGAGGAAAGCAAGCTCGAAGAAAAACTGCAAGCCATGACGGCTCAGCAAAAGATTCAGTCCATCGTGGTAAGCATTATGCCGTTTGTAATGATGTTTGTTATGTTTATTTTTAATCCGACGCAGATGATTTCCTTTTATGCCAGCCCGGTGGGAATTTTTGTGTTTTTATTCTGTGTCATCTGGATTGGCATCGGTATGAAAGTACTTAAAAAGATGGGAGAAGTGCGGGTATAGTTATGAACAATTTAGTGTTTACCTTGGGGCTGAATTTGTTGTTGGCGGTGGGAATGTTTGCGGTGTTCCTGACCATTTTTGGATTGCTGGCTCCCAAGCCTAAGAAAGAGGAAATTGTAGATGTGGCGGTGCGCCGTTTTAAGTCCACTTCCAGTTTCGCTCGTTTAAAACCGGAAGAGAAAATTTTAGACCGGTTGGCCGTGTTCTGCCTGCATAATTTTCATTTAGAGAAAAGTTTGGAAGAAATGCATATGCAGCTGGGCAGCCCTGATAACCCGCAGCCTGTGGATATTTTATATACTAAAGTCATCTCTGCCTTAGTGATTCCAGCGGCGATTATGCTTTTGTTCCAATCCGTTTGGCCGGTTATTTTGGTGCCGGTATGTTTTATGGTGCCGGACGTGTTGATCAAGAGCAAAATCCAAAAGCGGCAAGCGGAAATTTTGGGTAATTTCTCCACCACGGTGGATTTGGCCGCTTTGATTATTGAATCTGGTTTGGATTATTTAACGGCATTTGAGAGAATTATCAAGATCGCTAAAGTAAAAACGATTTTAGAAGAAGAATTGGAAAAAACCATTAATGAAATTAAATTGGGGTACTCGCGCCGTGAAGCGTTGGAACGTTTTTCGGCCAGAACCGGAGTGGCGGAAGTGCGTTCATTGGTAAGTTTGATTATTCAATCTGACGAACTCGGTACCAGTTTGGTGGATTTACTGCGCAATTTCTCGTCTGATTTGCGTTCGCGCCGGTTGAGCCGTGCTGAAAAGCTGGCCGCCCAGGCTTCTACTAAAATGTTATTTCCGCTTTTTATGTTTATTTTCCCCACGATTTTTATTTTAATTTTAGCTCCCATGATCAGCGGGCTGGTCAGAGGGGGAATGGGATTTTAGAGGATAACGTATGAAAAAAAATCTTGCTTTTCTTTTGGTTTTTGCCTTGGCGGCAGTGTCGGTTCAAGCGGCGGCGTTCCGAAAGGAAATTCCCGTCCGGCAACACGGAAAAGAAGAAGGAATGCTTTTGGATTTGAGCAAAATTTCCATGGGTACCTTAAACGACGTGGAAGAAAAAAAGCAGTATCTTTCCACCGTTCAGCTGGAAAAGCAGCGCATTCAAAATTATACGCTGCGCATGGTGTATGAAAATGCGTATATGCTCTATAAACACGGCGATTACCAGCGGGCACAGGAAATGGCGCAAACCATTTTGAGTATTGATCCCAATTTCAAACAAGCGCAAACTTTGGCTAAACAAGCCAATCATATGGGAACCTATGGTACCATTTCCGAAGCGCAAGTGATCGAGGCTAAGTTCCAGGAAACCATTCGGCTCTATGACAGCGGCCGCCTGGTAGAGGCCAATGATAAATTAAACGAAATTCTGACGATCCAGCCCGGTAACTCCAAGGCACAGGCATGGAAGCGGAAGATTGATTATGATATTGCTAAAGAATATACTCGCCGCGGGGACGTAGCCTATGACGAAGGCGATTATCAAAAGGCCTTAGATGCCTGGTATAACGCGCTGTTAATGCGTAAAGATGATCCCAAATTGGTGGCTAAAATTTCCGACACAGAAAATAAATTGCGCAAACAGCAGGTTGCAGATTCTATGAAGCAAGCGCTGGAATTTTATAATAAAGGGCAATTTGTGGAAGCTTATGCCGTGTTTGAACGCATTACCAAGATTCAACCGGGCGATCCGCGCGTGCAGAAATATATGTCCCAGCTGAAAAACGAAATTGCGGCGGGGTATTATAATGCGGGGAACAAATCTTATAATTCCAATCGGTTTGACCAGGCTATTTCTTACTGGACGAATGCTAAAAAGTGGGGGGCGGATTCTTCCACGATGGACGGTTTGATTAAACGAGCCCGCAACGCCAAGGAAAATCACCTGCGCGTTAAACAGCAGCAGGCGATAAAGGCCGAACAGGCTGCCCAAAAGGCCGAAGAAGCAGCCCAGAAAGCCGAACAAGCCGCTGCTGAAGCCTTGGAAGAAGAGCCGATTGAAACCGTTACGGTAAGCGGTTCGGTGCCGGGCTTGTCTGAGGGATCTGTGATTCCCGGCGCCATTCCCGGTTCTACGTCTTCGATCGGGGCAGTGGGCGCCAATGAAACCCTGCCTACTTTAGGCGGTACCGTAAGCCGTGTGTCCGCCGAAGCAAGCGCAGCTTCCCGTGCCAAATACATCGAAGGTTTAGACGCTTTTAACCAAGACGATTATGAACGTGCCCGCCAGGCGTGGATCGTAGCGAAACAGTTGGATCCGGGTAATAGTGATGCCGATTTGGGCTTGCGTAAAGTCGAAGAATTGATGAAATAGGAGAACAACCGTATGAAACTGACTTCCAAATGGATTTTATGGTTCGTATTAGTAACGGTATATGCCGCTATTATTGGCGGACTCTTCTATTATAATTTATTCAAATTTGTTTTTGATAAGAAACTCCAAAACGAAATGGTGGAGATGGTGCGTTTCCGCGCTCCTACTTTGGTGCAATGGCTGGCTTCCCGCCCTAAGGGAGAGGCCACTTTCCGCGAAGCTGAAATCATGAAAGGACTTCAGCGTAACGATGACCGCATCCGAAGCCTGGTTTACTTAAACTACGACGGTTCTATTCGCTGGCATGAAAATACGAAATTTTTAGGAATGTCTTATGCGGATTATAATAATTCCGTCGGTTTTGACACCAATTCCGTAGTACAGGCTATTCGCGATGGCCTGCCTCGGGCTCTTTTGTTCGGAAACGGCGATGCGTACGATATGGCTATTCCGCTGTTGGCGAAAGGAAATACGGTGGCTGGGGTGGTAAATGTAACGGTTTCGCGGGAAAGCGCTAAAAAACTGATTCATTCTTCAATGATACGGTATGCCATCGGAGCGCTGATCATGATTTTACTCATCGGCGGGGTGCTGTATTTGTTCCTGTTGCTGAAAATTTTACGTCCGTTAAATACCCTTAAAGACAGTGTGGAAGCGGTTTCGCTGAATAATTTAACCTTGTCTTTTCCGGAACGGCGAGACGAAATTGGCGATGTCGCCGTGGCGGTTTCTTCTCTGCTAACCAAAATCCGTGAAGATATTAAGAGCTTGGAAAACGTAGAAATTATGTCTTTGGAAAAAGAACAGCGCTGGTGGAAAACCATCTTAGCGGTTACGGTTCCAAAAGGCAGCCGGGCTTTGGTAATTGATGAAAATAATAATATCTTATACACGAATTTTGAATTGAATATGCCCGGAAAAGAAAGAGTGCATTTGTTGGATATTTTTGATGGAAGACAGCAAGAAATTATCCAAGTAGTAGGGGAGGCCTTGGAAAACCCGACGAAGGTTTTACGCGGCACAGTAATTAATAAAAATGTAAAATGTTTAGTAAAAGCGGTTCAACTGCCCGACGATGCTGGTAAAAACCGCATTGTATTGGTGCTGGAACCTGAAAAATAAGGGAGCCTTGTTTTAGGAGAGATTATGAAAGTAGAGATTAAAAAAATTGGCATTTCAACGGTATTGTTTTCCGTCTTCCCGCTGGCCGTATTTGTGGTTATGCTGGTAGCTGCCTTTATGGAAGTGTTCAATCCGGACGCGGTCATAAATATGGCATATATCATGGGGTTGGTGATGCGGGCGATTCAGAGCACCTTGCTTTTCTTGGTATCGTCTGTTTTTTTCCTGTTGGTATATAATTTGCTTTGTGCCATTGGAATCCGCGGAGTACGCGTAGAATTAGAAGATAAATAAGGAGAATGGGGGAATGAAGAAACTACTGACGTTATTGTTAGCGGTGGCCGTGGCGGGTTCTGCCTTTGCGGCGCCTGCTAAGAAAGCGGCTAAAACCGCTAAAAAAGCAGAAAAAGCAAAAGCGGAATTCGTGATTGTGGAATCCGATGAATATGATGCTGGAAAAGAAGATGTTCAGCTAACGGCGGGTATTGCCCAGTTTTTAGATATGGAGCCGGTGGTTGCCAAAGTAGCTTATAAAGATGCTGCTACGGATCCTAAGTTGGCAAATCTGGATTATAGCTTTTTGCCGCTTTATTTGATTAAGAAAACAGACGATATCCGTACTAAATTAGAAAAACATCTCCAATACGGGTATGCGCAGGAAAACGAAGATTTTATTATTCTGCCGCGCCAAACCCGCCAGGGGGTGTATAATGGAAAAACCGGGCAGCCGGGAGTAATGGAAATTTTCGTAATGTCTCAATGCCCTTATGGCGTAATTGCGGAGAATTTGGTCATTCAAGCCCAAAAAGACGGTAAAATTCCTGAAGGAAAAGATGTCAGAATCCGCTATATCGTCGATTATAATGAACAAAACGGTTTCGGCAGTTTGCATGGTTCGGCCGAGTGGGAAGAAGACATTCGCCAATTGTTGATTGCCAAATACTACCCCAAAAAATTCTGGAAATACTTGGAAATCCGTAACAAAGATTATCGTTCCAGCCGTTGGGATAAGGCTATGGAAGAAGCTGGCATCAACAGCAAAAAAATCATGAAAAAGTTTGATAAAGAAGGCGTGGAACTGTTGAAAGAAGAAGCTAAATACGTCAGCGAATATGGGGTGGGGGCGTCGCCGACTTTCTTATGGGAAGGAAAAGTGCAGTTGGATTTTGGCTCGGCCTCCAAGATTGAAGGATTCTCGTTTTTGAATCCCAGTGTCGCTCAGCCGGGCGCAGCGCCCGTTGCGGCTGGAAGCTGCTAAGCAGAAATAATTTTAGCTAAACGGGGGCTGGGAGGTATCCCTGCCCCCGTTTTCCAGAAACCTTCAGATGATAGGCTGCCGCGGCGGCGTATGATCCGGTTGTTTCGGAAAGGAACCTGAATAGATAAAACGGTAGGCGTTGGTCTATATGTCGAAAAGAAAATTCAGCGGTTTATTTTCTAAAGCGGTGTTGGTGCTTATTTTAATTTCCATCGTACCGGTGGTGATTATTGCCTATCATGTAATGGGAGTGGACAGCCGTATTTTAAAAAATGAAATTTTACAAAAGCAACAAACGGTTGCCAGTCGTTTGGCTTCGGTCGCCCGGGCGCATATCAATCGCAAAGCGCAGCTGTTTTCTATTTTTGTAGATTTGCATACTGATTTCGGCGGGCATGATTTTATCAACGAACAAGACTTGCGTTATTTATTGGCCCGCAATCCTTCTATTGTATATTTGACGGTGCTCAATCCCCGGGGGGTACAGCTGTTTTCGGCGGGTACTTTGGCGGGGACGGTAAATTATCAAGAAGTGTTGCCGGATTTGGTACGAACATGCGTGCAAAAAGGAGAAAATTATATCAGCGATGTGTATCATAGGCCGAGCGGCTTGTTTGCTCTAATGGCTTTTCCGGTACGGCAGCATTTAGACGATCCGCAGGTTTCGGGTATCTTAGTCGCTGAAATGAATTTAAAGGAAATGGGGGAATCGTTATCGCAGGCATACCCCCTGGATATGAACGCCATCATTGCAACGGAAAATGGTAAGATTATTTCTTACAACGGGGCTCCTGACGGACTGGCGCAAGAATCACAGAAAGAGATGGAGAAAAAAGTCCGTGCTATTAATGAACAGTTAAAAACGGCCCGCAGCGGTGAAGTGACTTTGCCCGACGGGGAACGGGTGTTGGTGGCAGTGTCTAGTTTATTGCTTCCGGGTTGGAAAGTATATGTGGATCAGCCGGCCAATGTGGCGGCGCAATTATTTGTGGAAAGCACTTTCCATTCTTCCTGGGATATTATTGTGTTATTGTTGGCCGTACTGGCTTTTGTGTTAGTAGTCAGTTACTGGGTTATTAAGCCTATTACGCGCCCATTGGAGCGTTTAAGAGAAGCGGCAATTAAGCAACAAGAAAATGATGATTTTGTGGTAAAAAAAGAAGATGTAGAAATCCCTAATAATGAGATTGGGGAACTGGCGGCGGCTTTTGTAGATATGTCGGAAGCACTGCATATGCGCCGGCAGGAATTGATTCGTGCGCAGGAAGAATTGGCTAAAGTAAATCAAGCTTTGGAAAAACGAGTGGAGGAACGTACTCACGAATTAAAGGCCGCCAGTAATGAGTTGGTAAAAGCAGAACGATTGGCGGCGATCGGACAGATGGCTTCAATCATCAGCCACGAAATTCGTAATCCGTTGGCGGTAATCAGCAATGCCACCCGGTTGATTAAAATGTTGGTTTCGTCGCCGGATCCGAAATTGACTAAACAATTTGGAATTATTGAGGCCGAAATTAAACAAGCCAACAGCATTATCAGCGAAGTGTTGGGATATGCCCGCACACGCGATCTGATTTTAACGATGGTGGACTTGAACAGTTATTTGCGGGAATTGCTTCTTTCTTATCCTTTTATTCCCGGGATTACTCTCAAATATGAGTTAGATCCGGAAAGCGTGCGGATTAAGGTAGATGCCGAGGAAATAAAACAGGCTATTCGCAATGTGGTTTCCAATGCAATAGAGTCTATGCCTAATGGCGGTACATTGACGGTAGGAACGAAAGTGGGCAGGCGTATGGTGTGTATTTATATTGCCGATCAAGGAACGGGCATTACGGAAGATGTGCGCAAAAAAATGTTTGCTCCGTTTTTTACTACCAAGGCACGGGGTACGGGGCTTGGACTGGCCGTGGTGGGAAAAGCCGTCAGCCGGCATAAAGGAAAATTGTTTATTCACAGCATTCCTGGAAAAGGAACTTGTTTTCAGATTTATCTAAAAATTTATAGAAAACCCGGAGATACCAATTATGGAGAAGCAAGTTAAAATTTTAGTGGTGGATGATGATAATAACCTGCGAGAAACCCTGGTAGATTTGTTGGAAATTGAGGGATATAAGGTCTATCAGGCTGGCGATGCGGCCGAATGTTTGGAAATTTGCGCCAATGAGTTTTTTAATGTCATTTTGATGGATTATAATTTGCCCGGTGAAACAGGGCTGGATTTAATCCGAAAGATTCGTTCTTTCAATCAGGATACGCAAATCATTATGATTACGGCGTATGCGTCGCTTAACGCCATTATGGAAGCCATGCAGGAATCGGTATATGATTTCTTGATGAAGCCGGTAGATTTTGATTATTTAAAACGGACCATCAACCGGGCATTGGATAAGTATTTCTTGGAACAAAGCAACAAAGAATTGTTGGCGCAACTGAAAACCCGAAATGAAGATTTGGATAGACTCAATAATATGAAATCCAAGTTCTTTTCTATTGTTTCACATGACTTATCTAACTCGTTGATGACGCTCAAGATGAGTTTCGATATGCTCAAAAAGAAAATGAATCCGGACGCAGACCAACAAAAGAAAATGATGTTTATGGACGAGTCTGTCAGCCAGATAGAGCATCTTATTAAAGACTTGGTAGATTGGGCGGCCATAGAAAAGGGAAAACTCCGTATCGAAAAAAATCGTTTTGAATTGACGGAAAGCTTAAAGAAAACCGCTGAGATTTTCCGCGCTAAAGGAGCCAAGCGCAATATCCGGGTTACCTTCGAAAGCTGTGGGGCGGTGCCTGTATTTGCAGATGAAAAAAGAATTCGGCAGGTCATCTCGAATATTTTGGAGAATGCCGTGCGGCATACGCCGGATAATGGCACGATAGAGATTGTTGTTAGCAAAATAGATGAAAAAAATGCTAAAGTGTCGGTAACGGATTCTGGCGACGGCATTGACCCGGAACAAGCTCCTAATTTGTTTACCAGTTTCATTCAAGTGGGTGATAAAAGCCGGGTGGGGCGTTTGGGGTTAGGCCTGTCCATCGCAAAAGATATTATTGTAAATCACGGCGGCCGTATTTGGGCGCATAGTGAAGGATTGGGAAAAGGTGCCTCGTTTAATTTTACGCTGCCGATTGTAAATTCGTAGCAATTTAACAATGTTTAGGGAGTATGCCAATGAACAAGAAGAAAAAAGTAACCGTATTAATTGCCGATGACCAAACGCTGTTTCGCGAAGGTATCAAAGATGTTCTTACCGGAGAGAAATGGATTGAAGTAGTGGGAGAAGCTGCCGACGGAATAGAGGCCGTTGCCAAGGCCAAGAAGCTGAAACCAGACGTGGTGCTGATGGATATTAAACTGCCTAAAATGGACGGTATCAATGCTACCCGGCAGATTCGTCAGTCTTGTCCGGAAGTCAATGTGTTGATGCTTTCCAGTTTTGAAGACGAGGCACACGTTTTGGACGCTATTCAGGCAGGAGCAAATGGTTATTTGTCCAAGATGTTGCCGGCGGCTGAGTTGGTTAACTCCATCAAAACATTTACCAGCGAGGGGTTGATGATTCCCCAGCAGCTGATGGGAAAACTGTTGCATGGGTTACGCAAGATGGGAAACAACGGTATGCCTTCTCAAGCTACGTTAACCAAAACAGAAATTAAGGTAATGGATTTTTTGGGGAAAGGGTTAAGCAATAAAGAATTGGCCAAAGAACTTAATTGCAGCGTCAAAACCATTAAAAACCATTTGAACAGTGCTTTCCACAAATTGGGGGTAAGCAGCCGTACGGAAGCGGTGGTAAAAGCGATTGAAAAAGGACTTATTTCTTCAGAAGGAACAATTGTTCCAGACGAGAATGACGGAGAATGATTTATGCATGTAAAAAGGCCGTCTAACCTGCTGTTTTTTCGTCGAGACGGACAGGCAACCATCGAATATGTGCTGATGTTGTCGGCGGTAGTGGTGATTTTGTCGGCCTTTTTAACTGCGTTTCATACGCACATTGTGCGTTTTTTCTTTACGTTTATTGGACAGTTACTTACAAGTTAAATATGTATATGCTTCGGCAGGCGGTTGAAAAACTAAAAGACCGAAAGGCACAAATTTTGCTGCCTTCGGTTCTTTTGGCGCCTATTTTTGTGTTGGTCATTTATTTGCTCTTTGAAACCGCTAAAGTTTCTATGACCAAGGTTCGTCAGCAATTTGCACTGGATAACGCGGCTTATTCTCAAGTTTCTTCCGCCAGCACTTATTTAAACGCAGTGGCCATGGTAAATGGTCCGCTTCCCTATCGCGTCATGCTATATTACAAAGACCAAAAAATAAATCCCAAACAAACCGCCGCCCAAGCCGGTAAACAGCCGATCAGCATTTTCGAACTTTTCTATCATGGCGGGGGAGTCCCTGCTATTGGCCCGGATTATAGTACAGGGATTAACGAATCTCCAAAAGCCGAATCTGTGGACTGGGGACTTCATTATGATCCCACTATTCCGGATTTTCCGCGTACGGATTGGGAAAAAGAGCAGCCGCGTGCCGTGAATTCAGATGAATGGGTTCCCGTCATGAGCCGTTCTCTTGTAAACGATTATTATTTTCCTGCCCTTCGGTTTGGTACGGTTGTAATTCAAAATTATTTGGAAACATATGTGAGGACAGGGGCTATTTATGAAGCCCAAACGTATGTATATAAAGAAGTGAGCAAAAATGTCGTTATGTTTCGGGAAGCCTATTATTTAAATACAAATGATTGTAAAAAATCGGACTGTGCCCGTCAAAGTGCTGCCCAGCTGCGCCCTTATGTCACGATTTCCACCACCCCCTTTGAATTGGATAAAATCCGTTTTTACGCTTCTGATTCCGGTTTGAGCGGTGAACACGGCGGTGCCCTTAACTTGGATTTGCCGATGACTGAAGTTATTAAAGATAAACTCTTTCAGTTTGCCTATTTGGATTCCAGTTCCCGCAGCAAATTGCGTACATTGGGAAGAGGAATTGTGTTAAAACAGCCTTTTAAGTTGCCCAGAAATCATTTTAATATCAATTTGGAACAGAAATATAAACCGTATGTGCGCAATACGGTGGTGTTATCTTGCCCGCGCAACAATAATAACTGCGTGTGGCCGAATCCGTTGCCCAAATATACTGTAACTTTAGATCCATGATGAAACATTCTATTTTTTCTTTTCGTTCCCAAAAAGGACAGGCAACTACGGAAGTAGTATTGCTGTTTCCGCTGTTTGTTATTTTTATTTTATTTATTATTAAAATTTTCGGTTTATTGATTTTAAGCCAGAAAATGGAAATCGCCGGGTTTTATGCGGCGCGCCGTTTTCAGCTGCAATCGCACGAAACGGATTATTATGCCAATACATGGGATAAACGGTTTTTGAAAAAAGACATTCAGCGTAAAGTGGAAAATTATCTGGGATTTGATAATCCGAGTATGCGCAAATTTTTAAGCCTTAATGAATTAAAAATGGATATTGAAACTTCGGGTACATGGACAAAGGTCGTTTTAACAGCCAGAACCCGCCCCCCCCGGATTCGGTTTTTGTGCAATTACAACAAAGACCAGGTTTGCGATCGGGACGATAAATGCCTCAAAGGGTATGCCTTTTTGTGTGAAACCGGCGGCGAAGTGGAAATTATTAAGTATGTAGGCCATAACGAGCGTCCAGCCCCTTATCAGCGGCCAGAAGGCAGATAATCCAGGGCGTTTTGACCTTGACAAAAGGCTGTTTTCTGCCTATACTAATTAATAGCGGTATAGTATAAAACTCTGTGTTTGAGCGTATCTGTGGGATACGGGTCGACAAGAGTGGTTTTTATTATATATATAAAGAGGCTTTTATGTTTAAATTAAAACCGGGAAATGTCTTTCAAAAAATCAACAAAATGGACAAAAAACAGGCTTATACCTGGGGCGCCATTGTTGTGGTATGTTTCGTTGCTTTACTTACCTTGGCCTCTTTTATGGGAGATGCCGACGAATCTTCCTTTGATAATTTTAATACCCGCGGATACGATTTAGCCCAGATGCCGTTTTTAAATGATGAAGCGGAAGAATATCTGCTGGCTTCCAAGTATCCAGATATGCAGGGTAATAATTCCACGATGTTATATTCCGCCGCTGAGAAA
>CALVFE010000013.1 GCA_944326765.1 uncultured Elusimicrobiales bacterium | reverse complement strand
GGCCTGTCCGTATTGGCACCGGTAAAGCCGCCGTCATCATAATGGGTATTAAGAGGATGCCACCCCTCCCCGCGTTGGCTGGCGATATAGGCCATGCAGGCCTCGCGCTGGGCATCGCCATCGGACATGTTTTTATAGTCTGCCCGGCGAAAAGTTCTTTGCGCCCGCTGCTGGAGAGGGCACGGTCTACTTTCGTTCTCCGGTAAAATCATACCCCGCTTTCAAAATTACTTTTGCGGTTTTCTCATTAATTTTATAAGGCTGTAGATTGGCCAGCTCCTGCGCTTCTTTTAGCAATCCTTCCGTGGCGTCTTTTCCCACCATATCTATCGTTTCCCGGTGTGCCGTCTGGGCTTCTTTCAGCCTTTCTCCCACTTTAACCCAAGCGGCAAAAAAAGCGCCGAAAGAAGCAATAAACTTCTCCGCCGCCGCACGAATTTCCTGATTTTTTTCATCATCACGGAAATTAAGCCACAAAGCATCCACTAACTGCAAAGCACCCATCAATGTACTTTGAGACACCAACACCACTTTTTTTTGCTTGGCTAACTCTAACAACGAGGAGTCTGCCGCCAAAGCACAGCTTAATGCCCCCTCCGGCTGGACATACATCAAAACCATTTCCACCGGATCCCCGCTTTCTTCGATATTTAATTTTTTGCAGATTTTGTCGATCTGTTTTTGATACGCTTTTGTTCCTAAATTTTTAATGGTTTCTCTCATGGCATTTAAGTGCGCCTTAAGCTGTGTTTTTTTAGTTTCTTCATCGGTGGCCTGCATAAAAGAATCATAATGGGAAAAAAGCGTTTTGGCGTCTATGACAATTAATTTATTATTGGGTAACCGTACGATAAAATCCGTCCGTTTGTCATCTTGGCTGATTTGCTCGAAATAAGTGACATCTTTCTGGAGGCCGGAACTTTCCAAAAGCTGGCGTACGGACGTTTCTCCCCATAATCCGCGTGCCTGCACCTGATTGGTAATACTGGAAACAAAACGGGTGGTAATTTTCTCGATTAACTGGATTTTATTGTTTAAATTGGTTTTATCTTCGCGCTGGTCTTTAGCATAAGCATCTATTTTTTCCTTAAAATCGCGCAATTTTTCCGCCAGCTGTTCTTTTAATGGAGTTAGTACGTTTCCTAATTCTTCTTTATTTCCTTGTTTAAAAAGCTGGGATTGTTTTTGAAAAATATCCGTTGCCATCGTTTCAAACTGACTTTTATATGTTTCCAACAGATGTTCCTTTTCCGCATTAAATTTAAGTTTTTCTTCAGAAAGATTTTTCTTTTCCGTCGCCAGTTCCGCCCGTTCTACTTTCACGCTGGCCAAGGTTTCCTGCAGGTTTTTGATATCGTTGTTTTGAGCGGTTTTTTCCTGCTGCAAAGTTGCTATTTGTTGGCGCAACGTATCATTGATGCCTTGATATGAAGCACATCTCTCCACTGTTCGCTGATACAGGACATCTATTTCTTGTTTTTCTTGTCGCAACAGCAGCAGTTCTTTTTCTAACCGTTCGGACTCCATTTTTCTTTTGTTATTTTCCCGCCCGGCCTTAAAAGCCAACCCGACCGCCAGCAATCCAATGACTCCAATTACGATTGTTTCCATAGCATTCCTCTTTTTTGAATTGTTACTTTTTTATTTTACTTTTTCTAGGTGGATTTCGCCCGCATCATTGCTAGAAAAATTATCGGTTTACCGTAAACATCGATTTGTAAAATCCACATACGAAAAGTCAAAAAAATATGAAAAAAGACTCATTTCCACCTGGGTCTTTTGACCCTTTTTATGCAGACGTTACTTATGTATATTAACTATATGGACAAACATATTAAATATATAGCCAAGACTTTAGGAACATTTCTGCTCCTGTTAATCCACGGCAGTTTAATGGCCACTCCTTACTTTTTACTGGACAAGCCCCTTTCCAGCGCACCACAAGAAGGAGAAGAATATGCCATACATCGTATTGTCAATTTGAAACCAGTTCGTTTTGAAATTCAAAACGTCCAGCATGAAAACTTTATAACGATAGCGGAAAACCAAAGTCCAATCAGCGTAAAAAAAAGCCTATCAAAACTGGTTTAAAAACCTGAATGACAGAATTGTCCAGCAAAATCGTACGGAATTCGCGTTTATGCAAAAAATTATCGATTTTGGCATGTCGGACAAAGTCGCCTCGGAAACGCAGGACGGAGAGCTTATCTATAATGGCGGTCTTTCCGTATTGTTAGCGGATCAAGATTCTTCTTATTGGAAAGACTTTCAAAGACATGTGGACGGGACATTTCGTCATATTCTTTCCACTATGATCATTTACATAAAAAACAGAACTCCGGATATTATGCAAAAAGTCCTTACCCATGAAATAGGACACAGCTTGGCAATAGCAGACTCTTATGCGGGAGGCTCTCAGTTAAATGATATCCGCTACAGCAGCGATATCCGCCCCTCCATAATGAACGGAGCAATAACTTTAACATGCGACGATGCCGATGCTTTGGCAAATGCAATTTATCTGGTTATGAAAAATCAGGACCCGTCCTTGCCGGACTTTTCCTTTTCCTCTTTTTGCAAAAAAGAAAACGAAACAGCCATTGTTTTTAAAAATGCCAAGCAAACGAATCGCAAGCCGACGTTCCAGTTTATAAATGGAAAATATTATGTGACGGAGTTCTGTCGGAACGGAAACATCAAAAAAACCCTTGAGATTAATTACAAAGAGCCGAACGCCCTCAAAACCATTGCCGCAAACGAATGCGAATCGGTTCCTTATGAAATACCTCAACTGCCGTTGAAAACAGAAAATACGCCCGAAGCGATTTATCAACAGGTTGATTTAAGCGACCCAAACCGCAAAAAAATTCCGCTGACTTTAAACACGATTGTACAGGAATATGCTCCTCTTGTTATTCGTGAAATCTCGTTTAATTCTGATCTCGCGCAAATTTTAGTAAAGATAAAAGACTGGCGCGGCCAACTGTTATACGTCTATGCCATATTAGATGACACTTATGCTTTTGGCTATTCGGTACCAGACGATACTTCGTTCATCTACAATATTCAACACCATGATCAATATACGCTTTGGCGGGACGGAGCCGTCTTCGGCGACATAAATCCGATATTAATCATTCAAATGGACGGCCTGCGCGATCTGATTGATAAAGAGAAAAAAAATTATTACGGCATATATAAATCGGATTTCCAGCCGGACGAATATATTCTGCAGGCTTTCCGTTGGCAAGAATATATTCGCAAATATTACCCGGTGCCGGATATTAAACTCAACAGAATAAGAATCAACAAAAAGAAAGAAACTTCCTTCAGACAAAACTTATACCGGGAATTGCAGTCTTACTTTTCCAAATAATATCTGTTCTAACAAGGAGCGCTTGTATTTTTTTTCAAATAAACAGATCAAAACATTATTGCGTCTAATACAAAATTCCCCCCTGCAAAGGGGGGGTTCTTTTTTATAATAGGGAAAAGGAGGAAGTATATGAAAAAACTATTTGCTTGTTTCTTGGCCGCCGGACTGCTTTGTTCGCAGATCCCGGCAGATGCTTGTACCGGAATCGCCTTCCGCACGCAAGACGGCGCCCAGCTGCAGGCGCGCACCATTGAATGGGGCGGATTTTCGTTAGACAGCAAACTCGTTATCATGCCGCGCGGCCAGCAGAACACCTCGTTTACCCCCCAAGGCCAGAACGGTCTTTCTTGGACCAATAAATACGGCGCCGTTGGAATCAGCGTGGTAAAGGATCCTTTCATCGGCGAAGGCGTCAACGAAAAAGGGTTAGCTGCCGGGATTTTCTATTTTTCCGGTTATGGCAGTTTGGCGCCGTTTAATCCCAAACGAGCTAAAAAATCCGTAGCCGATGTAGAACTGGTACGTTGGATTTTAACGAATTTCGCTACGGTAGAAGAAGTGATGCAAGCACTTAGAAAAATAGATATCGTTACCATTTATCCGCCGCAGCCCGGGCAGGAAACCGCCTCTACCGGACATTGGCGCATTGCAGACGCTACAGGCAGAAGTATCGTGCTGGAAATCGAGAACAACGGGCAGCGGCATATTTATGAGAACACCGTAGGCGTATTTACCAATTCGCCTTCGTTTCCGTGGCAGGTAACGCATTTAAAAAACTATGTACACCTGCAAGCGGGCGACGTAAAACCCGTATCTTACGGTGAAACGACTCTTTCCGCCTTTGGCGCGGGAGCAGGCATGTGGGGGCTGCCGGGCGACATCACGCCGCCTTCGCGCTTTGTACGGGCGTTTTTCTACCTGCACACCGCACCGGTTATGCCGACCGCGGCAGACGGCGTATTGCAGGCCTTTCATATCTTAAATAATTTTGATATTCCCATCGGCGTGGAATTTGCCGCCGGCGAGAAAATACCCGACTTGCCCAGCGCCACCCAATGGACCAGCGTTACCAACATGACCCAACCGGCCTTCTACTACCGCACCATGAACAACAGCCAAATCCGGCAGGTGGATTTAAGCAAAATCGACTTCGCCTCCGTGAAAGCGCAAGTATTGCCGCTGGATAAAACTCCGGAAAAAATCGAAACGCTTTCTTTCTAGCTGAGACAAAAAACCTCCGCTTTAAAAGCGGAGGTTTTTTTGAGGAAAAACAAACTATAACTTCGCTATGACGGCTTGGGCAAATTCTTCCGTAGCGGCGCAACCGCCCAGATCAAACGTACGCACCTTTCCTTCTTTCAAAACCGCTTCCAAGGCTTGCTCTATTTTCTGCGCGGCGGCCACTTCTCCCAAATGCCGAAGCATCAAACACGCACTTAATAAAAGTGCGGTCGGATTGGCTTTATGCTGTCCCGCCAAAGCAGGACTGCTGCCGTGTACGGCTTCAAAAACGGCGGCATGCGCACCAATGTTTGCCCCCGGGGCTACGCCCAGCCCGCCGGTCAGTCCGGCCGCCAGATCAGAAACAATATCCCCATACAGATTGGGCAACACCAATACATCATATATTTCCGGGTTAATTACCAACTGCATACACAAATTGTCCACCAAAACTTCCTCATAAGCAATTTGCGGATATTCCTGCGCCACAGTGCGCACGCCTTCTAAAAAAAGACCGTCGGAAAACTTGCAGATATTGGCTTTGCTTACGGCCGTTACCTTATGGCGGCTATTTTTTACGGCATATTCAAACGCATAACGCGCAATCCGTTCCGACGCACCGCGCGTAATCCGCTTGATGGATTCGGCCGTATCATCGTCAATTTTACGTTCAATGCCGGCATATAAATCTTCGGTGTTCTCACGCACGATTACCAAATCTACCTGTTCATAGCGGCTTTTAATGCCGGGCAGCGTTTTCGCCGGCCGCACGCAGGCGTATAAATCCAATTCCTTGCGAAGCGCCACATTCACGCTGCGAAATCCTTTTCCGATCGGGGTAGTGATAGGGCCTTTTAAAGCCACGCCGTTTTTGGAAATGCTGTCCAGCACGCGCTGCGGGAGAACGGTTCCTTCTTTTTCCAGTACGGACGCACCGGCCGACTGTTCTTCCCAATTGATTTTCACGCCGGCCGCGCGGATAACGTTTATTACCGCGGCCGTAATTTCCGGGCCGATTCCGTCGCCGGGGATAAGGGTTACCGTATATGTTTTCGTCATACCAAATCAAACCCGCCGTGTTTTTTAATATGTGCCATCAGGCCGCCTTCGTTTAAGATTTTAATCATTACTTCCGGTAAGGGCGTAACCGGAATATCGATTTTCTGGGTCAGGTTATGCACCACCCCCGCTTTAACATCTACCGCCAGTTCATCGCCGGCGGCGATTTTATCGGTATCACATTCTACCAGCAGCAGCCCAATGTTGATGGCATTGCGGAAGAAAATCCGCGCGAAACTTTTAGCCAGCACCGCATTAACCCCCGCCAATTTGATAATGGTCGGCGCGTGTTCGCGCGAGGAGCCTAATCCAAAATTCTTGCCAGCCACCACAAAGTCGCCTTTTTGCATGGAAGAAGCAAAGGCCGGATCGGCGTCTTCCAATACGTGTTTGGCCATTTCGGGCAAATTGCTGCGCAAATGAAACAAACGCCCCGGTGCAATATGATCGGTGCTGATATCATCTCCGAACTTCCATGCTTTTCCTTTTAGTTCCATCTTAAATCCCCCTTGGATCCGTAATATGTCCTGTTAAGGCGCTGGCGGCCGCCACAGCCGGGCTGCACAGGTAAATAAATCCTTTTGTATTGCCCATGCGTCCCTGAAAATTGCGGTTCTGGGTGGAAAGACACACTTCGCCGTCTCCCAAAATACCGCCGTGAACCCCCACGCACGGGCCGCAGCCCGGCGTTTGAACGGAGGCGCCGCTTTTTACGAAAATTTCGATCAGTCCTTCCCGTAACGCCTGCAGCAACACATCGCGCGAAGCCGGCGTGATAAACAAGCGCACGCCGGGAGCAATTTTTTTGTCTTTTAACAGGCCGGCGGCTACGCGCAAATCCTCTATGCGGCCGTTGGTACAAGTGCCAATATAGATCTGGTTGACGGTTACGTCCGCCAATTCTTTGGCTTTTTTAACATTATCCACCGTATGCGGGCAGGAAACAGTCGGCTCCACTTGCGCGGCATCGATACGAATCACGCGTTCATACGCGGCGCCTTCATCGGCTTTGATGTCTTTAAATTTATCGCCGCGGCCATGCTCCTGCAGGAACTTTTTGGTTTTTTCGTCCGGAGCAATCAGCCCGGCTTTTGCCCCGGCTTCTACGGCCATATTGGACAGCGTAAACCGGTCGGCCATTTCCATATTTTCAATGGTTTCTCCGCAGAATTCCAACGCCTTATAGGTGGCGCCGTCTGCTCCAATCAGGCCAATCAAATGCAGGATCAAATCCTTTGCGCCCACCCCCGGCTGGAACTTGCCCGTTACTTCTATTTTAAAGGTAGCAGGAACTTTAAGCCACGTTTTGCCAATCGCCATACCGACCGCCACGTCCGTAGAACCCATTCCCGTCGCAAACGCCCCCAACGCGCCCGACGTGCAGGTGTGAGAATCCGCCCCGATTAAAATTTCCCCGGGGTTTACATATTTTTCCACCAACAGCTGATGGCAGACGCCTTCGCCGATTTCGGACAAAACCGCTCCCGTACGTTTGGCAAATTCGCGCAATACCACATGCGTATTGGAAAGTTCTTTGCGCGGGCTGGGGGCGGCATGGTCAATAAACAAAATCGTTCTTGACGGGTTTTTAACCGTCGTAAATCCCGCCTTTTCCAATTCGGCCACCGTCAACGGGCCGGTACCGTCCTGCACGGCGGTAACGTCCACGTCCGCCACGACGAAATCTCCCGCGCGTACCGGCGCAGGCGTATGCGCAGAAATAATTTTTTCCGCAAGTGTTTGTTTAAGCATTTTTTTCTTCTCCCAAATAATGAGGGGCAATCGTCATTACCTTGGCGGCAATGTCGGGGTGATGATAAATAAAGCGCAGTTCACTTGCCACCAACGGCAGCTGATTGTGCACGTTGGCATAGCGCACAATCTCTAAAATTTCACGAGCATGGGCATCGTTTTTAAATTCCAGCTCCAATTTTTCATATACATTGCGGAACCCTTTAATGCCCCCGTATTCGCCCGTGGTAATAACGCGGCCGGTTTCAATAATTTCCGGTTCGCCGCGCCCCAGTTCTTCGTAGTCATACAGTTCATAATTGCGGCGATCTTTCAGCGCCCCGTCGGCATGAATGCCCGATTCATGCGCAAAGGCATTGGCCCCCACCGCCGGCTGATTAATTGGTATCGGCACGCCAAAGGCATACGAAGCGTATTTAGCCAACTGCCAAGCCTTATTTAACCGGATATTGGGGTTTAACTTGTAATCCTGCATACCGCTGCCATGTACAATTGCCAACAGGCAAGACACCAAATCCGCATTTCCGGCGCGCTCTCCCAAACCGTTTACCGTCGTATTGATAAAAGCTTCCGAACCGCCGTCCACGGCGCCTTTGGCGCCCATAACCGAGTTGGCTACCGCCATACCCAGATCATTATGGCAATGCAGCTCGATGGCAATATGGGTTGCCTCGGCAATTTTGCGAATCCGTTCGTAAATAACGTCCGGCGTATCGTACCCCAAAGTATCGCAATAGCGAAAACGCGACGCACCGGCTTCTTTGGCGGCGCCGGCAAATTCAATTAAAAAATCCAGATCGGTGCGGGAGGCGTCCTCCGCGTTGACGCCTACTCCCAGGGCGCCTTTTTCTTTTGCCAGTCGCACCGCATGTACGGCTTTATTCAAAATATCTTTACGATCAAATTTGCCGCCGAATTTGCCGGCAAGCATCTGATCCGACGTGGACATAGAAAGATTACAGTACTGCAGCCCGGGCACGTTCTTATAGGCCAGCTTGACGTCTTCCTCTACGGCGCGCAGCCAGCCGCTCAAGCGGGTCTTGGTAATTACCCCCTGTTTGACCAGCTCCAAATTGGCGTTTAAATAGTTGGTTTCATGACTGGTAGTCGGGAACCCAAATTCAGAAAATGCCACCCCTAATTCATTAAGATAAAAATTCAACATGGTTTTCTGCAGTTTGGACAAACCCAACCGGGAAGTTTGTACGCCGTCTCGGTTGGTTACGTCCACAATCCAAATGGTATGTTTCATAACAGCATGTCCTCCAAAACAGTTTTATATTCGTAGATTTTACCATATTTGAACCGGCCGCCCAGTTTGATTTTTTGGGCTTTTCTGATGCCGGCGCATAAAAAACGCCCCGCTTTGCGCGGGGCGTTTTGGTTGGTTAACTATAGAGTTTATTTCCCGGCGGCGCGTTTTTTATCCATATATTCCTGCAATTTCGGTTTAATCACGCTGACCACCGGCCCATATACGACCTGAATGGCATTGCCGTTAATGACTACTCCCAATGCCCCGGCTTTTTTAAGAAGCGCTTTATCTATTTTGCTGCTGTCCTGCACATTCAAGCGCAGGCGCGTGGCACAGCATTCCGGATTTTCCATATTATCCAATCCGCCCAGCCCGGCAATGATATTTTCCATCTGTTCATTGCGCTCAAATCCAGCCGCCGCGGCGTCCTTTTCCGCAGCCGCAGCCGTTTCGGGCGTTTCTTTTGCGGCGGCCTGCTGTTCTTGTTTAGCCTGGTAATCCGCTTTCGTGTAAAGTTTCGTTTCTTGGTCGTCCGCTTCGCGGCCGGGCGTAGGCAAATCCCATTTTAAAATAACCCAGCGGAACAAATAATAATACACCACGAAATAAATGACTAAAATAGGCAGAAGGCGCACCCAGTTCGTCTTATCGTTTCCTTGCATGACCCCGTAAAGCACATAGTCAATCAGCCCGCAGGAGAAAGTGGTCCCGATCGTAATCTGAAAAACGTGCATTAACACAAAGGAAATACCGGCAAACACACAATGCACCACATACAAAAGCGGCGCCACAAACAGGAACGTAAACTCAATCGGTTCGGTAATACCCGTTAAAAACGACGTAAGCGCGGCGGAGAACAAAAGCCCTCCCACGAGTTTGCGCTTGTTGGTTTTGGCCGTATTGTACATCGCCAGCGCCGCCCCCATCAATCCGCCCATCATAATGGCGTATTTACCGGTCATGAACCGGGCGGCTTCAATGGCAAAATGCTGGGTATTGTGGGAAGCCAGCTGGGCAAAGAAAATGTTTTGCGCGCCATAAACCATCGTTCCGTCAATATTCATCGCGCCGCCCAAACCGGATTGCCAGAACGGCATATAAAACACGTGGTGCAAACCAAACGGAATTAAAGCGCGTTCCATAAATCCGAAGATAAACGTTCCGTAATACCCTGTTTTTACCACCAAGGCACCGCTGGCCAAAATTAAGCGTTGAATCGGCGGCCAGACGTAGAAACAAATCACTCCCAGCACAATGGCGGATAACGTACAGATGATCGGCACAAAACGCACGCCGCCAAAGAAGGAAAACACAACCGGCAGTTCGATGCGGTAAAATCGGTTATGCAAACAAGCGACTGCCAGCCCTACTAAAATTCCGCCGAAAATACCCATTTCTAAGGTTTGAATGCCCAGCGTAGTTCCAATCGTTCCGGCGATCACAGTTTGCGCCAGCTGACCATCGGGCAGAATCTGACCGGAAAAGACCAACAGTTCGTGAATGGTTACATGCATAATGATAAAAGACAGCGCGGCCGACAATACCGCCACCGCCTTTTCTTCCTTAGCCATACCCATCGCCACCGCCAAAGCGAACAACAAAGGCAAATTGGCAAATACGGCGTTGCCCACCGAACTCATGAGCATAAAAACATGGTTGAGCACCGTGCCTGCCCCCATGATCGATTCCAACCCATACTGCTGTACAGTAGAAAGGTTGGAAAAAGAAGCGCCGATACCCAACAAAAGCCCCGCTACGGGAAGAATGGATATCGGCAGAAAAAATGAACGTCCTATGGTTTGTATGACAGTAAGCGCTTTATGATTTTTCGATGAAGCCATACAATGCTCCTCTATTTAAGATAAGATGTGTACCACACCAAGAAAAAGACCTCTCTCTTTGGATAGTATCTTTTTTGACGCACTTCTTCAACTCTATTTGACAGAAACAACCCGCCGTGCAAATTCTCCGCTCAGCGGTCGCAGCCGACTTTGCGCAGCAAGGTTTCAAATTGGGCAGCCGGCAGCGGGCGGGAAAAGAAATAGCCTTGTGCCAAATCGCAGCCGGTAGCCCGGAGGAAATCCGCCTGTTCCTGGGTTTCCACGCCTTCGGCCACGATTTTTATCCCTAACGATTTAATCATAGACACCGCCCCCTCAATAACCTTATGGGCGTGCGGATTTTGATCAAACCCGCTCAAAAACTCTTTATCCAGTTTAATGCTGTCAAACTGCAGGCTTTTAAGCACATTTAACGAAGAATAACCGGAACCAAAATCGTCCATCGCGACCGAAAATCCCATTCGGTGCAGCCGGTTAATTACATTCTGGGCGCGTTCTAGGTTATTAAAGATGACGCTTTCCGTCAGCTCCACCTCGATCATGTTATGCGGTACATCATACTTGTCCACCACCCGCAGCATTTGCGGAATATAACGGGTGTCGTTTAAGTGCAGCCGGGAAAAATTGACGGCCACCGGCACCGGCACAAATCCTTTCACTTTCCAGGCCGCCAGCAGGCGGACAACTTCTTCCAAAATGAACATATCCAACCGCAAAATAAAACCGTTTTTTTCGAAAACCGGAATAAAATCGTCCGGCTTTACCAACCCTTGTTCCAGCCGGTTCCAACGAACCAAGGCTTCCGCTCCGCGCATCTGTCCGTTCGCAAAATCACATTTAGGCTGCAGATAAACCGTAAAATCTCCGTGATCCAGGGCGGCTTCCATCGTGTTTTCAATTTGTTTTTCGGCCACAATGCGTTTACGATCGGCTTCGTCGTAAAATTGGCATTTGTCAAACGACATTTTTTTGGCGTTCTCCAAAGCCAAATGCGCTCGGTCCAGCATAATGTAGAAAGGGATATTTTCTTTTACCTCATAAACGCCAAACGCCACATCAATCATCAGGCAGGAATCCGCTACCGTACAATCTCGGCGCAGCTGGGTGGTCAAGGCGTTAATGCGGGAGCGAAAAGTTTTGCGGTCCGTATATTTTAAAAGCAAAATAAAAGTATCTGCCGTAGATCGGCAGAAACATTCTTCCGGCGCCACATTCTCCCGCAATACACGCGCCACCCGCTGCAGCACTTGGTTGCCGCGTTCGTAGCCGTGCAAATCGTTAATTACCTTAAATTTATTGATATCAAAAATAACTAAGGCAGCCTCTCCGTGCAAACCGGCCAATTTGTCAGCGAATTGTTCGCACATGCGGTTAAAATTGTCCGCCCCCGTCAGCTGATCGACAAATGCCGTCGTAAAAAGCTGTCGATTGCTATAGGCGCGCATATGCAAAATATAAAAAATCAAAGCACAAAAGATAACAAACACCGATAAGAACAAAATAAAGGAAAGCCAGGTCAAATGTTGGGCTTGGTGTTCCACATAAGTAGTAGGCAACGCCGAAACCATATACCAATCATTAATCTGCAACGGAATAAAATGCAGGAATCGATGCCCGTTTTTCCCGCGCACCCCCACCATAAAATGTTTGCCTTGCTGCACGGCCGTACGCAAGGAATCGGCCGACATTTCCCCATCAAATTCGAGTGCGGCCAATTCTTCAAAAGCGTTCTCAAACCCCGGGCTTCGATACCCCAGCACCGGCGCTCCGCTCCGCTCAATTACCAGCGAATAGCCCCGGTTGCCCATAGCCGACAGCGCCAACAATGGTCGATAACGCTGTGGTTCCTGCAACGCGAACAAAGCTCCCACCGGCTTTCCCTGCTGGGTTAGCACCACCGACTGCACCAATACATCTTTCCCGTCGGCCGGATCCGCCTGTCGAACGGAAAGATAATGACCTTCTTCTATCGTACGCGCCAGCACATCGGTTAGAAAGACCGGGTTAAAAGAACGTTCGGAGGACAAAAAAACATTGCCCCCCTCCGTAATTACCCCCAGCAATTTGAAATAATTATGTCGGGTCTGGCGCTGTAAAAATTCAGTCAATTTGGCGGAATCCGTCCAAGGGTAAGTATCCTCTACGGTAATGGCTATGGATTCTAATACTTGTTGGTCGTTTTGAATCAAGCGGTTAAAATCGGAAGCGGCTTCTTCGCTGGCGGCCGCCACATGGGATTTTACATCTCGCTCCAAAATATCACTTACTTGCTGCCAATACAGCGCCACGCCGGCGCCAATCACGGCCGCGGCTACCATAAAGAAAAAAATAAATAAACGAAAAGAAATGCGCTGCACCAGCATACCCTCCCGGCAGAAATCCAGACGGCGGACCCGCCGCGTAATTATTATAGCATTTATCCGCCAAAATCAATGGAAAGAAAATCCGGCTGACTCGTCGTTTTTATCGTCGGAAAGAATTTTAAAAGCCGCGTTCGGAAAAAACGGAAAAGCAAAACTTCCCCCGAAACAACCCCGTTCCAAAATTTTTCCCCGCCGCCGCGCATTTCCCCTTGACGGAAATACTTCAACGGGAGACAAATCCAAAATAATAACCAACCGCCAAAAGGAAAATATTATAATGAAAAAGGAGGTTTCACATATGAAAACCGCTCTACTCGTTCCCGTATATAATGAACAAGAAGTACTCCCTTTTTTATGGGAGCAACTCCAGTCCGTACGAAAATCTCTGCCGCAGGAAACGTTTGAATATTTGTTTGTCAACGACGGCAGTACGGACGGCACGCTCGCGCTCTTAAAACAATGGGCGGCGGAAAATTCTTCTATCAAAATCATTTCGCTTTCCCGCAATTTTGGCAAAGAAGCCGCTTTAACGGCCGGCTTGTACGAAGCCGCAAAGGCAGATGCGGTCATTATTTTAGATGCCGATTTACAGGATCCGCCGGAATTAATTATTCCTTTTCTGCAAAAATACCGCGAAGGATTTGACGTGGTATATGGCCAACGCAGCGACCGACGCAGAGATTCTTTTTTCAAACGTTTTACCGCTCGCTGTTTTTATAAACTTTATAACGCCCTCGCCGTCCGGCCGCTGCCGGAAAACGCGGGTGACTGCCGCCTCTTAAGCCGCCGCGCCGTCCAAGCTGTATTGTCTTTGCCGGAACGAGAACGTTTTATGAAAGGACTCTTTAATTGGATAGGCTTTCGTACGGCGGCCGTTCCTTTCGCCCGCCAAAAACGCAAGGCGGGTAAAACAAAATGGAATTATTGGCGGCTGTGGAATTTTGCCCTGGAAGGATTGACGGCTTCCAGTACGCTACCGCTGCGGCTATGGACTTATTTTGGGTTTATCGTATCCGGATTTGCTTTCCTATACGCTCTGTGGATAGCTGCGCAAAAGATCTTCTGGGGAAACCCCGTCAGCGGTTATGCCTCTTTAATGGTAACTGTCTTGTTTTTCAGCGGGGTACAGCTTATTTCGTTAGGCGTAATCGGCGAGTATTTAGGACGGGTTTTTATAGAAACCAAACAACGCCCGCTTTACCTGATAGATGAAAAAACAAATTGCGATTAATCCTGCAAAAAGCCGCCTATAAGGCGGCTTTTCAATTTAAGAGAATATCCTTCTTCAAGAGTGCGCCTGTTCTGAAGAAGCGTTCATTTCCTGCTGCCGAAATAATCCCAATGTCTGCTGGGAATAAGCAAAGAAAGGATAAAAATTGTTTTCCGGATTGCGCAACTCTGCTTCGGGCAATTCCGTATAGAAAAGCTTTTCTTTCGATACCGCAAACAACCGCACCATCTGTACGGCGGAAGGCGGAGGCAATTCGCTCCCGGCGGGCGCAGACGTCATTTCCCCGGTAAGCTTGCTGGCGTGCGCCAGCATACGGGCGGCCGCTTCCTGCAAAGCTTCGTGCCCATGTCCGCCGATGACGCCTCCTAAACCGCTTTTGCTGTTATTTTCGAAATACAAACTGCTGTCCCCCAGCGAATTGGTAGCCAAAAACAGATGCTTTGTTTCACTGCCGTCTTGCATGGACATTTCAATCCCGGCAACGGAAATTTTATCCGGACCGATTTCAATGACTCCCTTGCGGTTCTCCAGATTTTTTACATCTAACCAAAAATTTCGCATATTGATATACGCTTGTTTCATACATTCCCCCTTGGTTATATACTAGCACATTTTACGTCTGTTTTTTAGGCGCCGCAAACGGATTAGACGCCGTTATTTTTTTGGAGTATAATAGAAGAAAAGGATGGAGGAAAATATGACTAAAAAAGGCCGTGCCGTAATTTTGATGATGGATTCCTTTGGACTGGGCGGAGCCGAAGACGCCGCGCAATTTGCAGACGCTGGCGCCGATACGTTAGGTCATATCGTCGCGGCACGCGGCAGGCTGAATATTCCCAATCTGACAGCCCTGGGTTTATTAAAAGCGGCCGAGGCCTCCTGCGGAGAAATGCCACCGGCCGGGCCGCAAGACGCCCCCCGCGTCCAGCTCCCTTCCAAATACGGTTTTATGCGGGAAATCAGCAAAGGAAAGGACACTTCTTCCGGCCACTGGGAAATGGCCGGCGCGCCGGTGGAATTTGAATGGGGATACTTTAAACCGGATTATCCTTCTTTCCCGCCGGAACTGGTTGAAAAACTCTGCACCGAGGCGGGCCTGCCCGGCATTTTGGGCAACAAGGCCGCGTCCGGCACGGCCATTATTGAAGAATTGGGTGAAGAACATATTAAAACCGGCAAACCCATTTGTTACACTTCGGCCGACAGCGTATTTCAAATCGCCGCCCACGAGAAACACTTTGGGCTGGAACGGCTGTATCAAGTGTGTGAAATTGCCTTTAAATTGGTGGCGCCGTATAACATTGCCCGCGTGATTGCGCGGCCGTTTGAAGGCGAAAAGAAAGGCGAATTTAAGCGCACCAAAAACCGCCACGATTACTCCGTCAAACCCCCTATGATTACGGTGCTAGACGAAATCAAAAACGCAGGCGGAGAAGTTATTTCGGTTGGGAAAATATTCGATATTTTCGCTCAGCAGGGCATTACCAAAGCGGTGAAAGCTTCCGGACTGGAAGAACTTTGGAACGTTACATTAGCCGAAGCCGCGGCGGCGCCGGATTTCAGTTTGGTATTTACGAACTTCGTGGATTTTGATATGACTTGGGGACACCGCCGCGACGTGGAAGGTTATGCCAAGGGGCTGGAATATTTTGATGCACGTCTGCCCGAATTGGCCGCCCAAATGCAAGCGGGAGACCTCGCTTTTATTACGGCCGACCACGGCTGCGATCCGACCTATAAAGGCACCGACCACACGCGCGAACATGTGCCGGTTTTGATGTTCGGCCCAAACGTAAAGCCGCAGTTTATCGGCGGGCGCAGCAGTTATGCCGATTTAGGGCAGACGATTGCGGATTACTTCAACCTGCCGCCGTTAAAATTCGGCAAAAGCTTCTTGCACGAATAACGAAAACCCCGGGAATAGATCCCCGGGGTTTTTAGATTAGAATTCCTTTGCGGCATAACACCAAACGGGATCATCAACCGATCCCCCGGGTGTACAATCCCCCGCTCCGCTATTGATGGCCTTGCACCATTTCTCATTTCCAAGACAAATACGCAGCACGCCTTCTGATGTCATAATGGCTTTTAATTCATAATAATCCGTGATTTCTCTTCTTAATGTTATATTATGCCCTGCCCCACCAAAAAATATCCAACGGGACCATAAACTTGTATCATACTTAGGTGCTTCTATTCCTGCAGTAAGCCATAGCTTTTCACCGGAACCATTTATATAAGTACCATTAGCCAAATAATAAAGTTGTTGGGCTTTTACCCAAGTATCCAAATAGGTAATCGCTTGAGTCGCGCGGCTTTTCTCTACCGCTTTTTCATACTGCGGCAAGGCAACTGCAGCCAGTATGCCAATAATTAAAACCACCACTAATAGCTCTATTAGCGTAAATCCGGCGTTTTTTTCGCCGGGGAATGTTTTTTGATAATTTTTGCTCATACGCAAAATTTATCAAAAAAAAAGAAACGAGTCAAGGGTATTCCAGGCCAGGGAATTCTGCCTTGAACAGGGTTCGCAAATTACGGTGCTGACGCATTAGGGAAACAACTTGTTGGGAATGTTACGACAAAAGAGCAAGCCGACCTAACCCGATAATAATTACCGCATACATAAATAGCCCTTATAGAAAACCGCCGCGCGGCTGCGCGGCGGAAAGTTCAGCGCAAGTGTTCGGCCTCGCTCAGCCACACTTGGGCGCTGGCGTCGCTGGGCATACGCCAATCGCCGCGCGGAGACAATCCAACCGAACCCACCTTCGGACCATCTGGCAAACAGCTGCGCTTGAATTGTTGGGAAAAGAATCGTTTAAAAAATACTTGCAGCCACTTTTTAATAACATGACCGGTAAATTTCTTCTCAAACGCATGTTTGGCCAGGAAATAGATCTTCGCCGGACCAAACCCGTACCGCAAGAAATAGAACAAAAAGAAATCGTGCAGTTCATACGGCCCCACCAAATCTTCGGTTTTTTGGGCGATGTGCCCTTTTGCGTTAGCCGGCAGCAATTCCGGACTGATGGGTGTAGAGAGAATATCCGTCATTACCCGCTGCGTTTTTGGGTCAGTTTCGTGTTGGGAAATCCACTGCACCAGCGAACGCACCAATGTTTTGGGCACGCCGGCATTCACCCCATACATGGAGATATGGTCTCCGTTATAAGTCGCCCAGCCCAAAGCAAGCTCCGACAAATCCCCCGTACCGACCACAAGACCGTTTGTTTGGTTGGCGATATCCATTAGCACCTGCGTACGTTCGCGGGCTTGCGTGTTTTCGTAGGTAACGTCTTTGTTTTCTGGATTGTGTCCAATATCGCAAAAATGCTGTTTACAGGCTTTTTTGATATCCACTTCCCGCACCGTAATCCCTAATTGCTTCATCAGGTTTACTGCGTTTTGGTAAGTGCGGCGAGTGGTTCCGAATCCGGGCATTGTTACCCCAATGATATTTGGGCGCGGCCAATTCAATTTATCAGCCGTTTTCACACAAACCAGCAAAGCCAGGGTGGAATCCAGCCCGCCGGAAACCCCCAGCACGGCCGTTTTAGCGTGCGCCGCCGCCAAACGGGTAGCCAACGCGGTTGTTTGAATGTTGAAAATTTCCCGGCAATTTTCATCAAATGCATGGGTTGGCGGCGTAAACGGGCAAGGAGATACCGGCCGCGTCAATTTTACCAGCGGCGCGGGCGGCATACCGGTTTTGACCAGCCTGTAGGGATCTGCCGTTTCATAAGCAACGTCCGAACGGAAAGTGGTATTGACCGCCCGCTCGGCGCGCAGCCGTTCAACGTCTATTTCCGTACAGCACAACTGCCCTTGCGTGGAAAAACGTTTCGAACAATCCAGCTCTAGGCCATTTTCATATATTAAAGCGTTTCCGCCAAATACGACATCGGTGGTAGATTCTCCGAATCCGCTTGAAGCATATACATACCCGCAAATACACCGGGCAGACTGCTGGCTGACCAATTGGCGCACATAAGCGTATTTTCCCACCAGCGCATTACTGGCGGAAAGATTAAAAATTACGTCAGCTCCCTGCACAGCCAACCGGGAGGAAGGCGGCACTACCGCCCATAAATCTTCGCAAATTTCTACTCCAAATTTCATGCCGCCTGCTTCAAACAACAGATCCGTTCCGGCCGGTACAGTTTGGCCGCATAATTCAACTGCATCGCCTGCCCATTCCAACGAAGAAGTAAACCAACGCGCTTCATAAAATTCACTGTAATTGGGCAAATAAGTTTTAGGAACCACTCCCAAAATTTCACCCCGGTAACATATAGCTGCAGCATTCAGCAAAACACTGCCTGCCCGAACGGGCAATCCCGCAATAAAAAGAATATCCGATTTCCGGGTACGTTTAAGCAGCATACCCAACGCGCTTTCGGCCGCCTGCGCCAGCAGAGGTTTGGAAAACAAATCACCACATGTATAGCTGGTAATTCCCAATTCTGGGAACACGACCGCCCGCACCCCGCGGTGCGCAGCTTGGGCAAGACTGTCCTCCATCTGAGCCGTATTATACACGGGATCAGCCACTTTTACAGACGGTACGGCGGCCGCTATTTTCACAAAACCAAAATGGTTCATACAATGCTCCTTCTGCTGTAAACTACTCTATTATTGTATCATTATCCCACTAAAAAAGCCGGGCGCGAAAGCCCGGCTTTTTAAAATGCAACGCTTAATTGATTGCAATTACCTCATAACCCGCTTTTTGCACCGCCTCCGTAAGCACTTCATCTTTTATCTCGCTCGCCGCTTCCACTACTGCACACTTTTTTCCCAAGTCCACCTTTACCTGCACCCCGGGAATGGCTTGGAGCGCCCGTTCCACACGTCCGGCACAATGGCTGCATACCATTCCTTCGATAATCAGTGTCTTTCGCATACCCTTTTCCCCTTGTTTTCCTTTTTTAGCTACCCGCGCCGGCCTGAAAAAACGCAGGCGCAACGCATTAGTTACCACGCATACGGAACTCAAACTCATCGCCGCCGCCGCAAACATTGGGCTGAGTTTCCAGCCAAATGGCAAATAGAGTGCACCGGCTGCCAACGGAATGCCCAACACGTTATAAAGAAACGCCCAAAACAAATTCTGTTTAATGTTGCGCAATACAGCCCGGCTTAACTGCAGGGCCGTTGCCACGCCGATCAAATCATCTTTCATTAACACGATATCCGCGGACTCTACCGCCACGTCCGTTCCGACGCCTAAAGCAATTGCCACATCTGCCCGCACCAAGGCAGGCGCATCGTTGACCCCGTCACCGACCATCGCGACGGTTTCCCCTTCGTCTTGCAATCGGCGCACCACGCCCTCTTTTTCCTTGGGCAACACTCCGGCGATGACGCGTTCGATACCCACCGCTTGAGCCACCCGTCCGGCGGTTTGCTCGTTGTCTCCTGTCAGCAAAACAACTTTTAGATGCATTTGCTGAAGCAGTTTTACGGCGTCCGCCGCGGACGGTTTTACCGTATCGGCAAAAGAGATCATTCCTAAATAACGATTTCCGCGCGCAAAGAAAAGCGGGGTATTTCCGAGGGAGGCTTCTTCCTGCAGACGCTTTTCCCCCGCCGGCACCTGAACCCCCAATTCTTTCATATACGTTAAATTACCGCCCGCCAAAACTTCTTTTCCTTCTTGGACGCACACCCCGCGGCCGGGCAGCCCTTCAAACGCGGACACCGGCACCAACGGCAGATTTCTTTCCTCCGCATACGTCGATAACGCCCGGGCAAAAGGATGCTGCGAAAAATGTTCCAGCGATGCGGCTTGGATCAACAATTCTTCCTCTTTCATTCCGCCCGCAGGTACTACGGAAGCCACCTGCATTTGGCCGGTGGTCACCGTACCCGTTTTATCCAACACGACAGTAGTTACTTTATGCGCCCGTTCCAAAGCCGCCGCAGATTTTACCAAAATTCCATGCCGCGCCGCGCTGCCCGTACCGACCATAATGGCCGTAGGCGTGGCAAGCCCCAACGCACAGGGACAAGAAATTACCAAAACGGAAATAGCAGACGAAAGGGCAAAGACAAAACTCGTTCCCTGCGCCAGCCATACCACCAGCGTCAGCAAGGCAATTGCCATAACGGTCGGAACAAATACAGCGCTCACGCGGTCGGCCAACTGCGCGATGGGCGCTTTACTTCCGGCCGCTTCTTCCACCAACAGAATGATCTGCGCCAAAACCGTATCTTTTCCTGTGCGTTCTACCTGCAGTTCCACATACCCGCTGGCCAGCAAAGTTCCGGCGGCCAGCTCCGCCCCGATGGGCTTATCCTGCGGCACGCTTTCGCCAGTCAAAGCGGACTCATCGGCAGCCCCGCCGCCTTCTACGACCACTCCGTCTGCCGCAATCCGCTCCCCCGCCCGTATAACAATAATATCCCCCGCCACCAATCCTTCCACGGGGACTGCTACTTCCTTGCCATCACGCAATACCGACGCCTCCTGCGGAACGAGGCGCACTAATGCCGAAATGGCATCAGACGTTTTTACCTTGGCACGCGCTTCAAGCCATTTTCCCAAAGTAACCAATGTTAAAATTGTCGCCGCCGATTCGAAATATAACCCAAGATGCGCCGTTTCAAAAGCGGCTGTCCAATCCGGATGTTCCATCAGAAACAAAATACGGAACAATCCCCACAGTCCCGATAAGACCGCTGCCCCGGCGCCCAAAGCGATCAGGCTGTCCATATTAGGCGCGCCGCGCAACAATCGTTTAAAACCGTTGGTAAAGAAACGGCGGTTTATGGATAAAATAGGCCAAGTAAGCAGAAACTGCGTTAAAGCAAATATCCCGGGATTCCGGCTCAACACCGCAGGAAGCGGCAAAGAACACATATTTCCCATCGCCACATAAAAAAGCGGAATTAAAAACAGCAGCGAGGCAATAAAACGATATTTTAACCGACTGGCCTCTTCTTTGGCCGCCCGCTGGGGAGATAAAAAACCCGTTTCTTCTCCCGGCGCAAACGCGTCATATCCCGCCGCCCGTACCGCTGCCACAATATCCTGCGGATCCAACCGATCTTCATCGTATTCGGCAATCAACGTGTTTTGCAACAGATTAACCGCCGCACAGCGTACCCCCGGCAATTTGGCGACTGCCTTTTCTATATGCGCCTGACAGGCGGAACAAGTCATACCGGTTACATTAAATTTTTTCTTCATATTTATCAAAATCCTCTTCTATTAAAGCATATGCTTATCGTCGAAAATTGTCAAGCCGGGCAACTCCGCCCTGCCCCTCCGTCAAACAGACGGCCGTTTTTCCCCATTTACGACGGAACTGTCCTTTTCCTTAGGCTTCTTTTTTGCTACACTATATCCCATGACGATCCTCATCATCATACTCATGTTGGCCCTAAATGCCTTGCTGGCCGCCTATGAAATGGCGCTGGCATCCGTTTCTCGCACGAAACTGTCCATTCTCGCCCAAGAAAAACGCTTGGGCGCCGAGCAAGCCCTGTTCATGAAAGATCATATGGAAGGCAGCTTGGCGGTAGTACAAATTGGCATTACGTTGGTGGGTGCCATCGCCGCGGCCGCCGGCGGTGCGGGCGCAGACGAAATGTTTTCCCCTGTGCTTCAGGAATGGCTTTCCATTCCCAAACGGCTGGCTGATGCGCTGTCCGTAGCCGTAGTGGTAGTGCCGCTGAGTTTTATTACCATCGTGTTCGCCGAACTGACCCCAAAAACCTTTGCCATTAAAAACAAAGAATTTGTAACGCTTAAATTCTCACCGGTAATGCGCGTGCTTTATTCGATTTTGTCGCCCATTGTGCGCATTATGGAGGCGTTGGTTCGTTTCTGTACGCAAAAATCGCTGTCTCATAAAGCGCCGGATCCCAAAGAAGCGCAAAAAGCGGCCATGACGGATTTACGCACCGCCGCGGCCATTGCGTCTTCTTCGCGGCTGTTCGGCAAAACTGAAGAAAAGATTGTACTTTCCAGCGCCATGTTTTGTATCCGCAAAATCCGCGAAATTCAAGTTCCGCTGGATCAAGTGTATATGTTGGACGCCGCAGACTCCATCGCCGACACTTTTGTAAAAGCCCATCTGGATATGCACACGCGTTTTCCCGTGCGGGAAGATCCGTCCGATCCGCAAAGCATTATCGGGTATCTTAATTTCAAAGACATTTTTCTTTCCACCAAAATGGCCGGCGGCGCCCCCACTTCCGCGCGCACCATCATTCGCCCCATTTTAAAATTGGAAGCCGACACCCTTATTTCTACAGCACTGGAAAAACTGATGAAAAACAAACAGCACATTTGCTTGGTAACGGAAGGAGAAAAAATTACCGGCATTCTGACGCTGGAAGACATTTTCGAAGAAATGGTGGGCGAAATTGAAGACGAATATGATTTTTTCCCCGCCTATATCCGGCCGATAGGATCGGCGCTGGTAGCCAGCGCTTCCGCCAAAATGGCCGATGTATTTAACCAATTAAATATGGCGCCGCCGCCGGAACTGCCGGCCAATATGACCGTATCCCAGTGGACGGAAAAACAGTTAGGCCGCGCGTTGGATAAAAGCGACAAACTGCAGGCAGACGGATTACTGGTGGATCCCCGTAAATTCCGCCGGCATAAATTAATGGAAGTTTTAATTAGTAAAGCACAATAAAAAAACCCCACCTTCCGGTGGGGTTTTAAATCCGCAAATCAATTTATAATAAACCGCGGCGCATCAATTCCACCTGCAAGGCGTCTGCTCCTTGGAAATGTATGGTATCAAACCCCAAATTGGCAGCCGCCGATATATTCGCGGCATTGTCATCAATAAAAACACAGTTGGTGGAATTCAGATTAAACCGTTTAAGCAGCCGGGCATAAATTTCCGGATCGGGTTTTACCAAATGTTCCTCGCCCGAAACGACGATCCCGTCCATCTGCCGCAGAAAATCATATTTTTCCCGTGCGACCGGAAACGTTTCCGCCGACCAGTTAGTCAGCGCGAAAATGCGGTATCCTTTGTCTTTTAAAGCACGCCAAACCGCCACCGTTCCTTTGATGGGGCCGGCCAACATTTCTTCCCAGCGGTTATAATAATCGTCGATCTGGGCGGAATATTTGGGATACTTTTCCTTTACCAACGCCAACCCTTCCGCAAACGGACGCCCGGCGTCCTGCTGCGTATTCCATTGCGGCGTACAAACATTAGAAAGGAACCATTCCATTTCTTCTTCCGAAGCAAAAATCTTTTTATACAAATGCCGCGGATTCCAGTCAATCATGACGCCGCCTAGATCAAAAACAATATCTTTCATAAATCCCCCTTGTTTTTATTATACCCCGTGCAATACCTAAAACGCAACCGTCTTAAAACACCCACGCTGGAAAGCGTGGGTGCATGTTATAAAACCAAGGTGTCTTCCATATCTGGGCCGGTGGAAATCAAGGAAATTTCCGGGTGCGGATAAGTATGAGCGCACAACGTTTTCAAATGTTCCAGGAAAGCTTTGGCCTCCGGCGTAAAATCTTCATATTTTTTCACCCGGTCATTTCCCGGAAACATATCTATATGCGTAATGGCGATTTTGGTGCAATTGTTAATCATAATCGCCCGCTTGGCGGAACGCGTTTCAAACGCCCCGATGCGGCGCAGCCGCTTGCTGACGCTGCCGATTTCATGGCCTTTGGTATGATAAATTTCCAATTCTTTTTCGTCGGTTAATTCCCGTTCCAGCGGGCCTGGTCCTACCCGCGTGATATAGGGTTTAAACACCACATATACGTCGCGTACGGATTTGGGCCCTAGCCCGGCTTCGCCCAAAAAAGTACTGGCCGTAGTGTCGCGCGAAGTAACAAACGGATATTCTCCGTGCAGCAGAGAAAGTTTTATTCCTTGCGTGCCCTCCAATAAAATTTGCCCCTCTTTATCCAAGCAATCGTTTAATAACTCAGGAACGTCTTGAATAAATTCTTTTAACAGCGGCTCGTCTTTGGCGAACTTAATGTCGCGCCGTTCAATCCGGTCGCGCACCGCCTGTCCGAGCCCCGTTCCCACGCTTCCGATGTGTTTCATAAAATGCGACGCATTTTTTTCGGCCGCGGTCTGTTCATCAGAAATCAGCACGGCATACGGATCGATGATGAGGCGGTCGTGCGTACCGGTAAATTTAACTTCTTCCAACAGCCATTCGGTTTTGGTATAAGCGCCCGCCCCCAGCACCAATTTGGTTTTGGGGTTCAAAAAGCCGGACGGAATATTTTTAAGCGTGTAAGATTTCCCGTCTTTCACAACGGTGTGCCCCGCATTGGGGCCGCCCACCCGCACGCAATAATCATAATTTCCTTTGTAAGACAGATAAGCAGAAATTTTCCCCTTTCCTTCATCGCCGGCTTGTCCGCCGCACACAATATCAATCATTTTTTTCCTCCGCTAATTCGCACGCCCGCCCCAGATATTTTGCCGCGGTAAAAGCACGCAGTCTGGTACGAGTATTCTCATCGATATCCAATTTTTCTATAAAATCTTTTTCGGCGTTTTCGGTAATTTGTCGGCCACGGGCAAAATCACGCAAAATTTCATAGGCGTTGGAATAACCGGCCGAACGCAAAATCGTTTGGAAAGCTTCCGTCAATACTTCCGGGTGCGCGTCTAGTTCCCGCCGGGCGGCCGGCCGGTCAAACGAAATTTTGGCAAGTCCGCCGGAGATGGACTGATAGGCGACCAGTGCATACCCAAAAGCCACCGCTATGTTCCGAAGCACCGTAGAATCCGACAAATCCCGCTGCAAGCGCGACACCGGCAGCTTGCGTGAAAACAATTCGAACAAAGCGTCAGCCAACTGCAAGTTTCCTTCGGCATTTTCAAAATCGATAGGATTCACTTTTTGCGGCATGGTGGAAGACCCCACTTCCCCCTTTGCCGTTTTTTGGCGCACCAGTCCCAAAGCAATATACTGCCACATATCCCGGCATAAATCCAGCAAAATCACATTTACACGCCGCATATTATCAAACAGTTCGGCATAGCTGTCCCGCGGATCCACTTGGGTAGAAATCGGCGAAAGAAACAGTTTTATTTTTCGTTTTTGGTTTAAAGCCGTCGCCATTTTGCGCGCTACGCGCGGCCAGTCAATATCCGGAAAAGCGGCATAATGTGCATTAAAATTTCCTACCGCACCGCTGAATTTGAAAGAAATTTCCCGTTTCTTCAAGTCATCAATTTGTCGGGAAATCCGCTGGGCAAATACGCGTATTTCTTTGCCGAAGGTAGTAGGAACAGCCGGCTGGCCATGGGTGCGCGCCAAGAGCACCGAACGGGCTTCCCGACGGGCTATTTGCGAAAGGGTATGCTGCAAACGGTTTAATTGCGGCAACAAGACTTGTTCCAATCCTTCCGCCAACAAAAGCGCGTAAGCGGCGCTGTTCACATCTTCACTGGTCAGCGCGAAATGAAGCCATTGTAAACGGTCTTTCAATGAAGTTTTTTCAAACCGAAGCCGCAAAAAATACTCCACCGCTTTTACATCGTGTTTGGTAGGCGGTATCTGCTGATAGCCGTCAAATTCCAGCGTCCGAATCAACGCCAAATCAGATTCATCTAATTTACACGTTTCTGCCAGCAATTGGCGTTCTTTTTGGGTAAGCGGCTTAAAATGAGGGAGTTTTAAATCGGAAAGGATCTCTAACCACGCGCATTCCACTCGCACGCGGTATGCAGTAAAGGCGGCTTCGCTCATCACACTTCTGAGCGCGCCCACTCTGCCGCTATAGCGGCCGTCTAACGGGCACAGCGCCGATATTCTCATAATGATATTTTACTAAATTAAAAGCCTCTGCGGCTGGCTTCTTGCGTTCATTTGACAATTCTTTCCGAAGATTTTTCTGCCCGTTGCCGGGTTCCAGCCGCCCACTAAAACGCCCCGCCTAAAAGACGGGGCGTTTATTAAAGAAGCGATTTCTAGTTAGCAGGGGAAGAATCTTCCGCTAATTGAGCCTGCTGCTCTTTTACGATTTCTTCATACGGGCCAAACCCTCCCTGCACATTCCAGCCGCCGCCCAGCGCCTTGGACAAATTGACAATCGCGGCCAACTCGTCGTTGCGGGCGCTCGCCAGGTTCATCTCGGCAGAAAGCAGGTTTTCTTCTACGTCCAGCAAATCCGTTACGCCAATCAGCCCGGCGTCTTCCTGTTTTTTAGTCAGGTCATAGCTGCGCTGCATTGCTTCGGTTTGCTGTTTGTAAGAGTCAAAAATCTCGCGGTTGATGCGGTTGGCGGCAATGGCGTCTAACGCTTCTTTGAAGGCGCCTTGTACGGTCTTTTCATATGAAGCCAGCATCTCGCGGTATTGGGCTTCCGCTTTTTCGTTTTCTGCGCGGATTTTACCGCCCTCAAAAATAGGCGCCAACAACTGGCCTCCGGCCGCCCATACGCCGGAAGAACCCGTAAACAAACTGTCCAGCGCGCCGCTGGCATAGCCGGCGGAAGCCGTCAGCGGGATACTGGGGAAATACGCCGCACGCGCTGCGCCGATGTTGGCATTGGCGGCAATCAACTGTCCTTCGGCGGAGCGTACGTCTGGCCGTCGCGCCAACAAATCGGAAGGAATGCCTTCCGGTACATCGGGGATCAGCGTAATTTCTGAAAGCGTCTTGCCGCGCGGCGTATTGTTTTCCACTATTTCACGCGGCGATTTTCCCACCAACACAGAAAGCGCGGTTTCGGTTTGGGCGATTTTCAGACGCAGCTGCTGTTCCTGCGCCTGCACGCTGGACATATTGGCTTCCACACGTCTTAAATCCACTTCCGTACAATAACCGTTTTGATAGCGGCTGGTATAAATGCGCACATTTTCCTGCCGCGCGGCTAATGTACGCTGGGCGATTTCCAATTGAGCGTCCAGCATGCGCAGCGTAAAATAATTTTTGGCTACATCAGCCGTAAGCGTCAAACGTACGGTATCGCTGGCGGCCTGACTGGAAAGCAGCTGGGCACGGGCGGCTTCGCTTAATCGGCGATATTTACCCCACAGGTCCAATTCATAAGAGACCGACACGTTGGCCGTACTCTGCGTCTGCCCGGAACCGGCTTGGCTGCCGGCGCGGCCTGATTCCGCCGCCGCCGAAAGGCTGGGCAGCTGATCGGCCGTGGCTACCCCTACTTCCGCACGCGCCTGATCCACGCGAGCAATAGCGGCCTGTAAATCTTTGTTATGTTCTAAGGCGTCGGCTTCCAATTGGTTGAGTACCGGATCCTGGAAAACTTCCCACCATTTAGCGTTGGTAAACACGCTGAAATTATCGGCGGCTTCGCCTTGCGGCAAGTCCAAATCCGGCTGTTTGTAATTAGGTCCCAACATACAGCCGCCCAACAGCAATATCCCTGCCCACGCGGCCATTAATCGTTTTAGATTCATAAATGCTCCTCTTTGGTTTGAATAGTTTCAGCAGTTTCTGCCTTTTTCTTTTTCCAACCATCAAAAATGCAGAAGAAAAGCGGAATAAACAACGGTGCAATCACCGTAGCCGCCAACATGCCAAACACAACCGCCGTACCAATGGAATGACGGCTGGCCGCGCCGGCGCCGGTGCTGATGGCCAGCGGCACGCAGCCTAAGATAAAGGCCAGCGAAGTCATCACAATCGGGCGGAAACGCAGCTCAGCGGCTTGTATGGCGGCTTTCGCGGTTTCCATTCCCTGCTGTTTGAGCATGACGGCAAATTCCACAATCAAGATGGCGTTCTTGGCCGCCAATCCAACCAGCGCCACTAGGGCGATTTGGAAATAGACGTCATTGGAAAGGCCGCGCGCCCAAGTGCCGGCCAATGCCCCGAACAAGGCAAACGGCACCGCCAAAAGAACCGCCACCGGCAGGCTCCATTTTTCATACTGGGCGGCTAAAATAAGGAATACCACCAACATACCCAATAACAAGGCGGAAGCCGAGGAGCTGCCCGTCAGTTTTTCTTGGTAAGTGGTACCCGTCCACGCCAGCGTAAAACCGGAATCCAGCACTTCTTTAGCGGTTTCTTCCACGGCGCGGATTGCATCGCCGGAGCTGTAACCTTCCGCCGGATTAGCGATGATTTTGGCCGCCGGGAACACGTTAAACCGTTCTACCACGTCCGGCCCCAAAATGGGGGTCAGCGTAACCAAAGTAGAAAGCGGTACCATGGCGCCGGAAGAAGAACGCACATAAATGCCGGAAATTTGTTCAGGTGTAGCGCGGTACTGGCCATCGGCCTGCATCATCACTTTAAAACTGCGGCCGGAGTAAGTAAAGTCGTTAATATAATACGTACCGAAAGTACCTTGCAGCGTAGTATATAATTCCGACAGCGTTACCCCCATGGATTGGGCTTTGATTTCGTCTACGTCCAGCTTATACTGTGGCACCGCCGCCGAGAAAGTGGTGCTTACGCTGGAAAGCTCCGGCCGTTTTTTAGCGGCTTCAATAAATTTCTGGGTTTGGGCTTCCAGCTCCGCACTGCCGCCGGAGCTGCGGTTTTGGATATATCCTTCCAAACCGCCTGTTGTACTCATACCCATAATGGCCGGCGGGTTAAACGGCATCACGACCGCCGCCGGGATTTTGGATTGAGACTGCACATACAAATTCTGCACGACCGCGGCCGCGGAAAGCGATTTTTCTTTACGTTCGTCCCACGGTTTAAGCATAATAAACGAAGAAACCGCATTTCCCTTTTGCGTACTGCTGAGCAAATCAAACCCGGAGAACGTCAGCTCCTGCGATACGGCCGGCTGGGATTCAATCAGTTCTTCCAGCTGCTTGGCTACGGCATCGCTGTTGGCCAAAGAGGCCGACGGATCCAACTGCGCCGCCACCATAATAACGCCCTGGTCTTCATCGGGCAGCAAGCTGCCGGGGACTACTTTAAACAATCCCAGCGCCGCCAAAAACACCAGCGCAATAAGTACCGCGGATACCGACAAGCGGCGAATGAAAAAAGCCACCCAGGAACCGTATTTTGCGGTCAGTTTTTCAAAGAAACGGTCAAACTGATAGAAAAATCCTTTTGTGGGGTGTTCTTGTTTTCTAAGCAACAACGCACACAAAGCCGGCGTCAGCGTCAGCGCCACCAAACCGGAAATAATAACCGATACGGCAATCGTAATAGCAAACTGCTGGTACATTACCCCGGTTAAACCGCCCATAAAAGCAACCGGCACAAACACCGAACACAACACCAACACAATGGCTACTACCGGGCCGGAAACTTCGTCCATCGCTTTAATGGTGGCTTCCTTTACGGGCAGATTTTCTTCGTGCATAATGCGTTCCACGTTTTCTATGACGACGATAGCGTCGTCCACCACCATACCGATGGCCAACACCAATCCGAATAACGTAAGCGTATTAATGGAAAATCCCAGCAACAGCATTCCCGCAAATGCTCCGATGATAGATACCGGCACCGCCAGACACGGGATTAACGTAGCCCGCCAGTCCTTGAGGAACAGGTAAACTACCAAGAACACCAAAATCATCGCTTCAATAAGCGTGTGGATTACTTCTTTAATGGAGGCGGTAACGAACAGCGTGGTATCGTAGGCCACTTTGTAGTCAATATCCAATTCGGGCGGGAAATTCTGCGCCAATTCTTTCATATGCGCGTCCACCGCTTCGGCCGTAGCCACGGCGTTTGCTCCCGGCGAAAGATAAATTCCGATTGGAACGGCCGGCTTGCCGTTAAAAGTAGCATTAAATTCATACGTTTGGCTGCCCAGCTCCACCCGTGCCACATCTTTTAAAAGCAAAGAAGTGCCGTCCGGGTTGGCGCGCAGAATAATTTCTTCAAATTCTTTGGGATCGGTCAAGCGGCCGGGAGCGATGATGGAATAGGTCCTGTCCACTTTTATCGGCAGCGGCGGCTGGCCGATTTTTCCGGCGGAACGCTGGGTATTCTGCGCCTGTACGGCGGATACCAAATCGCTGACGGACAGCCCCCGCTGGGAAAGAACGTCCGGCTTGATCCAAATGCGAATGGAATAATCATTGGCCGACATTACCTGCGCATCGCCCACGCCTTCAATACGTTTTAAATCATCTACAATGTTTAACAGCGCGTAGTTCCCTATCGTGGTAGTATCGGAATGTCCGTTGGGAGAATATAACGCAATCAACTGCAAAATCGAAGACGATTTTTTATCTACCGTAACCCCGTAGCGCCGCACATCTTCCGGCAGGCTGGCCGTCGCGCTTTGCACGCGGTTGTTTACATTGATAACGGCCTGATCCGGATCCGTTCCCACTTTAAACGAAATAACCAGCGACATATCCCCGTTGGAAGAAGAAGTGGAATTCATATACAACATATCTTCCACTCCGTTAACCTGTTGTTCAATCGGGGCGGCTACCGTATTGGCAATCACTTCGGGGCTGGCGCCCGGATATGTAGCCGACACTTCCACCGTCGGAGGCGTCAGATCGGGATATTGTTCAATGGGAAGCATCGTAATGGATACGATGCCGGCCAGTGAAATCAACAAAGAAATAACTGTGGAAAAAATAGGGCGGTTGATAAAAAATTTGGAAAACATACCCTCTCCTTATTTCCCTGTTGCGGAAACCGCATCCGCCGCCGGAGCTTCTTGCACCGCGGCTGAAGCTGCCGCCGGAGCCGCGGCCGAATCGGCAGGCGTCTGAACCGGGACGGCCGAAGCCGCTGGGGCTTGCGATTGGGCTTGAACGGCAGCCGCGTTCGCCGGAACACCGGCCTCCTCGGCAGACGGCAAAGCCTGCGTGTCCGGAGCTTCGTCTTCTTCTATTTCTTCTTCCAATAAAGCGGTACTGCGGCCGTCTTGGGAAAGGGCTTGTTCTTGCGGGGCAGCGGGTTCTTCCGCGTTAAAAGGCTTCATTTGTACCTTTACCGTTTGACCAGGCCGCACTTTAATAAGCCCTTCGCTGACAATGCGGTCTCCGGCTTTTAAACCGTCGGTAACAATATACATGTCTTCCTGCAGCTGGGCTTGAATCGGACGAGAAACAATAGTATCGTTGGCGTCAATTACATACGCCAGCATTCCTTGCGCCGTATTAAGTACGGCGGAAGAAGGAATCAAAATCGCATTTTTATAAGTGGCGCCTACCAGGCGTACCCGCACAAACTGACCGGGCATCAGCGCGCGGGAGTTTTTGGGGTTGGCAAATTCGGCCTTCATGGCCAAACTGGAAGTCTGCGTGTTTTCGGTGCTGTCAAAGAAAATGATTTTGCCTTTTTCGGGATAGATTTTCCCGTTATTTAACAGCACTTCCACATAAAGAGGCGCGTCCGCGGCGGCGGTGCGGCGGTATTGTTCAGCCGCCAATTTATCCTGCTGTTCTTCCGTTCCAATGGAAATCTGCCCCGAAATAAAACCGGCAGACAATTTTTCAAACTGGCGGCTGGGCATGGAAAAGTTCACATACAGCGGATTGATTTGCACCATCGTCGTCAAAAAGCCGGATTCGCCGGCCGGGGAAATCAAGCTCCCTACCGATTGCGCTTCCTTGCCCGCAATACCGGAAATGGGCGCCGTAACCTTGGTATAGCCTAAATTGATTTCCGCATCACTCACACCAGCTTTCGCCACTTTTACATTGGCTTGAGCGGTTTCGTAGGCGGAAAGGGCATTGTCATAATCCTGTTGGCTGACGGCATTGTCCGCGCGAAGGCGTTTCATACGCGCATAAGTGCGCTGGGTACGGCGTTCTTCCGCCTCCGCCTGCGCCAAAGAACCTTTCGCCTTATCCAAGGCCACTTTATATTCCTTATCGTCTATTTGGAATAACTGCGTTCCTTCGGTTACATATTCTCCTTCGTTATACAAACGGGCCTGCAAAATACCGCCCACCTGCGCCCGAATCTGAATTTCCAACGATCCGGCCACCTGCGCCGGATACTCTATATTCCAAGGCAGATCTTTCTGAACCACCGTAATCGCGCTGACTACGGGAAGCGGCATCGAACCCGAATTTTCCGCTTTTTTGCAGCCGCATACAGATATGACCGCCAGCGCCAACGCAAACAAAGCGGCCGAATGAAATATTTTTTTATACATGGATAGAATCCCCTCTTTTTTAATAATACCTAAACAGCATTCCCTTGCATTGTATAAAATTTTTTTTAACAGACAGGTTATTTTTTAATTATTTAAAACGGTTGGCAAACTGTTCCTAAACGCATATAATAGAAAAAAGACGGGGACAGCATGAAAATAAATTCATTAGAACAGGCCATCGGTCATACACCGCTGGCACAAATTACCCGGCTAAATTCGGGGCCGGGAAAAGTTTGGGCGAAACTGGAAATGTTTAATCCTTTTAGCATTAAAGACCGCGCCGCCCTTTTTATGTTAAACGCCGCAGAGCAGGAAGGGCTTCTCTCTCCCGGCGCAACCCTCGTGGAACCCACCAGCGGCAATACGGGAATTGCCTTGGCTTTTTTAGCGGCGGCGCGCGGGTATAAGCTGATCTTGACCATGCCCGAAAACATGAGCGCCGAACGGATCAAGCTGTTAAAAGCCTTAGGAGCGCACCTGCTATTAACCCCCCGGGAACAAGGCATGAAAGGATCCATCGAGGCCGCTTTGCAAGTGCTGCACGATACCCCCGGTTCCTTTATGCCCGGTCAATTTGATAATCCCAATAATGCCTTGGCGCACGAAAAAACGACCGGCCCCGAAATTTGGAAAGATCTAAACGGTCAGGTGGATTTTCTGGTAGCCGGGGTGGGAACCGGCGGCACCATTACCGGCGCCGGACGGTATCTGAAAAAACAAAATCCAAATCTAAAAATCATCGCGGTGGAACCGGCAGACTCCCCTCTTTTATCCGGCGGCAAAGCCGGGCCGCACGCCCTTCAGGGAATAGGCGCCAATTTTATTCCCGCCGTTTTAGACCGCGCTCTCTTAGATGAAATCATACCCGTTTCCGCCCCCGACGCCTACCAAACCGCGCGCCGGCTGGCAGCCGCACAAGGGATTTTGCCCGGCATTTCCGGCGGAGCGGCGTTATGGGCGGCTTTGCAAGTAGCCCGACGGCCGCACAATGCCGGCAAAAATATTGTTGCGGTTTTGCCGGACGGCGGAGAGCGTTATTTAAGTACCGCTTTATTTGAATAATTGCGATTCTCTTATTACAATATTAGGTATGAAAATAAGAATGGCGATTTGCTTGTTTGCTATATTCCTGGGCAGCAGTCTGCTGCAGGCACAGCCCGGCGCGCCGGAAATCGTCATTGAAATGCAAGGAGAAGCCAGCGCTCCGCGGGAATCGATATCCCTTTGGGATAAAAACGCAAAACAACTTACTAAAATCTTCCGCGGCAAAGACCGTACTTATGTGCTCTATCACGCAGACAACGTTTCTTCCAAAGACGAAATCATCTCCGCCGCCGACGGTAAAGAATATGCTTTCGTGCGTTACGGAAGCGACGACGGGGATTATCGCAAATTCTTATTCAAGGCCGAGGACCCCCAAACTTTTCTGGCCTGTGCGGCCAATGTGGAAGACGTACTGGCCGTAAACAAAAAATACAACGTTAATTTAGGGGTCAGCCGACGGGATTTTGTGCGCCGCTATGAAAACCAAACCACCCTGATGAACTTGGCAGATACCGCCGCCGGAAAAACTTATCAGGTTTACAAACTCAATTATTCCGATATCAATAACAAAACCCCACAGCCTCATTATTTTGTGTTTGAAGAAGACGATCTTATTCAAACCTACGTCGGCGATGATGCCTATTACCAATTTGTGGGGAAATTATCCCAAAGCAACAAAAACAGATCCGCCCAGCAAAAAGCCGCCGAACAAGCCCGCCAACAGAAAGCCGCCCAAGAACGCCAGGAAGCCTGGGAACGCGCCAACCGCCCGGTGCGCAAAGCGCTCGTTTCCGGCGGAACGGTGGAAGACCAAATGTATATGCCGCGCGCCGTAAATGCCAAGCCGTTACCCGCCTTGACGCCCAGCAATATCCCGGCCGGCACCCCGCTGCCCACGCCGCAATAAGACGGGCGTGCGGCCGTTTCCTGTTTTCTAACCATATTTTTTTACCTATCAGCAACCGCAGATTTCTTATAATAAGAATATGTATATGGATCCCGTTTCGCTTTCTTCTTTTGGAATCGCCGGCTTACTATATCTGATTTTGCAGATCCTCGTAACCGGGCATATCATCTGCCGCAAAGACGACGTAAAAAGTTCTTTCGGCTGGATAGGCTTGGTATGGTTTACGCCCTTAATTGGCTGTATTATCTATATCGTTTTTGGCATCAACCGAATCCGCCGCAAGGCCTTGTCGCTGCGCAACAAAGGGCCGGACATTTTTACCGTTACCGGAAAAACCGAAGAAGAAATTGAAAAAGAGATTCCCCAGCCGTTTTTACAACTGCTGCGGCTGGGATACAAAGTGCACCCCCAACGTTTTGCACTGGGCAACCGCGCACAGGCTTTTGTAAACGGAGATACGGCTTATCCCGAAATGTGCCGCCTTATTGCTTCCGCCCAAAAAGAAGTGCTGATGCAAAGCTATATCTTTGATAATGACCGCGCCGGCCAATTGTTTGTAGAAGCTTTTCAACAAGCGGTCAAAAACGGCGCCCGCGTAAAAGTATTAGTCGATGGCGTAGGCATCAATTATTCCAAACCCACCATTGCCGCCAAATTAAAACACCTACCGGGGGTGGAATTTTCCGTCTTTCTTCCTTCCAAAAAGCCCATCAATTTGCCGTTTGTCAATTTACGCAACCACCGCAAAATTTTAATTGTGGACGGCCGCACCGCCTTTTTTGGAGGCATGAACGTGGCCGCCGGAAATTTGGTAAAAACCAATCCGAAAGAACCCATCATAGACATTACGTTTAAAGTAGAAGGTCCGGTGGTGGATCAAATGTCGCGCGTGTTTGAAGAAGATTGGATTTTTTCCGGGAAAAAACATTTTATCCCCGCCTCTTTCCATGCGTCCGGGCCGCTGCCGGGAACCATGCCGGCACGCATTATTCCGGACGGGCCGGACGCCGACTACGGCAAAATAGAACTCATGGCGCTGGGCGCGCTTTCCTGCGCCCAAAAAAACGTCAAAATCGTAACCCCATACTTCTTGCCGGAAAACAACATCTTAACCGCGTTGGAAGTAGCCGCCATGCGGGGAATTGATATAGAAATCATTCTCCCGTCTAAAAGCAATATCTTCGCCATGGACAACGCCATGCGTTCCAATTTTGCGCGGCTGCTTCAAAAAGGCGTAAAAATCTACCGCACCCAACCGCCCTTTGACCACAGCAAAATTATGTTGGTGGACGATGCTTGGCTTTTTGTCGGGTCGGCCAACTGGGACGTACGAAGTTTTAAATTAAACTTCGAATGCAATATGGAATGTTTGGATAAACAGCTGGCGGCGGAAATAGATAAAATCATTTCGCACAAAAAAGCAAACGCACATTTGGAAAAAAAGCTGCCCCCTTCGCTGCTGCGCACGCTGGTGGACAATACATTCCGCCTGCTGACGCCTTACTATTAATATGCTATATAAAAAACCTCTCCCGAATAATATATTAATCGAACACGGCTCTGCCGTCCAACCCGCGCTGCCGCGGCGGTTTACCGTATGTGTGTGGAATTGGCAAAAAAGCAAACAAAAAACCTGGGCGGAAGAATTTACGAAAATAGCTTCGGCCGCGGACTTGTTTCTGGCGCAGGAAGTACATCGTTCTCCCACAGTTAAAACCATTATGGAAAAAGCCGGTTATCATTGGAACGGAGCCATTAGTTTCTTTTCGTTAAGAGGAGATGACCCCGTTGGAGTCGCCACCGGCTGTACGGCAAAACCGATGCAAGTTTCTTTTGCCGCAGTGGAAAAAGAACCTCTCTTCCGTATCCCCAAAATGACCCTGGCTACCCTGGTGCCGGTTCAGAACGCCAAACGGGCGCTTTTAGTCGTCAATATACATGCCATTAATTTTACGGGAATAAAAGCTTTTGAACATAATCTGCGCGGAGCGATGGAATTGCTGCTGGATTATAACGGCCCCATACTGTTAGGCGGCGACTTTAACGCCTGGAACGCAAAACGCCGGCGGCTGCTTTGCAGTATGGCCAAAACGGCAGGCCTTACGGAAGTAACCTTCGAACCGGACGCACGCACCCTGTACTTAGGGCAGCCGGTAGATTATTTATTTATACGCGGATTAAACGTCTTGGCCAGCGGCATTCGCACTACCCGCGGATCGGATCATAACCCGCTCTTGGCGCGCTTGGAAATTGCTTAAAACATCGCGCGCTGCACTTGCCGGAAGGGGCTTGTAAATATGGTAAAATATAGGTAATTATGAACACATCAGACAATAAAGCCGTATATTTTAAACGCGAAGCTCTCAAAAGAGTTGTAGAAGCTTTTGATAAGGGCAACCTGGAAAAAAACGCGTACCGTATCCCTTTTGAAGTTATTCCCCCGGATTCCAAATCCGCGGTACGTTGCTGTATTTACAAAGAACGGGCTGTTTTCCGTGCGCGGACTTTGGCCGCCATGGGCTGCAGCGTGGAAAAAGATGACGAAGCGACCTCTCTGAACGATTACGCCAAACAGGCTCTCCTGCGCAAAGCCGTGCCGGAAGTACCGCTGACCGTTATGGATATCGCCTGCAAAGGCTGCGTCAAGGCGCGTCATATCGTAACAGAAGCCTGCCAAGGTTGTCTGGCCCGCCCGTGCCAACAGGCGTGCAAATTCGGTGCGATCTCTTTTTCCGACGGGCGCTCCCACATTGACCCCGACAAGTGCAAAAACTGCGGCCAGTGCAAAGCCGTCTGCCCGTACAACGCCATCACTTATGTTCCCGTACCATGCGAACAATCCTGCCCGGTGGACGCAATCCATAAAGGCGAAAACGGATTCGCCGAAATTGATTTTGACAAGTGCATCTCCTGCGGGCATTGTATGGACGCCTGCCCGTTCGGCGCGATTATGGAACGCAGCCAACTGATTGACATCTTGAGCCAGATGCAAAGCCACAACAAAGTCTGCGCGATGATTGCCCCTTCTATTGTCGGGCAATTTGATTGCACCTTGCCGCAGCTTATGACCGCCATTAAAAAAGCCGGTTTTGACAAAGTAACCGAAGTCGCCGAAGGGGCGGATATCACCACCGCCAACGAAGCCCGCGAACTGGTGGAACGTTTGGAAAACGGCGCCCGGTTTATGACCACTTCCTGCTGTGCAGCGTGGATCCAAGCCGTCAAGAAACATCTGCCGGCTTTAAAAGAATTTGTTTCCCACACCAAAACGCCGGCCGGTTATACTGCCGAAATCGAAAAGAAAAACGGCTTTGTAACCGTGTTTGTCGGCCCGTGCGTTTCCAAACGCGTGGAAGGCATGGAAGACCCCAACATCGATTTCGTAATGACTTATGAAGAACTGGGCGCCATGCTGGAAGCCAAAGGGATCAACCCGGCCGAGTGCGAAGACACTCCGTTGGATCCCAAAATTTCCGGTGAAGCACGCTACTACGGCGTAACGGGCGGAGTCGCTCAAGCGGTGGAAAACGCGATTGCCGGCAAACGGACTTTTAAGAAAATGGCCGTGAATGGGTTGGATAAGAAAACGATGATGGTATTAAATGCTTATGCCAAAGGCGCGGGCGACTTTCAGCTTTTGGAAGTTATGAGCTGCAAAGGCGGCTGCATTGGCGGGCCGTGCACGCTTAAAAAACAAGCGGCGGTAATCAAACCCATCAAAGACCTCGTCGCCCAAAGCCCCAAAGTGCCTTGCGCTTTAGACGAGAAAAAAGAAAACAAATAGGAAATCTCTTGCTATAAAAAAGCCCCGCTTTTTAAAGCGGGGCTTTTTTACTACAATACACGCTTATTTTATTTCATACAGATTATAGCTGTCGTTCTTAGAAAAATAGGTTCCCATTGTTTTACAAAATTCATTTCCTTCTTGTGAAGAAATTAATGCATAACAAAAACGCTTCCCTGTTGCGCTAAAAAACCGTCGAAAAGCAATCTTCGTATTGGATATGTAACATATAATGGAAGGAGATGCATTGCCGATGTTTTCCTGGTAATTCGCCAGGGTACACTCATATCCTTCCCCCTCTACTATATTGTCTGCAGTTTGTTCACCGGGAAGCGTGATATCCAGTTCATCGAGTCGCGTAGGCCATACCCCATTGGCGGTATAATATAACTCCGATGCCTTATACAAAGCATCTCCCGCCGTCATAGCACGAACAAACCTCGCTTTTAATACGGCTTTTTGATACTGCGGCAACGCTACCGCCGCCAATATCCCAATAATCAAAACTACGACCAATAACTCTATCAATGTAAAACCTTTTTTCATAAAAAACCCCTCAGCGCGTTGATTTAAAGGCTTATTTACAGTTTAATAATTTACTGCCAACAAATCAACGCTAGAGG
>CALVFE010000012.1 GCA_944326765.1 uncultured Elusimicrobiales bacterium | reverse complement strand
TTTTCAAATGGCGGAGCCGACGAGATTCGAACTCGCGGTCTCTGCCTTGACAGGGCAGCGTGTTAACCAGGCTACACCACGGCTCCATTTGTTTTTTGTTACCAATATATTTTAGCTTAATTGGTACCGGCGCGTCAATAAATTTCGCGCCGTTTGTTTTGTATAGGGAAGTTATTCAAAATTTCCCCACAAAATCTGTTCCAATTCCAATTCCACGCCGTGTTTTTCTTTTACTTTTTCCCGCACCAGATCCATTAAGGTTTTGATGTCGCTGGGAGTAGCGTGGTTGAAATTAACAATAAAACCGGCGTGTTTTTCCGATACTTTCGCCCCGCCTACTGATAAACCGCGCAGCCCCGTATCGTCAATTAAGCGCGAGGCGTAATCGTTAGCCGGGCGTTTAAACACACTCCCGGCCGACGGAAGTTCCAGCGGTTGTTTTTCCATTCGCTTATGCAGCACGGTGTTGCGGCTTTCGATAAGCTGCGGAAAATCCCCTTTGCTCAAGTGAAAGCCCGCCGAAAGAATAATATAATTTTGTATGCCTTCCACTTTGCGGTAGGCGTATTTCATTTCTTCTTTGAGCAGCGTGGCGGGGCGTCCTTCCCAGTCAATGACATCAAAATATTCCAGACAATCAAACGTTTCCTGCCCAAACGCGCCCGCGTTCATATATACGGCTCCGCCTACGCTTCCGGGAATGCCGGAAAGTTTTTCCATACCGGCCAACCCGGCTTCGCAGGCGATTTCGCATACTTTATCTAACGCGGCGCCGGCTTCGGCCTTGATATATTCTCCGTCTTGGCTGACGTGATTCATTCGCTTGGTGGAGCAGGTAATTCCGTCAATTCCTTTTCCGCCTACTAAAATGTTGGAACCAAAACCGATAATGCGCAACGGTATTTTTTCCGCTTCGGCGAGTTTCAGCACAAAGCTCCATTCTTCCCGCGTTTGCGGATATACATATACCTCCGCCTTTCCTCCGGTGCGGTAGGTCGTGTGACGCGCCATGGGTTCATTGAAAAGGCAGTGTTCCGCGAAAAAAGTTTTGAGTTCCTGTTTATAATCCATAGATGCGGGCAACGGTTAAAAGTTCAGTCCTACTCCGCCTTGCAGTCCGTGGCTGGAGGACGTTTGCGTGTAAGCGGCAAACAAATAGACAAACGGGAACGGTTTTACATTTACCCCGGCCGTATAGCGCATATCTCCGTCGGACGTGGAGCGGGAAGGAAGCAGATCCTTGGTTTTTAGTTCCCCGTAATCGTACCCGATGCCCAGATACGGAGTGATAAACAATACATTCATAGAAGCCACGGCGGAGAGAGAGTAGTGATCGGTGGTGTACCAGTCGGTGGAACCGCGGTCATAAAATCCGCCTAACGAGATGTTGACGGTATCAAACAGTCCAAAATTATATTTTAAACCGCCGCCGAGCGATTTAAAACCGTTGGAATCCGTACCGCGCAGCACAACCCCCAAGTCCAGCACGGGGATTTTGGTTTCCGCGGTAATAAAAGCGGCATAGAGGTAATCGTCGGAAGAAATGTTGTTGGAAGACGAAGGCTTAACGGCGCTTAAAGTGGCGCCGATATCAAAGCCGGGGAACGCGGTTCCTTTTCCGGTATGAAAGTCCGCCAGGCCGATTAACGCATTGAGATCTTTGTTATAGGCCGATAAGTCGGACGCCGCAGAATAATGTGCGCGGAAATCGTCGGCGATATTGGAAGCGAAGGACGCCCCCGCAAAACATAAAATACTGACACAAACAGCGAATAGTTTTTTCATAGTTCTCCATTGCGGATTTTTAAGATATATAATATCATAGAAAAAGACGGGCGGATACGCAACCCGACTGCCGAAAAAACGATTTGTATTTTTATAATTACAGGAGAACTTTATGGTAAGTGAACTCGCTGGAACGCTGACGAAACAAAAAATAGATGTAGTTTCTCTTAGAGAACAATTTTTTAAACCGAACGGGACACCTGTTCCGGTAAAATTTGGAACTTCCGGTCATCGCGGCACTTTAGGAGTGGGCTTCTGCGCTTTGCACGCCCGAGCCATTGCGCAAGCGGTCGCACGGATTCATAAAGAGCAGAATATCACCGGCCCCATTTTGGTGGGCGGCGATACCCGGCTGATGTCTGCCGATACGGCGCGCCTTTGTGCCGAAGTACTGGCCGGAAACGGGTTTGCGGTCATCTTGCCGGACATGCCCTTGCCGACGCCGGTTTTTTCCTTTGAAATTATCAGCGGCCGCGCCAGCGCCTCTTTGAATGGAACTGCCAGCCACAATCCGCCGCAGGATATGGGGCTGAAATACAATCCCTCCAACGGAGGCCCGGCCGACGCTTCGCTTACTTCGTTAATTGAAAAATACGCCAATGAATATATGGCTGAACCGGAACAAATTAAATCCATGCCGTTGGAAGAAGCCCGCCAGCAGGGGCTCGTTCGCTCGGCCGATTTGATTACGCCGTATATTACGGCCCTGGCGCGGTTTATTGATTTTAAAGCCATCGCGGCTTCGCCCTTAAAATTTGCGGTGCACCCGTTAGGCGGCAGCAGCTTGGCGTTCTACGAGGAGATTAAAGAAAAATACGGCCTTAAAAATGTGGAAATCGTCAGCAAAGTGCAGGATCCCACGTTCTATTTTATTCCGATTGATCACGACGGAAAAATCCGCATGGATCCTTCGTCTAAATATCCGATGTCGCCGCTGATTCAATTTGTGGAAAACGGCACCTATAATTTTGCCGGCGCTTCCGATCCGGACGCAGACCGCTTTGGCTGCGCTACTGCGAAGGGGGGGCTTATTTCCCCGAATCACGCGTTATGCGTAATGGCGGATTATCTGTACCGGCATCATAAGGTGCGCGACGCTTATTCCATCGGGCGCACCCTGGGGACCACTTCTTTATTAGACCGTATTGCGGCGTCGCATGGGTTGAGGTTGGACGAAGTCAATGTAGGATTTAAATACTTTGTGGAAGGAATCGTCAAGCGCAAATATGTGCTGGCCGGAGAAGAGAGCGCCGGAATGTCTGTAAGCGGATGGACTCCCGAAAAAGACGGCATTTTGGCTGTATGTTTGCTGATGGAAATCATGGCGACCGAAGGAGATATCGCCGATTTGTACCAGCAGCTGACGGCTAAACACGGTACGCCTTATTATACGCGGGTGGACGTTCCTACCGATGAAGAAACCAAAAAACGCGTCAAATCGCTTAAAGCCGCCGATTTTGAAAATTTGCATCAGGTGGCGGGAGAAAAAGTAACGCGCGTGCGCGATACGGACGGCATCAAAATTTATCTGCAAAGTTCGTGGTTTTTGGTGCGCCCTTCCGGTACGGAGAATATCCTTAAAATCTATGCAGAAACGTTCGTCAGTCCCAAACACTTGGAGGATTTGATTGAACAAGCCAAACAAATTTTGGCCAAATAAAGTTTACACGGAAAAATGCGGGGAGCTGTTTTAAGCAGCCTCCGCATTTTTTTGTCTTTTAGGCCGCCGCGGATTTTATAAAATATAAGTATGATGAACTTTTTATATGTAGGATTAGGCGGATTTATCGGTGCGGCGCTGCGTTACGGCGTGAGTGCGGGCGCGGCATTTTTAGCCTGGCGCGGCCACTGGGCAACATTCATGGTAAATGTGCTGGGCAGTTTGGCAATTGGCTACTTGGCGCCGTATTTTGAAAATCCTGCGCAGCCCGCGCGTTTGTTTTTAGTGGTGGGAGTGTTGGGCGGATTTACTACGTTTTCTTCCTTTTCTTTAGACACGCTTTCCCTGTATCACAACCGGGAATTTTTGCTGGCTGTATGCAATATACTGCTTAATGTGTTGGCGTGTTTGATGGCGGTATGGGCGGGTTTTCGGCTGCACCACGCGTGGTAATAAACGGTTTGATTTTACAAAGCCCCGCTCTGGCGAGTGGGGCTTTTTATTTTGCACCCAAATTTCAGGCGCGGCGGTCTAACACATAATAGCTGCCGCCTTCGTATTTTTTAGCCAAACATTTAAGCTCGCTGCCAATGTTGCTGACCATCGCAAAAGACGTAAGCGGTTTTTTGGTGTTGTGCACCACGCCAATACCGATGGAAAGGAATTTAAATTTTTCCAACTCTCCGCGGCGGTTGGTGGAAATCATATATCCATTTTTGCGGTCTTCTTCGCTGTAGAAGGAAGGGGCGAGTGCGTCCGTTTTGGTAGTAATCTCTTGAGCGATCGCTTCGGCCTTATCAAAGGAACAGACTACGATAAAATCGTCCCCCCCAATATGACCTACAAAAGAAGTGGGATCTTGTGCCGCCGCACGAACGATGAGATCGGCTTCGGTTTTGAGCACGCGGTCGCCGGCTTCAAAACCGTACTTGTCGTTAAAAGATTTAAAATTGTTTAGGTCGCAATACAAAACGGCAAACGGGCGTCCGCTGGCAATTTCTGCTTCCACGCGGGTTTGAATAGAGGGATTCCCCGGCAGACGCGTAAGCGGGTTGCAGTCCATTTTTTGTTTATTGCGTTTTAAAAGCAGTTTCACGCGCGCGACGATTTCGTCTTCATCGGCCGGTTTAGTCAAATAGTCGTCGATATCCAGCCCCAGCCCTTCCAGCTTGGTGGATTTTTCGGTTACAGCTGTAAAAATGATAATCGGCGTGTGTAAATAGCCGGTGCGGCTGCGCACTTCGCGCACCACTTCAAACCCCGTTTTTTTGGGCATTTCATAGTCCAAAATCAGCAGGTCGGGATTTTCTTTATATGTTTTTTCAATGGCTTCCTGTCCGTCCTCGGCTTCCACTACGGTAAAACCAGCGTTGGTCAGAATTTCGGACACTAAAAAACGAATGGCGTGGGAATCGTCTGCCAGTAAAATTTTTGCATTGTGTTCCATAAGCATATTTAAATAAATATTGTTCTCCCGCGCAAGAGTCCTTTTTTCGTATAATTTGAATATGACTTACGCTATTTTATTTATCGGTGTGTTACTGTTTTTGGGGCATATTTTTTCTTCTTTGTTTGAAAAAACGCGCCTGCCGGACGTGTTGCCGTTGATGATTTTAGGCATTTTGATGGGTCCGGTATTAAAAATAGTCAGTCCGGCTTCTTTTGGAGAAGCTGGCCAGATCTTTACTACTTTGGCATTGATTGTCGTATTGTTTAAAAGCGGATTGGAATTTCGAATTTTATCTCTGCGCGGGGCGGTGGGGCAGGGATTGCTGCTGACCACCGTTTGTTTTATACTCATTACCGCCATTATTGCTTTTATTACCCAGCGCGCGTTGGGGATTCCTCAAATTTATGCTTTAATTATTGGTTCGATTGTAGCGGATAATTCCACTGCTGTTATTACCCCGATGTTGGCTAAACTGAAAGTATCCAAAACCACCAAAACCATTCTCTTTCTAGAGGCGAATCTGACGGGAGTTTATTCCATCGTTTTGGCGTTAGCGCTTTTATCGGCCGCGTCGCAAGGAGAAACGGTTTCGGCCGGAGAGCTGGCGGTTGGAATTATCAAATCGTTCGGCATCGGCATTGTGTTTGCGTTGGCGGCGGGATTTTTCTGGATGAGTATTTTAAACCGGGTTCGCCGGTTGGAAAATGCCATTTCGCTTACGTTTGCCTTTGTACTGTTGGTATATAGCTTAAGCGGATTAATCGGCGGTGATGGAGCCATCGCCACTTTGGCCTTTGGCGTGGTGGCGGGCAATATCCGGCTGATTAAACGTTTGTGGCTGCCTAAACTGGATTACCAGCGGCTGCTGTCTTTAAACAGCGGAGAAAAAGCTTTTTTTGACGAGATCGAATTTATCTTTAAAACCCTGTTCTTTGTGTATATGGGTATTTGCATACGGCTGGGAAGAATCGACTTGCTGGCGATAGGGTTGCTGGTGTCGATTGCAAAACTTATTTTTCGTGCGCCCGCGGTCAATTATTGCGTGTCCAAAAAAATTACCCGTTCGGACTGTTCGGTTATTCTGGCGATGTGTCCCAACGGGCTGGTGAGCGCGGTGTTGGCCGCTATGATTGCTTCGCAATTGCCGCAGGAAGGAGCGGTAATACAAGATGTAATTTATGCGGTCATTTTCTTTAGCGTGGTTCTTTCCAACTTGATGTCTTTCCGAATTGAAAAAGGCGGATTGAAGTGGGTAGGGCGGGCTATGTTTTACCGCCATGCTCCGGATCCGGTTCCGCCGGCTGCGATACCGGCGGACAAGGCGCTTTCCGGGGAAGATTCGGCGTCCGTTCCGCCGCAGGAACCATAAGAGTTTTATAGAATAGAAACCCCGGCCATCGCCGGGGTTTCTTTATGGTTTGTACACGAAAGAAAGCAGGCTGTCTTTTACATGATCTCGGCGCCAGGAAAAGAAATTTTCCGCATCTCCGCAGGTGCAATAATAAGGGGTTTTAACGTCTGCAGCGTTTAATCCGGCCAGCTGCAGCTGGAGAATAATTTCCGTATTTAAATTAACGAAGATTTTACTGCCTTTATGAATTACGCTTTGGGCGGAAAATTGGGCGGCCACGTCTTGCTGCACTTCAAAGCAGCAGCTTTGAATATGCGGCCCCAGCCAGCCGTAAATCGTTCCTTGCGCACCGGCTTCTTTTAAGGCCAGCGCCGTTTTGTATGGCAATTGCCCTACCACGCCGCGCCAGCCGCAATGCGCCAGCGCAAAGACGGAAGCGGTTTCGTCCCATAAGAACAGCGGTACGCAGTCAGCCGTCAAAATAGCCGCGCCCCAGCCGCCGCAGGAAAAAAGCCACGCATCGGCTTCTTGTTCCGGCTGGTTTTGAAAAGAAAGAGCGTCTGCGTCCGAAGCGATGCGAATGATCCGGTCGCTGTGTGTTTGATGAAAATGCAGGATCTGTTTTGCGGGTATGTTCAGTTGGCCATAGAGAGCGTTTTGGGAGGCCGACTCCCGCATATTGCCGCCGTGGCGCGATACCGTGCCGCCTACTAATCCCAAAGAAAGCATTCGGTTGTCTGCGTATATTTTCATAAATCCAATTTTTTAAGCCGTACGGCGCCTATCTTGTCTGCCAGCAGGTATCCGGCCAAACGTTTGAATCGGGTGGGATCGTCGCTGGCATACACCTGCACGCGTCCTTTTCCGGTTGAGCAGGCTTGGCCGCTTTGTAGCAGAAAGCGGCGTGCGGCTTCGGCCAGCGTATCGGCCGAGTCCACCAAAGTTACCCGTTTGCCCAAAATTTGGGAAATGACCGGTTTTAATATCGGGTAATGCGTGCAGCCTAAAATAACGGTATCGGCTCCGCTTTGTTGAATCGGAGTCAAATAGGTTTGGGCAATCAGCTTGGCGGCCGGTTTTTTGCCCCAGTTTTCTTCCACCAGCGGTACAAACAGCGCACAGGCTTGCTGGGTAACGCGCATTTTGGGCGCGCGTTTTAAAATGGCTTTCGGATAAGCGTTGCTTCTTATGGTGCCTTCCGTTCCTAAAACGGCGATGCGTCCGTTGCGGGTGGTGCTTACCGCTTTTTCCGCCCCAGGTTCAATAACTCCCATTACCGGTACGGATATTTGTTTGCGAAGTTCTGTTAAGGCCTGTGCGGAAGCGGTGTTGCAGGCTACAATAATTAATTTAACGTGTTGGCTTTCCAAAAAACGGGCAATAGCCAAGGAAAAACGGGTTACCGCTTCTTTCGATTTAGATCCGTAAGGTACGTTGGCGGTATCGCCAAAATAAATTAAATCTTCTTTCGGCAATTCGCGGCGCAGCGCGTTTAAAATGGTCAGGCCGCCCAGCCCCGAATCAAAAACGCCGATGGGTTGTTTTTTCATAACTCCTATTATATTAATTCTGTACGGTTGGAACAAAACCCTTTCTTTGTGCTAGAATATCCTTATGTTCAAAAAGGGCATTCTTTTACTGGCGGTTATTTGGTTATGCGGAGCAGCCGTGTGGGCGGCTCCTGCAAAAACGAGCGCCCCATTGATTGTGGGGGGAAATTTTTCTTCTCAGACCAATACCTCTAACCAAGCCAAAGTATTTAATCAACAAGCCCGCAATGCGGAGATTGCTTCGTTAAATAAACAGCTTAAAGAAAAACGTTTCCATGAAGTTATTCATCGCATTAACGATTTGACCGCCAAAAATTTTTTAGACAACCGTTTTCATCTATTATTGGCGATTGCTTATGACGGGCTGGGCCGGTACGATGATGTCATTTATTCCGCCGGGCAAGCCATTGCCGTAGCTCCACAGGACTCCCGGGCTTATATCTTGCGCGGCGGGGCTTATTTGCATTTACAGAATTACGAACGCGCCCGAATAGATGTAGAAACTGCTTTAAAACTGAATCCTTCTTCCCGGTTGGCCCAAAAACTACAGGCCGACTTGAATCAAAAAACAGCGGTTAAAGCCGCAGAAGAACCCGAAAAACCTGTTCAAAAAACGTCCGCCCCCCGGTGGGTAACCTTGTATTTTGTAGCGGTGTTTGTGGCCGTACTGTTGTTCGTTTATTGGCGGTATGAAGATGTGTTCCGCCAGCCCCGAAATGCTTTTTCCCGCCGGGAAGTGGAAGTTAAAGAACAGTATGATTTTATTCGCCAAATTGGCGAAGGCGGCATGGGAAAAGTATATGAGGCGTACGATAAAGTGTTAAAACGCAAAGTCGCCATTAAACGGGTGCGGCCGGAATTGGTACGCAGTTCCTATGTGCGGGAGCAGTTTTTGTCCGAGGCGCGCATGGTGGCACTGCTGCGGCACCCGTGTATTGTGGAAATCTATACGGTAATTGAATCCGAAAGTTCTCTCTATTTGGTATTTGAATATGTAGATGGGCAAACGCTGGAAACGCGGTTGGATATTGACGGCAGACTGCCGTTCTCTAAAGCAAAACAAATTTTCGAGTATGTGTGCCGCGGGCTGCATTATGCCCATTCGCAGGATATTATTCATTGCGATTTAAAACCCGGCAATATTATGATTTTTGAAGATGACAAGGCCAAAGTGATGGATTTTGGCGTGGCCAAAAAGTCGGTGGATCACGAAACCGGCGCGCGCACCGTAGCCGGCACGCCGGCTTATATGGCGCCGGAACAACAAAAGGGGTTTATGCGCAAACAGTCGGACGTATATTCTTTGGCTTTGTGTTTGTATGAGGCGTTAGTCGGGCAAGTGCCGTGGACGGTAAAAGGATTTGACATTGCCAAGAAGAAAATTGTTCCCGTTTCCAAACTGGCGCCCAACGTGCCGCCGGCAGTAGATTCGCTGCTGGAAGATGCGCTAAAAGAAGATCCCAAAGAGCGCATTCAAACTATTGACGAATTCTGGAGCCGGCTGAAAGCCATTGATCCGCTGCCGGACGATTTGGAAAAAACGCATTATTAAGAAGATATTTGCTTCTTAAAAAACAACGGCCTTTGCGCCGTTGTTTTTTATATGAATTGCGCCGGGGTGGAACGGCGCGATATCCGCAAAAGGCGGATTATTTAAGAATTTTCCGCGCCGCGTCAAACACGTCTTCCAACGCGAGGAAGATCGGTTTTTCGCCGAAGTGCGGTTCCCATTTTAAACGAGCTAACACGTCGCTTACCACAAAGGCCGCGGCCGCTTTTACTTTGCGTTTGGCACAGACGGCGTAGAAAGCGGCGGCTTCCATTTCCACGGTTAAGACGTCTTTTTTCTGGTAGTGTTTCACTTCTTCTTTGGTTTCGCGGAAGATGGCGTCTGTTGTCCAGTTGCGGCCGATATGGAAATTCTTCCCTTGGGCGCGCAGCTGTTTGGCCAGGTTTCCCAGCAGCGTTTTATTCGGCCGGCTGGTTTCCCGGGCAGTGTAACAGGGAGAGGTGCCGTCGTCGCACAAAGCTTCTTCGCAAAGAACGATGTCGGCCGGCTGGACTTCTTCCTGCAGCGAACCGGCCAGCCCAATAAATACAAACTCTTTTACGCCCAATGCGATAAGCACTTCCAAGGCCATCGTCATGCCCGGCGCGCCAGACCCAAACTGGGTTACATAACATAAATTTTCTCCGGATAAAGCATAGATATCCGCTTCGCAATTATATTTTTTATACCGAGCTTGACTGTTTACATAACGGGTAAGCGAAGAAATCGGACATAAAATCGCTTTTTGCGGCAAAACAAGCCCCGCCGCTACATGGCGGACATATCCGGCCGGGGTGGAGATTTCTTTTAATGCGGGTTTTTTATTTTTTGGGTATAGCAGATTCATATTTGGTAAAATTTACGAGTTGTATATTTACAACACTTAATACTATACAAAAAAGAAGGAATAAAATGGAGCAGAGTATGATGGAACTGATTACGCAGGGAATTGTGAAGTTCAACGCGTTCTTATGGGGCGCGCCGATGATGGTGTTGATCATAGGCATTAGCTTGTATTTCAGCTGGAAATTAAAATTTATTCAAAAACACCTGTTCCATTCCATTTCTCTTTCTCTTAAAAAAAGCAAATCCGCCGGCGCCGTAAGCAGTTTCGGCGCCCTTGTAATCGCCTTGGCCGCCATGGTGGGAACCGGCAACATCGTGGGCGTGGCGGCGGCCGTTTCCACCGGGGGACCGGGGGCGCTTTTTTGGATGATGCTTTCCGCTTTTTTCGCAATGGCTACTAAATATGCCGAATCGGTGTTGGCGGTCAAGTACCGCGAAAAAAACGAAAACGGCGAATATGTGGGCGGCCCTATGTATGTGCTTAAAAATGGGCTGAATATGAAAAAAACCGCTGCGGTTTTTGCCATTGCTACCGCCCTGATGGGATTTGCAGACGCACTGATCCAAACCAATTCGCTGGTGGCGATTTATGATTCTGTTTTTCAGGCGCCGGCCGCGCTGACGACCTTTGTGTTAATCGGGCTGACGGCTACTGTTATTTTGGGCGGCGTGCGTAAAATTGCCGCTTTCTGTAAATGGCTGGTGCCGTTGATGGCAATCATCTATATTTTGCTGTGCGTGATTGTGATTGTGATGCACGCAGATAAGCTACCTTGGGCGATTGCTTGTATTTTCAAAAGCGCCTTTACCGGAACGGCTGTCATAGGCGGAGCGGTAGGCATTACGCTTAAAGAAGCCGTGCGTTACGGGGTATCGCGCGGTGTCCTTTCTAACGAGGCCGGAAGCGGCAGCGGCGCCATCGCCGCCGCTGCCGCTCAAACACCCAATTCTGTGCGGCAGGGGCTTATTTCGTCTTCCACCGTGTTTTGGGATACTTTGGTCATCTGTCTGCTTTCGGGCGTAGCGGTGGTAATCGCCGGAGATTGGCGCGGCGGAACGCTTTTTGGCGCGCAGTTGGCCGAAAATGCGTTTGCCACGGTGCCGGGCGGATCGTTTTTTCTGCTGGTATCGCTGTCTTTATTTGCGTTTTCTACGTTGGTCGGTTGGAGTTATTATACGGCCAAATCCATGCAGTTTTGTTTGGGCGTAAATGTGGAAAAACCGGTTTATTGGGTGTGGCTTGCCATGATGTGCGTCGGCGGGTTTTTAAGCCCAAAACTCGTATGGGAATTGGCCGATACGGCCATTGCCGTAATGTGTATCCCCAATATCTTGGCGCTGTGGCTGCTGCGCAAAGAAGTGTTTGAGGAGACCAAAACCTATCTGGCGGCGGAATTGCAGTATGCCCGTGGTGCCGCCCAAGAATAGGGCGATAAAAGCTTTACAAGGGCGCAGTTTGGTGGTATCATTTAGGTATAATTGCCGGGAGAGCGAGGCGCTGTATGCTTAAGAAATATCAAATCAATAATAAAAAACTAACGGAAACCGATTCGGATGCTGCCCAAGTGTTTGTATATACGAATCCATCGGTGGAAGAACAGCGTTATTTGGTGGAGTCTTGTCAAATCGACGAGCATACCCTCGCCTCCTCGCTCGATCCCGACGAATTGCCCCGCTTGGAATTTGAGCCGGAACATATTGTGATGATTTATAAACGGCCTAAAAATTATTCCGGCAAAGATCAGCTGGAGTTTAAAGTGGCGTCGGTGGGCATGTTCTTGTTTGAAAAAAAGCTGATTGTGGTGCTGGCGGAAGATATTCCGCTGTTTGTCGGGAAGCGGTTTCACACGGTTTCTTCCATTAAAGAAGTCTTTTTGAAATTGGTGTACAATTCTATTTCCCATTATGTGGAACACTTGCGCATTATCCATATGATTTCCGAAGAAATTGAAGACAAAATTACCGAGTCGATGGATAATACCTATCTGCTGAACTTGTTTAGCTTGGTAAAAAGTTTGGTGTATTACGCCGAAGCGATCACTTCCAACGGATTCGTATTTGAAAAAACGCGCAACCTTTCCGCCCGAATCGGATTTGATGAAAAAGACGAAGAAATGTTGGACGATATTATCGTGGAAAATATGCAGTGTAAAACCCAGGCGGATATTTATTCCAACATTCTGGCGCAACTGTTGGACGCGCGCGCCTCTATCGTGAACAACAATTTAAACCAACTGATTAAAAAATTAAACGTAATTACCATTTGGATGATGGTGCCGACCTTGGTAGTTAGTGCGTACGGTATGAATGTGGCCTTGCCGCTTTCCAATCACCCGGACGCTTTTTGGATGTTGATTGGCATCTGTTTGATTTTGGTGTGGCTGGTTATGATTTTCTGGCGGCATAAGAATTGGTAAGACGTTTTAAATATACTAAAAGGAGCGGATCGCCCGCTCCTTTTTAGTTTAGAAATAATCCTTTTTTGGCTTTGTAAAAAGTGCTTTTATGAAATTTCTTTTGCTACACTTTATATATGAAACTACCCGCTAAACTGCTTGTGTTATCCTGTTGCGCGCCGTGTTCATGCGCCGTGATGAAAAAGCTTCATCAAGACGGTGTAGAAGTTACTGTGCTTTTTTATAATCCCAATATCTATCCGGCCGCCGAGTATGCAAAACGGCGTGATGAACAAAAACGCGCTTGTGCTTCTATCGGCGTGAAATTTGCCGAACTTCCTTATGAACCGGAAGTATGGGAGGAATGCGTCAAAGGTTTGGAGAACGAGCCAGAGCAGGGGAAACGGTGTTCGGCGTGTTTTGCTATGCGTTTAAAACGCGCCGCGCAATATGCCAAAGAACATCAATTTGATGCTTTTGCTTCGGTATTGGGGGTATCTCGATACAAAAATTTAAACCAAGTAAACCAAGCCGCGCGCTGGGCGTGGATTCAAACGGGTAAGCCTTATGTGGCCGTTAACTGGCGCAAAGGCGGGTTGGAGGAATTGCGGCGGGCTTTGATTAAAGAACTGAATTTATATCAGCAGGATTATTGCGGCTGTAAATACAGTATGAGGAAAAAAAGTGAAGAATAAATGGCTAAAACGCATCGCTGTAGTGGCGGTGTGCGGCGGGATTGCCTGTCTCGGGGCGGATTTGTTATTGCGGTGGGCTTCTTCTAGCGATTGGCTGCGCCAGTGGGTGGAACAAAAAGCCTCACAGACGCTGGGGCGTACCGTACGGCTGCAAAAAATGTCTGCCAGTTTTATGGGGGTAAAACTAGACGGACTGGAGATTTCCCAAGCAGGCGGTTTCCAACAAGGAACTTTTCTTGCCGTTCAACGCATACGCCTGCGCTTGGCCTTGCTGCATTTGTTGCATGGCCATTTAAAACTTCGTTCTTTTACGGTTTCCGGAGCGCAGCTCTATTTGGAACGGACAGAAGACGGTTCTTTTAACTGGGAAGATCTGCTTGCGCCCGCGTCTTCGTTCGGCAATCAGCCAAAAGAGCAACCTGACGATGTCCCTTTTAATATCACTTTGCAGCAACTGGTGCTGCGCCAAACCGACATTACTTTTACGGATTTGCAAACGCATACCAAAATGATGCTTTCGGATCTGCTTTTTTCCGTTCAGCGGTTTGGTTTTCAGCAGGAGTTTTCGGCCAAATGGAAATCGGAATTTTCCTATGAAACTGACGGGAAAATCTTTACGATCCCGATAGAATGGGCAGGACGTGCCGATTTTAAAAATTTAAATTGGGATCAAGCTTACGCGCAAATTACCCGCTTGACAGCCCGCTATCAGGAGGCTTCTTTGCAGGGGGAGCTGCGGGTGGATAATTTTTCTCATCCTTCCGTCAAAACCAATTTGACTTTGAATCGTTTTTCCTCCCAAATTCTCTCCCAATTAGGCCGAGATTTTCCCGCCTTTTCCCTGCCGCAGGCCGTGTTGGAAGCGCAGTTCTCCTTCAATACGGAAAAACAAACTTTGTCTGCCCAATCCCTTCGTTTCTCCCTGCCGGGAATGCAGACTTTTTTAACGGGATCGGGCAATTATGCAACCCAAAAGCTCGACAGCGCCCAGTTAACGCTTGAAGCAGATCTAGGAAAAACAGCCGAATTATTTCCGGATTGGAACCAGCAATATAGACCGGCCGGTCAGTTTAGGGCATCGGGCCTGTGGGAAACGGACGGCGCTACTTTTTCGGGATCTTTGCAGAACGGAGCGGTACAATTGGAACGAGTCGGGAAATTTTCTGCCCTGTCGGCGCAGCTGAGCGGAGCGGGAAAAATCCCCTTCGTTTCCGCTAAAACCCAGGTTTCTTTCAACGGAAAATTGAATGAGGAAGATTTCCAAGGCAGTGTAAATCTGGCTCGGAATCCCCGCCATATAGAGGCAGACGTGCTGCTGCGCGCTCGCCGGGTGGTGCTGCCTCCCGCCGCCGCAGCGGCGACGGATCCCGTTCCCGCTGCGGGGTTTGTGGAAGATACCCGTTTAACCGTTGCTAACATGCCCGCCCAAGCTTGGCCGCCTGTCAATATCCGTGCGGATATTCAAATTGATTCCCTGGACGCTCCGTATGTGTATGGAACGGATATCGCCTTCCGTTCTCAGTTAACGGGGGTTACGCCGGATTTAAAAAAGACGCACGGACAGTTAACGCTTTCCATGGGAAAAGGAGAGATTAAAGATCTTTATCATCTTACCAACGCCAACGCGGTTATGAAAGTATTATTTTTATCCATTAACGTAGTGGGAAAAGTGTTTAATTCCATGAATGTTTTTGCCGTATTGGACGGATTGGGAGACGGCCTTTTGGAAGCCGTAGGCGCCGATCAAGATACTTCCCAGCCCGATCAAGTCATTCAGACAGTTACCGGTTCCGACGGCCAACCCATACAAATCAAAGTGCCCTATACGGATCGGAAAATAAATGGCAGGCTGGAGTATGATGCTTTCGTGACCGATGTTACGTTTAAGAGGGGGGTGGCTGACGTAAAAGGCGGAAGCTTTGTGTCGGATACCGTTTCTTTTACATTAGATGGCACGACCGATTTTAATACCGGCAAACTGGATATGACCGTACAGGCGGCGCCCGGCAAACACGAAGCCGACGGAATTATGCCCCTTACGCTAAAAGTGGGCGGTACCGTGAATAATCCCGAAGGCAATATGAGCCTGATAGGTTCTGTTTCTTCCCTGCTGACGCAGGGAATCAGCAACAATTTTGCCAGCCGTTCCGTCAAAAAAGGGATTGGGGGGATATTTGGGTTGTTTAAAAAGAAATCCTCACAACCTGTAACAGACGCGGAACCTTCCGCTTCCGGGTGGCCGAAGCAGCCGGCGGAGCCGGTCGTTGCCGCGGAATCGGCCGAGGCGGTGCCCGAACCCCGGCCAACCGATCTCACGGGTGAAAAATAAATTATGGATATATGGATATCGTTTACAAACCTTACATAAAAATCCCCGGATCAACGTCCGGGGATTTTTTATTTGATGATTTCTTTTATAATTCGGTAGGGAGCAGGTTTTTTCTTGCTTAGTGTAACGGCTTGTTTAAACAGAGCAGCGCCGTCTGCCAAGCGTTTTTTGTCCGAAGCGTATAAGGTGGCAATTACCTCGCCTTTTTTTACGGCGTCGCCGGATTTTTTATCCAACCAGATTCCGGCTCCGTAGTCGATGGCGTCTTCCATGGTATTGCGCCCGGCGCCCAGAAGAACCCCGGCCATGCCGGCTGTTTTAGCGTCGATATGTTCCACAAAACCATTGCTGTCGGCCTTGAATGAAAATTTTAATTTGGCGTTTTGGAAGTATTGGGTGGGATTGTCCACCGCTGCGGGGCTGGCGCCTTGCCATTTTATCATTTCGCGCAGTTTGGCGACGGCCTCGCCGTTGGCAATTTTTTCTTTCATTAAGGCGCGTGCTTTTTTGATATCCTTTATTTTCCCGCTGATAACAAGCATACTGGCGGCTTCTTCGATTAATAATTCGTAAAAGTCGGGCGCAAGCTGCGTATTGCCTTTTAAGATCAATATGGTTTGCAACATTTCATTGGCGTTGCCAATGGCGCGTCCCAGCGGTTGGTCCATATAGGTAATCAAGGCTCGGCATTTGAGCCCGAGTAATTTAGCGGTGCTTACCAACGCCCGCGCCAGTTTGCGGCTGTCCTCCAATTTTTGCATAAAAGCGCCGGAGCCGTATTTGACGTCCATCAGCAGGCTGTCCACCCCTTCGGCATATTTTTTAGAAAGAATGCTTGCTACAATAAGCGGACGGCTTTCTACTGTACCGGTGGCGTCGCGCAGGGAATAGAGCTTTTTGTCGGCGGGAGCCAAATCTTGGGTTTGGCCAAACATACAAACGCCCAGCTTTTGAATTTGCCGATAGATGAGCTTGGCCGGTACGCGTACTTCGAAATTTTTCATGGATTCCAATTTGTCTAACGTACCGCCGGTGTGCCCCAGCCCGCGGCCGGACATCATGGGTACCGCGACTCCCGCACAAGCCACCAAGGGAGCTAGCGCCATGGAGATCCCGTCCCCTACCCCGCCGGTGGAATGTTTATCCACTTTGGGCAGTTTGACAGAAGAAAAATCCAGCCGCCCGCCCGAATGAGCCATGGCTTTGGTAAACAGAGCGGTTTCTTTGTCGGAAAGAGGACGTAAAAAACACGCCATTAAAAAAGCAGAAAGCTGATAATCCGGAACCGTTCCTTTGGCGGCGCCGTTTGCTACAAAATTAAATTCTTCTTGCGTTAAAGCTTTGCCGTTTCGTTTTTTAATGATGACGTCAATCATTCTCATAATGACTGCCTCCTTGTTCTCCCTTGCTGGGGGAAATTTCAGCATAGCATTTTGAAGCCGGAAAGAAAATCCCCAGATAAGGAAAATATCTTGGGGAATAGACTTATAAAACCTTCCTCAGAAAAAACGGCAGCCTGAGATATTATTCTCTTGAAGATTGGAAAATTTCTTCTTCCGTTTCTTGCAGACGGATTTTTATTTCGTTTATTAATTTATTCAGCCGCGCCAGTCTGGCGGAGAAAAAGATTTTGGCGGAAAGATATTCTTTCCTGTCTTCTGGGCGGACATTGGGCGGAAAGTAGGAAGCCTGTAACATTTGCTGGGCGCGTTTTAGGTTATAGTCTAATTTCAATAATTTGTTTAGACGCGCTGAGAGCAGTTTGTTATAAGATTTTAAAGATTGAATTCGTTGCTTTTTTAAATATTCAAAGTCAATGGAAGTCTTTTCTTTGGGAATAATTTTCCCATCTGGCCATCGAATATCTTTTTCTTGCCGCAGCTGTTGGGCGCGGGCTATAAGATGCTGGGAAATGTGATTATCCAGCGGGTTGGTTAATAACCATCGCACGGCGCTGGGTTCCAAATAAGTTACTGCTTCTAACAGTACCCGGGCATGCCGGGGCTCCAAAAAAGCGGAGACTTGGGCAAACAATTCAAAATCCTTTGGACTCCAACGGCCCTTTGTTTCCAATTTCCTGAGCAGTCGTTTATGAACGGCAGTGACATAGGTTTCCAACGCGGCTATTCGCAGCGCGGAATTGTCAAACTCATACTCAAGGGAAGGAACGCTTCCGAAAACGTAAATATATACCCGCGTAAAAGAATGCGTCAATACGAGTCCGGCTTCTTCAATGGCGCAAATTAATTCCATTTTGGTTGTTGCCGACAAATCTTTTTTTTGCAAAATCAAATCATACAAATCTGCATTGGAGAGTTTCAGGTTGCTTGTTAACTGTTTTAGCGTAGCCGGATCTACATATAAGGGACTTTGCGGATTCTGAAACATTTTAGAAGGAGAAACGTGCACTCTGTCCCAATTTTCAGTTCCCCAGGAAAAGTCCGGCTGGTTGTTTTGAAACAATTTCTCCCAATCGGAAAATGATAAAACCCGTTCCCGAAAAGATTGTTTGGGTTTTTGCTGAAAATGCTGCATGGGGGTTTGGGGGCGTGGATTTTTGTGCAGAAGCATTCCTAAAAGTTCGTCTTCGTGCTGCAGCAGCGTGTTGAGCTCGCGCAGGTATTTCTCTTTTTCTTTGACGGAAGCGGAGGGGGCAGGGTGTTTAGGCATGGGCAAGTCTAATTCTGCTAACCGCTGTGCCGTTTTGTTAAAGTTGCTTGAGATAACCCAGCTCGGATTCTGCGAAAGAGCGCGTCGGGTTTCTTCCAGAGCGGAAAAATGGGATTGCAGCATTTGTAATTGGTCTGCCGACAAACCGCCCAAAGCCGCATTTTTGGGTGCAGTAAAAGAAGATTTTAACAGTTGGGACAAATTTTTGATGGATTTTTGGGCAAAAACACAAGTCGTTGCGTTAAGGCATACGGCCAAAATCAAAAGACGCAGTAAAAAATTCATAAAGTTTCCTTGTTTGTCAATCAGTATGACTATAGGATAAAAAAACATGCGATTGTTTGCAAGGGACTTTAGTCCTATTTTCCCAATAAAAAAGTACCTATATCTTGCTGATGGCAGAAAGAATCGAAAAAGTGCAAACGATGTAGATTTGATATCATATAAATAAGGTTATTTTTGGGAGGACTTATGAAGAAGATGGTTGTGCCGGGCTGGATTAAAGCGTATTTCGGCTTTATCTTGGCAAACTGGCTGTTTTTTACGCTGATGCGCGGTATTTTTTTATTTGTATTTCATGCGGCTTTGGTACCGCAGGCTTATCATGAGTTGTGGAAAACCTTCTATATAGGCGCTAAATTCGATATGCGTTTGGCCTGTGCGTTGGCTATTGTGCTGGGGCTTTATTTTACCGTATGCGCCTTCTGGCATAAAGCGCAAATTCTGCGGAAGGCCGTGGCTGCCTTTTACGGCGTGTTGGAGGCCGGAGTGCTGTTTATCTATTTTCTGGATTTTGCCCATTACGCCTACATTTCCATGCGCGTCAATTATTCTATTTTAAAATATGCCGAAAATCCCATGATTTCCCTTCAGATGGCTTGGGAAACTTATCCCATCGTGTGGGGGTTGCTGGCCTTGGTTCTTTGGGGAGTGTTATGGGGCGTATTTGCCAATTATGTGCAAAAGAAAGCTTTCGCACAAACGGATTCTTACCGATGGAAAGGAAATTTGGGCTGGTTCTTTGGAGCCCTCTTATTAACGGCGGCATTGATGTTCGGTCAGCTTAGCCAGTATCCCCTTCGCTGGAGCAATGCGTATCATTCGACAAACAATTTTATCTGTAATGTAACGCTCAATCCGGTGCTTAATATCTACGATACCGCGCGGTTCGTCAAAGCGGACAGCTATGATGAAGAAAAAACCCGTTCCTATTATGATACGGTTTCCCATTATTTGCAGGTGGATAACCCGAACAAAGAAACCTTAAACTTTGAACGGGTAATTCCCGGCAAACCCGAAACGGAGCAAAAAGACTACAACGTGGTGGTTATTTTTATGGAATCCTTGGCGTGGAACAAGCTTTCCATTACCAATCCGGATATCGATCCTACTCCGTTTGTAAAAGAATTGGCGGATAAATCCATTTTGTTTAGCAATTTCTTTGCGCCTACTTCTGCTACGGCGCGCGCGGTGTTTGCGACCGTTACGAGCATTCCGGACGTGACTTCTTTTAAAACCAGTTCCCGCAACCCGCTGATTGTGGATCAGCATGTGGTGGTAAACGCGCTAAAAGATTATGAAAAGTATTTCTTCATCGGCGGCAGCGCCAGCTGGGGCAATATCCGCGGCATTTTGGAACATAATCTGACCGATGTGCATATGTACGAAGAAGGACATTTTAAAAACGAACACCGCAATGACGTGTGGGGTATTTCCGACTTGGATCTGTTCCGCGAAGCCAACCGTATCTTGGACGAAGAACAGCAAACAAAGAAGAAACCGTTTTTTGCCATCATTCAAACCGCCGGGTATCACCGTCCTTATACGATCCCTGCGGACAATGCCGGGTTTGAAGTGAAAGATATCGGCGAGGATCTGGCCCATAAACGCAGTTTTGTAAGCGTAGCGGAATATAACTCCTTGCGTTTTTCGGACCATGCTTTGCGCGAGTTCTTTAAATTGGCTCAAAAGTCCGATTATTATGACAATACCATCTTTCTGATTTTTGGCGATCACGGCCTTTCGGCGCCGCAATCGGAGAATATGCCCCGTGGATATGTGGAATTAAATCTGATTAACCATCAGATTCCGCTTATTATCGCTGGGAAACCCATCGAAAAGCCGCAACTTGTCGATCGTACCGCCAGCCAGGTGGATATTTTGCCCATCGTTATGGGAATCCTGGGGCGCCCTTACTTTACCCGTGCCATCGGGCGCGATGTGTTGAGTAATCCTTCAGCAGAACCCGGTTCTTTGCTTTACGGCTGGGCAAGCTCTCCGGCGACTATCGGTTTTGTGCAGGGAGAATATTATTACCACCGTCAAGGCGAGAAAGAAGGCCTTTACAAATTTACGGCCGATAATTATAATGAAGATATCTCAAAACAAGATCCGCAGCGTTTTGAGCATATGAAAAATTTAGCGTTGGGATTATATGAAACCGCGCGTTATCAGTTTTATCATAATCAAAAGCGCGATGAACAAGATAATTAGGAGCGAAAATGAACGGAATTTGGATTGTTGTTTTAATACTGGCCGGTTTTGGCATTTATGCGATGATTACTTATAACGGTTTTATCTTACTCAGAAACCGGGTAGAAGAGGCGTGGAGTGATATTGAAGTGCAGATGAAACGCCGGTATGACTTGATTCCGAATCTGGTGGAAACGGTAAAAGGATACGCTAAGCATGAAAGCGTTACTTTGGAAAAAGTCATTCAGGCGCGCAATATGGCGATGGCGGCGCAGGGAAATGTCAAAGAGTTGGCACAGTCCGAAAATATGCTTACCGGCGCCTTAAAATCTATCTTCGCTTTATCGGAAAATTATCCGGATTTGAAAGCCAACGCCAACTTTATGGAATTGCAGCGCGAATTGCGCGATACCGAAGACAAACTGCAGGCGGCGCGCCGGTTCTATAACGGAAATGTGCTGGCGTTAAACACCAAAATTGAAATGTTTCCCAGCAACATCGTGGCGGCTATGTTTCATTTTGAAAAACGTGATTTTTTTGAACTGGCGGAGGGGGAACAAGCTGCCCACAACGCCGTAAAAGTTCAGTTCTAACGGGGCCTTATGGCTACTATTTATGATCATATTGCACAAAACAAGCGGCGTACTTGGCTGCTTGTTTTGTTGTTTCCGCTGACTTTTGCCGCGTTGGGGTATGTGTTTTTGTATGGATTTCATTATTTCGAAGGGGCTTCTTATCGGTATGATTCCCGGCAAGAGGCTTATTATCAGGTAAATGAACAAGATACTTCTTCCGTTTTGGAATTAGCCAACCGGACGGCTCTAAAGATAATGCCGTGGCTGTGGGCGGGAGCAGTGCTGTGGATTATCATTGCGTATTTTATGGGAGATCATTTGTTGTTGCGCAGCGCGCGCGCAATTGAAATTCATCGCGATGACCAACCCGAAATATACAATTTAGTGGAAAATTTATGCATTTCGCAAGGGCTTCCTACCCCGCGGATATACATCATCAATGACAACTCGTTAAACGCCTTTGCTACGGGCCGCGACCCGGAACACGCTTCAGTGGCTCTTACCAAGGGAATTATCCAAAAATTGGAAAGAATAGAATTGGAAGGGGTGGTGGCGCATGAACTGGCCCATATTCAAAACCGGGATATTCGGTTGATGTTAATAACGGTGGCCGGCATCTCCTTTTTTACTTTTCTTTCGGAGATATGCTTTCGCATCGGACTAAATTCCAGCCGCGGCCACGGCAAAAATAAAGGAAGTGCGGCGCTGTTGTTTTTTGTATTAGGGATTTTCTTTGCGATTTATGGTTATTTGATCGCACCGCTGATTCGTTTGGCGCTGTCGCGCACCAGGGAGTTTCAAGCCGATGCTTCCGCCGCGTTGATGACGCGCCACCCGACCGCTTTGGCCAGCGCCTTGCGGAAAATCAGCATAGATCCCCGCGTGGAAGTGTTGGACTCTCACGCCAGCATGGCGGCAATGTGTATAGAAAACCCGCTTAGCAAAAAAGGATTGTTTGCTTCTCTTTCCGGGATTTTTTCCACCCACCCGCCCATAGAAGAACGGATCTCTGCTTTGTGGGAAATGGACGGAAGAATTTAAAAGATATATTAAAGTGCTTCAAAAAACCCGGCTTAATAGCCGGGTTTTTTTGAGAAACAATCGGGAAATTATTGAATGACTTTATCCAAACTGGGATCAAAATCAAAATATTCGTAAGGTTCAAATTCAAACATCTTGGCAATTAAGTTCAACGGAATCACCCCGGTAATAGTATTAAAGTCCCGCGCGGCGCTGTTGTATTTTTTCTTAGAGCTTTGCACTTTTCCTTCGGCGTGAATGATGCTTCTTTGCAATTTTAAGAAATGTTCGTCACTTTTAAGTTCCGGGTGGTGCATGGCCGCTGTAAATACTTTTTTAAATTTTTGGGTAATTTCGCTTTCCAGCTGTACCCGTTCTTGGAGGGAGGCCGTTTTGCGGCACTCTTCTTTCAGATGCGACAGCGCATAAATAAACTCGCGGTCTAATTCGTTGAAAGAAGCCGCCGATAAAGCCAAGCTGGGGATTAATTCAGCGCGGTTTTTCATATTATTATCCAACTGCTGCCAAGCGTTTTGTGCGGCTTTGTTTAGAGATACAAATTTTAAATAAGCTAACATCAACAATACTACCAACATACACATTGCGCCAAATAAAAACCAAATGACCATAATAGCTCCTCCCAGAAGGTTGACTAACAGACGGATTATAATTACAATAAAAGTAGCAGTCCAGCTACTACAAAGTATAAATATTAACCCGACAGAAATCAAGGACTGCCGGCCGGAATCTATACGGTACGGGGTTAATAGGCAGGATTCTCAAGTCGTACCGGTTCAGGCCGGGGTTTCATAATTATTTATTTAAAATGGAGGAGTTCATGCTGCTAACGATATCGTCGTTTGTCGGGTTTACGGCGCTTGTACTTGGACTGTCGTACTACTTGACCAGAAAAAAAGATGCTTCTTCCTCTGAAGGCTATTTTTTGGCCGGAAGAGGACTGACCGGTTGGGTTATTGCCGCTTCGCTGTTGCTGACCAACCTATCAACGGAACAGATGGTAGGGCTAAACGGTCAAGGCTATATGTTTAATATGTCCGGAATTGGCTACGAAATTGGGGCGTCTATTACGCTGATTATCGTAGCTTTTTTCTTTCTGCCCCGTTATCTGAAAAAAGGATATGCTACTATTCCGGATTTCGTGGGAGAACGGTATGATGCGGTTACCAAGCAGTTTGTCAATTTCCTCTTTTTAGCTGGATATGTGTTGATTTTGCTCCCTACCGTGCTTTATTCGGGCGCGATTGGTATGGGCGGTATTTTTGATATTATGGGAACTTTTAACCTTTCCCCGATGATGGCGATTATCGTGGTAGTGGTAGCCATTGGCGTGTTGGGGTGTCTCTATACGATTTTTGGCGGACTTCGCATTATGGCCATTGCCGATACGTTAAACGGCATTGGCCTTATTTTTGGCGGATTGATGGTGCCGTTGTTTGCCTTGGCCTATGTGGGCGGCGGAGATATCTTGGGCGGACTTGCGGAAGTGGTAAAAGCACACCCTGAAAAATTTAACGCCATCGGCGGCCCCAATGACCCTGTCCCTTTTGCTACGATGTTTACCGGTATGTTGCTCGTTAATTTGTTCTATTGGGGCTGTAACCAAACGATTATTCAACGGGCGTTAGCGGCTAAAAACTTAAAAGAAGGGCAGAAAGGTTTACTTTTGGCGGCTATCTTTAAATTAATCGGACCGATTTACTTGATCATTCCCGGAATTATTGCTTTCCATATTTTCCAGGATAATCCTTTAAAAGTGGGAGATATGGCCTATCCGATGTTGGTCAATAAAGTGCTGCCGTTTTATTTAATCGGGTTCTTTGCTGCCGTATTGTTTGGCGCCATTTTGAGTTCCTTTAATGCGGCGCTGAACTCTACTTCCACCTTGTTTATGCTTAACGTTTATAAACCGCTGATTAAACCTACCGCAACCGATGAAGAGTTGGTTACCAAAGGCAAATATGTGGGGGTTATTTTGGCCATCTTTTCTATGTGCGTAGCCCCGATGATTGCAATGGCGCCTTCGGGGTTGTTTAATTATTTGCAGATGGTAAACGGGTTTTACAATGTACCAATCTTTACATTAATTGTTTTTGGTATGCTCAATAAAACCGCGCCTGCATGGTCGGCTAAAGTAACGCTGATATTCTTTATGATCGGTTACGGACTGACCCAACTGGGCATTATCAAGACGGATATGCATTTCCTGCATATATTGGCGGTGCTGTTTGTGATTTCGGTGGCGTTTATGTATATTACCGGGAAAATCTGGCCGACTAAAAATCAATATGATGACGGGAAAGATTTAAACATAGTGGATACGACGCCGTGGGATAAGCGGGTAGTCGTCAGTATTGCCATTGTGCTGTGTGTGTTTGGCGTATATGTGTTATTCTCCTCTATGGGTATTGCGGCCTGAGGACCATGGCTTTAAAAACGGGCGGAGTCATTCCGCCCGTTTTTTGTTTGTGCGGGGAAAAACTTGTTATAATAACTAAACGGAGGAATTCTAAATATGAATGAGAACCGCATCAATATCATGGAGCCGGAAAATCCAGTTTCCGCCCCAGCCGCTAATGATACCGCCGATAAAAAACAAGTTGAGTATGCATCCGTATCGGAGCGTTTCGTAGCCCTTTTGATTGATTACGGCGTGGTGTTCATTCCCGCACAGTTAATTGCCTGGATTATCCTTAAAACCATGGGGCCGGTTACGGAAGTATGGCAGATCGTTTTGCTTTTTGCGGGAATTAATTTCCTGTTTATTTTGTATGAAACGATTTTATCCTGCGGCGACCGAGTTACGTTAGGCAAATCGTTGGTGGGAATTGCAGTGGTAAAAAAAGATTTAAGCGGTTCCATTTCGCTGCCGCGTGCTTTTTTGCGGGCGATAGGATATTATGTCAGCGCGGGACTGCTGATGTGTGGTTTTTTGTTGGCTTTTTTTGATGACAAACACCGCGCCCTGCAGGATTTTTTCGGCGGCAGCGTGGTGGTGCAAGTGCGCGAAAGAACTTGGTTTGAACGAACCTTCGTGCGCTTTTTAGGTACGGTGCTGCTGTTGGCCTTCGCCTGGACGGCCTATACTCAATTTTTTGGGAAAGGCTCCTTGCTGCAGCAGTTTTATATCAGCCGCGCCCAAGAGCATTTGGGTAAAATTGCTTTATTGGAAGAAGCGCATTACTCCCTGTATGGCAGTTATACGAATGACTTATTGCGCCTTTCTCTGTTATCCGGCGATCCCGTACAGTTTCAGCGGGATACCCAAAAAGTACTTTATCCCAAAGGATTTAAGATCGGCGTACAAGGGAATTCCTATAAAATCTCTGCCATGGCAAAAGACGCCAAACATACTCCGGTTTATTGGAGTTCTAAATAAAGGTATTAAGCGTATATAGAAAACGCCGGGGCTGAACCCCGGCGTTTTTTTAAGGTAAAACGATTTATTTTTCCACTTTAATTCCGCGGAACGCTCTGTATAGTACGGCCAACAGACCAAATACTACATAGAGAGAAAATACAATAAAAATTACATCTTGCGGAAAGCGGATTAGCATTACTACCAAAAATACAATTAACAACAATGTCCATACGCTTAGGCGTTTTTCGCGTTTGGCCTTAAAAGCCGCATAAGGAATGTTGGAAACCATTAAAAGCGACAAAATCAGCATCGCAAACCAAACGAAGTTGTATAGGTGCGGCAAATACAGAGTAAGCAAATGAATGTTGCGCCCGCCCATATCTCCTTCCATAATGCTATAGGAAATCGCAAAAGAAGCCAGTAAAGCCGCCGGCGCCGGAACGGGCAGCCCGGAAAAATACTTTTTGGAACCTTCTCCGGCGTGAGCCATGGCGTTGAATTTGGCTAAGCGCAATACGCCAAAGCAGGTATATACGCACGCGATGGGGGCTCCCCAAAGCGGCTGCGTATGCAGTACAAAGAAATACATTAAAAAAGCGGGCGCGGCACAAAAGGAAACCGCGTCCGCCAAAGAATCCATTTCTACGCCGAAATCGCTTTCCGCGTCCAGCAAACGGGCAATGCGGCCGTCAAACATATCAAATACTGCCGCTGCCAAAATCAGCCAGCCGGCCTGAGCAAAATGCCCGCGGGAAGCCGCTAGAATGGAAAAGAAGCCACAGGAAAGATTTCCCAATGTGAATAACGACGGAGCCGTCAGCGCGCCGGTATGTTTTAATTTTTCTACGACTTTGGTTTCTTTATTTTCTTCTTGCATAGCAGCCTCTATTTCCACAGCCCCAAGACGGTTATCCCGCCCTGCACTTTCTGACCTTCTTTGACCAATACCCGAACGGAATTTTTAGGCAGATAGACCGCCACTTGCGAACCAAAGCGTACGAGCCCCAGCTGCCCGCCGATTTTGATTTCCTGCTGAGGCTTTACCCAACATTCAATTCTGCGGGCGATGGCGCCGGTAATCTGTTCTACATGGGCAAATTGGGCAGGATTGCCGTTCCTGAACAGCTGAATCAAATTGCGTTCGTTTTTATCGGCTGCGGGGTTGTTGGCAAACAAGAATGTGCCTTTATTATAAAAAATTTCGCCGGTTTTGCCGCTTACTGTGGCGCGTTGCACATGCACGTCAAAAATAGACAGAAATATGCGGATTACCACAGAGTTGGGATCGTCTTCCGTTTTAATGGAAAGAACGGTTCCGTCCGCTGGGCAGGCGATTTCATCGTCAGCGAAGACGGTTTCGCGTTTCGGATCGCGGAAGAAGTACGCACAAAAACAGCCGGCCAATAAACACAATACGCCCAGTGTGCGCAGATCAAAAAATAAGAAAACGGCCGCCGCCGCAACGGCCACCGCGAAAAATTTGATTCCCAACGGCAACACAGTGCCAACCCAGTTCAGACATTTAGAAAGCGTACGATTGATATCTTCTATCATAGATTTACTGTACCGGTGGGTTTGATTGAATGGCAGGAAGTGTTAAGTGGGCAGGGGGGGACTTGAACCCCCACGACCTTGCGGTCAACAGATTTTAAGTCTGTCGCGTCTGCCATTCCGCCACCAGCCCTCTTATAAATTTATTTTAACAAAAAATATGTTCTTTTGCACTTTATTTTATCTGGAAGGCGCAAATTATTTCTCAAAGGTTTTCAAGCCGTTATAAAATTTTCGGCAAAAAAGCGTTTTAACCCCCAATTTCTTTAAAGACTGCTGCAGTTGGCGGTCATCCGTTACCGCAATAACGCGCGTACCGCTTTGGTTTAAATAATTGGCGCGTTCGTAGATGATTTGATCGGCGGAGTTTTCCTCCGAAAAGGAAATATGTACGCCGCCGCGGTACAGCGGGCCGACTGGCCGGAAGGAACCGTCGAAAATCACTTCGTATTGATGCATGGCGTAATGTTCGTCTTGCGATATTTCGCTTAAAAAATCAAGGAAATCGCTTGTCGTTTCTTCTTCCGAGCGGGAAAATTCATATAAAAAACTCCGCACCAAGTTGAGTCCGTCAATTAAATATACCGTGGGTTTGGTGGTCAAATACATAAAGATATTGCCTTTGTTTCGCAAAATTGTTATAAGAAATGATACAATATAATACTCATTTTCAGGAAGGGTTCTTTGACAATTTCCGTATGTAACGGGGGTGTAATAGATTCGACGGGTATCTGTTGCCGCCCGGGAGCAAGTGCCGGTTGGCCAGGCCGGCTAAAATAGGGCCAAAAAAATAACTAACGACAATCAAGTCGCTTGGGCTAACGCTTAGTCCCACCGCGCCTTTGGCGTCTTCCATACGCCAAAGGATAGCGGTTATTATATGGAATGCGGCAAAGCGGGCGCGGTTCGTCCGGCTTTGCCTAAGACACACGAACCAAACCGCAAGCGTGCCGCTTCGCGCTTAGCTGGCGGTTAATTAAGCGAAGCTAAACTTGTAGCGCCCGGTTGGAAAAGATGTTCGGACGGGGGTGCGAATCCCCCCACCTCCACTTTGTAATCGCTGGGAAGGTTCGTTTGAAATAAATAAACGAATGAGTGGGTTATAAAGTATGCGGAGATTGCCGGGCAAATGAATTTTATCTTGCTAAACGGGAGAGTGTATGGCTGCTGAAATTAGGTTTGGTACCGACGGTTGGAGAGGCGTCATTGCGTGGGATTTTACGTTTGAAAACGTTCGCCGGGTGGCGCAGGCGTTGGCGGACTATATTAACAAAAATGCACCCGGCGGGGAAAATGGAAAATTGCCGAAAATTTTTGTCGGCTATGACCGCCGCTTTATGTCGGACCTGTTTGCCGCCGACATTGCCAGCATTTTCCGGTCAAATAAAATTGATGTTACGCTTTCTTCCTGCCCCATCTCCACTCCGGTGGCGGCTTGTTTGAGTTTGAATAAATTTTGGCTGAGCGTTATGGTAACCGCCAGCCATAATCCGGCTCATTACAATGGGATTAAGATTAAACTGGCGGGCGGATCGGCTTCTTCCCGTGTTACCAAAGAAATAGAAGAATTTATAGACCAGAATTCCGTGCTGTTTTTGTATGGGCAGAAAGCGGAACAGAAGGATTGTTCCGACGTCTATTTTAAATATGTGGCTTCCCATGTAAATACAAAGAAATTAAAGGCGTTTAAATCCAAGGTGGTCATTGATTACATGCATGGTTCTGCGGCCGGTTATTTGGAAAAATTTATTCCGGCCAAACAGGTAATTGCCCTGCGGGCGGAACACGAGCCTACTTTTAATGCCGAACAGCCCGAACCGGTGGAAAAGAATTTGACCGTTCTTAAAAAAACCGTGTTGGAAAAAAAGGCGGCGCTGGGAATTGCTTTTGACGGCGACGGCGACCGAGTGGCTTTAATAGATGAAAAAGGCAATTATCTTACTCCTTGTATTATTGCGGCGGTGTTGTGCAATTATTTGGTGAAATATAAAAAGCTGAAAGGCAATATCGTGCAAACCATTTCTATGGGATATTTGCTTAAACGCATTGCCCGCAAGTACGAAATGTTGTTTGAAGAAGTAGGGGTGGGCTTTAAAAATGTGGCCGAAAGAATGAATTTAGACGACGTGGCCTTTGGGGTGGAGGAGTCGGGCGGATTTGCTTGGAAAGGAAATCTGCCAGACCGCGACGGGTTGACAGTCTCCTTGGCGTTCTTGGAGATTATGGCTACCACCGGCAAAAAAGCCAGTGAACTTTGTGCGGATATCGCGCAAGAATATGGAGCGTCTGTATATATGCGCCGGGATTTGCCCATTTCCAAACCAGTGGATAAAGCGGTCATGGCGGATAAAATCCGTAAAAAATTGCCTAAAAAAATAAATGGGCGTCGGGTGGCACAAACGCTTACGTTTGACGGTCTTAAAATTGTTTTCGAAAATGATGAGTGGTTGCTTTTGCGCCCGTCTGGAACGGAACCGCTTTTGCGTATTTATGCCGAAACCGCTACTAAAAAAGATACGCAGGCATTATTGGATTTTGGGGAAAAGTTAGTAGCCCCTTATCAAAAATAAGAGGAATCAATGTTAAAAATTGCATTAGTGGATGATTCGGTTATTTTGCGTTCGGCAATCAAGAACGTGTTGGAATCGTCCGGCTTTGAAGTGGCTTTTGAGGCGGGTGGTTCCGCGGAGCTGTTTTCCAAATTGGACGGCAGCGGTGTAGGGCTGATTCTGCTGGATATTTTTTTCCCGACTGAAAACGGGTTGGATATTTTGGCTAAACTCAAAAAACATATGCCGCAGGTAAAAGTACTCATTGTAACGGGGCTGCGCCAAGATACCATCTTGGAAGAAGCCCAGCGTTTGGGAGCAGACGGCGTACTTTATAAACCGTTTGATACCGATGAACTGCTTTCGGCTATTGAGCGAGTATCGCGCTAGGTATTGTTGGTTATAAGAAGGCCGCCTGCTGTTGAGCAGGCGGCCTTCTTCTTGGTAAGCGGAAGGGAACGCGTTTACAATTTAAGCCATTTAAATTCAAAAAATACCACGACCGAGAAAAACAATACCGGCCCCCAGCCCGCTACATAGGGATTGATGTAGCCGTTTTCCCCAATGGAAGTAAACATTGTGATGAGCCACCAGAACGTAAAAGCAATCACTAAAGAAGCAATAATATTTAAAATCTTGCTTTTCCGCCGCATGCTGATGGCAAACGGCATTCCCAACAGACACATAATTACCGTAACAAACGGGGTGGCTAATTTGGACTGCATCATCGTCTGCGCCGCATAAGAGGCCAAACCGCTCCTCTTAAAAAAATGGATCCGTTTGAATAATTCCCGTATGCTTAATAATTTGTTTTCCGTTCGGTCTATATCCATTTCCGATGGATTTAAATTAACAGGCGATTCCACCGTTTCAAACGATTTTTCCGTCGTATCCATTGGAGCTACGAAAGTGCGTTGTATCCCTTTAGAAAACAGCCAGCTTTGGGTTTCGGGATTCCAAACCATCTGATCGGCCACAATTTGATTGGCGATGTTCCAGCCGGAGTCGTAAGTATCCAGCGAAACGCGTTTCATGGAACCTTCTTTTAGATTCACTTCTTTGGCAAAAAGCATTTGATTGGGGGAGATTTTTAAAATTACATCTCGTTCCATATCCGGGTTAAACGGTTCTACCGACGGATTAATACGCGTATTGTAAATCTGGTTTGATTTGGCGTTTAGCGGGGGAATAATAAATTCCTGTAACAGCATCGTAAACAAGACCACCCCCAAAATACACATAATAATGGGCTTAAACAGTTGCCGCGGGGCAAAACCGCTTGCCACGCAAGCCGTCCATTCGCCATTTGCAACCATTTCGGAGATTACGGAAATTGCCCCTAATAAACAAGCTACCGGCATAATGGTGGCCAGCCAGTTGGGAAATGTAACTACGGAATAGGACAGTAAATCTACCATAGTAGTGGTGCCGTTGCCGAGGTTTTTCATTTTTTCAAAGGTATCTCCCAAAACCACCAGCGCGGTAAATACTCCTAACGCAAAAAAGAACGGCCCCCAAAATTTTTTGGCGATATAAAAGTAAATTCGCATCAGATGTTCAACCTCTTTTTCCACAAATATCGGGCGGCAAACGCCCCCGCTACAATCGGCAGCCACGGGCCCGGATAGGCAATCGAGCCGTATTTTTTGCCTAGAGAAAGCCCCAACGTCATTAATAGATAGAAGGTAAAAATGATAATCACGCTAAATAACATTCCCCAGCCCTTATTGGTGCGTTTCCCGAAAGAAAAGCCAATCGGGCAGCTGACAAAAAGCAAAATAATTGGAGAAAAAGCCAATACGTTTCGCATACTGATTTCGGTACGATATTCATTGATGGTTTCTTGATCCAGGGGCATTTGCCGCATACGCCGCAGGAGTTTGGTGGTGGACATTTCTCCCACCCGCAGCCGACGGTATTGGGCTTTTAAAAGCGAGATGCTCATAATATATTCGTCAAAATTCGCCGCAATAAAGGAGGAGGGATCTTTTTCATCAAGCCGCTGCATCTGCCCGTTTTCGAGCCGCAGGCCAATGGCGGTATTGGTTAAAATTACCTTTCCCGTAGAGGCGTTTACTTTGGTGCTTAAAGCACCGTCGTCTTCTTTTTTTATCAAGTGGATTTGATGGGCTTCGTCGGTATTTTTATCCAAGCTTTCCAAATATAACTCCCATTCCCCCAGATTTAAAAATGTTTTCGGTTCGAGATTGACTTTTGTGATTTTGCTGCGCGCTTCGCTGCGGCGGTCTATCAGCCGCTTATAACTGCGCGGCGTCAGCCAGTTTTGCATAATAAACAAGATGACGGTTAATACTAGAGCGCACATAAAAAGCGGTTTGATGATTTCTTTAAATGAAAACCCGGCGGCGCGTAAGGCGATAAGTTCTCCGTGTTCACTCATATTGGTAAGCGTTAGAAGAATGGCAATTTGAAACGCCATCGGCGCACTTAGGCAAAACACATTGGGCAGTACATTAAGCAAGGAAGATACAATCCACCCAAAACTTGTGCCGTACGTCATAGCCATATCCAGAATCCGAATGAACTGGTTCATAAAAATGACAAACGTAAGCACCCCTAATACGCCTAAAAAGAACGTAAGGAGGCTTTTGGCGATGTATCTGGTAAAAATGCCGATACGCATATCTTTTATTCTAACAAAATATGAACCTAGTCGGAAGGGAAAATCAGTTTTTGTTTCGGGGCCTAAATATCGTTTGGGTCTTCCGGCCCTGGTTGGGCAATAGAAAAGCGAGTATAATTTTTTATATGAGAAAATTCTTGGCCGCTTTGTGCTTCTTATTAACTGTTTCTCTCTGCTTTTCGCAAAAACTTCCGCAAAAAGCTGTGGTGCAGGAAGTTCTGTCTCCCAGTAAGTTGGAAAAATTATTCCTTCCGCCAGTGAAATACGTCCGGCCGGTACTGCCTTCTAACGGTATGATTTCTTCCGTGCGATCATCTGCTGCTAATACCGCGGGGAACCCCGAAAAGCAAAATGCGGGAGAACTGGCTGGCCTGATTGAAAAGCAAGTGGCGGCGCGGGTTGCTTTACAAAAGACGGAACTTTCGCCTCTGGCTAAGACGGAGAAGTATATCCGGCAATCGTTGGTGGAAGTGATTGGGCGGAATAATGGCGAGTTGCTGGGCAGTGGTTTTGTGGTGCGTTCCGGGGCGGGTAAATTGTATGCGGTAGTTTCCTATCATGTAGTGGGGCATGCCGGAAGGACAGTGGCTGTCCGTATGTATGACGCGCAAGGAACTCCGGTCGTGTATAATGGGCTGATCGTCAATCGGGCAGGATCATTTGGAATCAATGCGCCCGATGCGGCTATTATTGCGCTGCCTCCTGCCGCGCAAAAGCATGTTCGGCCGTTGCAGGTGGCCGCTTCACTGCCCCCAAAAGCCAGTGAATTGATTGTGTGGGGAAGCCCCTATGCCGCAAACGGATTTGCCCGCATTGACGAACTGAAGGTTCAGCTGGCACAAAACGTTAAGATTGTGATGAAAAGCCCAGATGTTTCCGATGATTTTGACGGGTTATGCGGCAGTCCCGTATTAGATGAACAGGGGAAGGTGGTGGGAATTTACAGCGGTCATGATCCCAAATTGGGGTTGGTTTTTGCCGTGAATGCCCGCCAGACGCTGGAATGGCTGATCGGCAGTTATGAAAAAGGAATGACTCCTGCCGGCATACCTTTTAAAGTGTATGGACGTTTGGTGATGCTATTGCAAGCGGAAGAAACGGTGGGGTGGGTATATCATTTTGATCAATATGGGACTTTATTGCATAAAGTCTATTTGCCTCAATATCCGGGGGAATTTGATCCGGCGGCGGCCGAGTGTTTATTTGCCGATGTGCGGCATGGAGATTTTTTGGAATTTGAAATTGTGAAACATCGCATTATACAGCGAACGATATCGGTTGGAATTGAGTAAATTAGTTATTGGATAAAGGCTCCGCAAGGAGCCTTTTTTATTTCGGAAAGGGTTGATAGGAAGAAAAGAGCAAATATTATAGAATGAAATAATGAGGTATTTTTTCTTCTTATGAAAATACTGCGGCTCCCTGTTGCCCTTTTACTGACTTTACAATTCGTCGCCGCTCCGCCGGCCGGCGCCGAATCGTTGCCGTACAGCCTGGTGGATAAAGACCAATACTCTATTTTTAAAGAAGAACAAGCCGCAAAAGAAGAAGCCCTTACGATTGAAGATCCGCCGGACGACGCGGAGCTGCTTAAATTTACCGATGAGTTCTGGCGCCAAGCCGTTACTTCGGTGGAAGGGTCTTACCGGCTGGACAACGAACCCGAGCCGATCCCCGATCTTACGCTTTTAAATCCTACCCTTTCGCTGCCGCTCTACGGTACCAGTATTGCCCTGACGGGGCGTTATGTGCTGGGGTTTGTGCTGGCTGCCCAAAAATATAAGCAAGACGCCAATAATGATATCGACCAACGCAATACCAGTTCATTCGAAATGCAGCAGGAAATGCAGCTTAAAATGCAGGGTAAGATTTTGGAACGCGTATTTGTGGATATCGATTACGACGACCAACGGGAAGAAGAAAAAACCATCTCCGTCGCTTACCGCGGCAAACCCGGAGAGCTGGTGCAATTGGCGGAGTTTGGGGATATTAATCTTTCTCTGCCGGAAACGGAATTTATCGCTTATCAAAAACAGCTTTTCGGCGCTAAAATGCACTTGCAGCATGGCAATGCCAACCTCTATTTAATCGGCTCGCAGACGAAAGGTTCCAGCAAACAGAAACAGTTTATTGGCAGCAGCGTATCGGAAATTATTTCCCTGGCGGATACCTCCTACCTGCGGCGCACGTATTACGACTTGACATTCGGCGGAAACGTGCGGCCGTATATCGATGACGGCGGCAATATCCGCTATCCCGTCGATCGTACGGCGTACGACGAATGGCGCACTTTAATGGGCAGCATTTCGCCCGGCACCGAAGAAATTTATTATTACAGCAACGATTCTTCCACTTCCTCCGATTATGTGCCTGTAGATAAAATCGCTACGGACGTGTTGGGAAGCACGGAATATCCCGCCAAATGGCAGCTCTTAACCCGCGGGGTGGATTATACGGTGGACTATGCCAGCGGCATCATCACGTTTAAACGCAGTATTACCGCTGAAAGCGTAATCGCCGTAGATTACCGGGATACCCGCGGAAACCAGCTGAGCAATACGATGGGAAAAACGGGCACCATTAAGCTTATTAAAACCGAGAACGATAAATCCATTGAAACGGGCTCGGCCATGGTCACTGAAACTGCCAACAAGCTGGAGTTAAAGACTTACTACAATATTGGCGCGCAGAAAATTACGCAGGATAACGGAAAAGGAAATTTTATCTTGCAGCTGCAAGATGCCAACGGCCAAGCGGTTACCAGTGCGTATTATACTTATCCTTCTTATATTGATGTGGATTTTGATACCGGTATTTTCAATCTGGCTTATCGCATTAACGATACGGGACTGTATGGCACGACGCCGACTTCTTCTAAAAACCTGACGTTTAAAATACAGTATGAATCCACCGTAAAGACCTATTTTATTGAATCGGGCATTGTAATCGAATCCGAAAGCGTGAAATTAAACGGCCGCACCCTCACGCGCAACAACGATTATTACATCGACTATACTTCCGGCTTTATCACTTTCTATAAGGGCGATGAAATTACGGAAAATTCCGTCATCGATATCACCTATGATACGACCACGGGTTCCAGCTCCAATAATTCCGTTATGGGCGGCCGGTTGGATTATAAACTATTCGACAAAATTATCATGGGAGCCACCATGCTCAAAGAGGGAGGCGAAAAACCCAGCACGGTGCCGCAGGTGGGGAACTATTCGAAAGATTTATTGGTGTATGGGGCGGATATTAACGGGAAGGATATTCGGCTGGCTGAGCCGCTGTCGGTGGATTTCAGCGCGGAAGTGGCCAAAAGCACAAAAAATCAAAACTTATTCGGTTATGCCATGGTGGACAGCATGAACGAAACCACCGAACAGGTGGGCGGGTCCATGATCTTCCGGGACTGGATTTTTGCTTCTAACCCCAGCGGCAAACCGGCCTTTTTAAATTCCATTCATTGGGATACGCAAGATCTGCCTTCCCTGGAAATCAATCCGCATTCGATTGCCAACTATAACGACAAGCAGCAAGTGTTAATTTTAAATTATGACTTTACCTTGCCGGCTACTACGATCGATCCGTCAACCGGAGAGCCGTTTTTAAACGAAACAGGCCGCGATGAAGTTTCTATCGTTTATCCGTTGAGCCAAAGCGGTATGGATTTATCCAGCAAGACCTCTTTTGAATTAACGATGTTAGGGGAGGAAAACGGACCGCAGGTAAACTTCGCTTTTGGAAACATCTCCGAATATTCCGATTCTTCAAACGGTATGGATACTCAGTGCGGTACTAATGTGCCCAAAACGGAAGACATTTATTGCCGCAATACCTTGGCGCCTAACGAAGATATCGGCTGGCTGTTTACAAACCCGGACGGTACGGAAGAGCGCTACAACCCTTTTGTAAACAACGTCTATAATCCGGAATCTCAGCCCAACGGCCGCATCGATACGCAGGACTTAAACGGCAACGGCGTGTATGATGCGGAAAGTATGCCCTTGCAGGGGAATTTCGGTTTTGCCGGCGCCGCCATCGACGGGTTGGTAAATAATACCGCTTCCAACACTTCGTGGACAACCTACACCATGCCGCTTTTGCTTTCGGCCGACGAAAAAGAACAGTGGACGGCGGTTCGTCATTTGCGTATTACGCTGAAATTAACGGACGAAATGAGACGGACAGGCAAACTCAAAGGGCAGATTAAAATCGCCAATGTGTCTTTATCGGGTACGGCGTGGAATGCGCAAGAAGACACCAATCCGGACGAATTCTCCGTTGCCGGCATCAATAATGTGGATAATACCAATTACGAGCCCATCTTTGCCGATATGAATGGCGACGGGCTGACCGTGTTTAATTATTTGTATGGATCGGTCAATAATTATAAGCAGGCCACTGGTTCGGCCAACGCGCTTGATCAGGCGTTAAACATCAAATTTAACACGATCGGATTGCCGGCGGTACGGGACGATAATTCCGACCTGGATCCTGCGGGTGAGCTCTATGCAAACCGTAATTTTGTCAGCATGGATTTTACCCAGCATCGGGAATTTCGTTTTCTGCTGCACGGGGCCATGGAACAAGGAGGCGCGCGCCCGCTCAATCAAGACGGAACGGAGTTTTTCTTAAAAGTGGGCACCGAAACCAATTTCGATAAAATTATTGTTCCCACGAACTTTCAGGGCTGGCGGCTGATTTCGCTTGAAATGGTGGATACGGACGGAGACGGCGTGCCGGATTCTTTTGAAAACGTTTCCGATCCGTCTTACAATGTGCGCGTGGTGCGCCGCCGGGCGCCGGGCGGCGTGATGAATTTCCGGGAAGTAAGCCTGATGTTTACGGGCGTTCAAACCGAAAGCCGGTATGAATATACTTTCACTCAGCAGGATAACAGCGAAAAATTATTCGCCCGTGGTATTTTGCAGGCGGGGTTGGCGCTTTATAAAGATGCGAATTTTACAATTTCCGCCGGAACAGTGAAATCGGTCAGCGTTCAGCCAGATGGTTCGTATCAGGCAGTGCTGGAGAATAATGCTGTTTATACCGCCGTATTAGATCAAGTGGCTGCTATCGGCAGCCGGGGAGAAGTGTGGCTGAATGTGATTCATTTGGCCGAGTCAATCACATTGGAAGGAACGGCTTATAAAGGCGATGTGGTGGTAAAGCTTGACGGCTGGGGAAGTGCGGGCGCCAAATATAAGTATCAGGACAGCAACTTTGAAACGCCGCTGGCGGTATCTAAGAACCAGGAAATCACGGAAGAGGAGTATTTCTTGAAAGTAGATAAGATTCAAGAATTTCCCATGGAAGCCAATTTGACGCGTTCTTCTACGGTAACGCCCATGGTTACCGATACTACGGATTATAACACCATCAGTTTGTTGGACAAAGGAAAGGTGGATCGCCAACGTGCGGTAGTCCGCGGGGATTTTAAGAAAGAGAATTTGCCTCAGATCGGGCTGGAATATACCATGGATACCGTGGAATATGATGCCATGAAACGCAAAGATGATGCCCGTACCTACGGCGCCACACTGACACATTCCGCCGGAGCATTTAAAAATATCACCGCCGGATATCATATTACCGATTCCACCATCGATTACGACCGTGCTAAGCATCTGGAGTCCGACAGCTATTATAATACCGACGAAAATACCCAAAAAATGAATATGAAGGTAACGTACCAGCCGACCAATAATTTTAACTTTACGCCCAGCTACAGCTTGAGCAAAAGCAAAGAAAACCGAACCACGTATGAGGTGGATTCTGCCGAAAATATCAGTTATCCCAAAGCCATGAGCCAAAATACGGGTTTTAACAGTACCTGGAAAATTACCAAATGGCTGGCTCCGTCAATAAGTTATAACATCAGCACCGTGGAAAACAATAACCTCACGGCCAAAACCATTACCGCTTCCGGACAGCAGGTGGCGGTGGGGGTTGGCGAAGTGAAAACCATCAATCGTAACGCCGACGGCGGCATTTCGCTTACGCTGAATGGAAATGAATTGCTTCCCAACAGTAAACTTTTTAATACGTTTGTGATTTCTTCCAGCTATCGTATCCAAGACGCGGATTCCTGGTATGACGTGGACAGCGATTACGATTCGCGCAAAGAGTTGTGGATCCGCAGTTCGCTGAAAGATGTGGGCGAATACGGGTACCGCAAAAGTTTGATTTTGCGCGATACCTTCACCTCCACGCAGCGCTGGAGTCCGCTTTCGCAATATAACTTGGGAGGCGCCGCCGCTCCGCTTAAAACTATTTCGCTGATTAATAACTTTACCAAAACCCTTCAGACCAATGACCAGACCGGCACTTTATATGACTCCACCAGCTTAACCCTGCCGGATATGACGTTTTCCATCTCGGATTTGGAGAAATTCTTTTATGGCGGGCGCTGGTTCAGTTCCTCGAACCTCAAACTGCGTTACAGCTGGGTGGAGCAAACTACTACGGGAACAGATGAACAATATACCACCCAATATGGCGGCGATTTGCGGTTTATGCTGTTTAATTTCTTTGATACGGTGCTTAACTATACGCGCAAAGAGTCCGATAAAACAGACTTGCGTGCCGGAACGAGTTTGGAACGTATCCAGGATAATGATATCTCTGCCCAGACGTCTTTCTATATTGGTTCTATGCGCGTAACGCCTAAATTGCTTTATACTTCGCATGATAAATGGCTGGTGGCCGGGCAAATCAGCGAAAGCAGTACGGAAACCACCCCCAGTTTAAACCTGCGTTGGGATTTCAACCTGCCGCGTGGTTTTAAATTGCCTTTTATCAACAAAATGTACAATGCCACCAACCGCGTAATCTGGAACACCACGTTTTCTTATACGGACAAACGTTCGCCGGTGGAAGTAACGGAGAACTATCAAAAATTTGATTTCAGTACTTCGTTGGATTATGAACTTTCTCAGAATTTGCGCTTTACCGTGGGCGGCGGGTTTACCCTTTTGAACCATGCCTATGTGGAAACCGAAGATTATACCGCCTATAATGTGGCGGCAAACGTAACAGTGCAATTTTAACGGTATGAAAAAGTTTTTGGAAAATTCGCTTAAACTCTTTTTGTATTTTTGGTTTCCGCGTACATGTTTTGCTTGCGGCCGGGATTTGCCGTGGCGGGAAGAAGCTCCCTTATGTGCTTCGTGCGCGGCGGCTTTGCAGCCGCCGGGGCCGTGGGTGTGTAAACGTTGCGGCGCGGTACTCAAATCCGGCGGCGGGCATTGTTACGCCTGCCGCGGCAGCAAGGAGCGTGCCTATAAATGCCGCGTGATTCGATCGGCTTTTATCT